>JAFLTZ010000005.1 GCA_022509045.1 Muribaculaceae bacterium | reverse complement strand
GCCAATATTTAATTATAGAAATTTCTCTATTTCGCTATATAAATCATTAGCCGTTCGAACTCCAGTGTGTTGCCACATTGTTTTGCCATCCTTAAAAAGCATGAGAGTCGGAACAGCCTGTACATCGTAGTCATCAGCCAACTCTCTACACTCATCAATATCTATTTTTATTATTTTCATCTTATCCCCCACTTTTGATTTTAACTCTTCAAGTATAGGATGCATCATTTTGCATGGACC
Organism: Muribaculaceae bacterium; assembly: GCA_022509045.1. Taxonomy (GTDB): domain Bacteria; phylum Bacteroidota; class Bacteroidia; order Bacteroidales; family Muribaculaceae; genus JAFLTZ01. Next base: position 47,933 of record JAFLTZ010000005.1, on the reverse strand, counting down.
ACACCAAGTTGCAAAAAAATCAACTAATACCGGCTTATCCCCTTTTATTAATTCTTCAAACTGTGCCATAATAATTATATTGTATTTTGTCTTTATTAATATAACACGAAATATCAATATAAGTTTTATTGACTATAATTTTTTTAGTTCTGCGATTGTTGCAATCGGATTCTCGGCACTGAAAACAAAATTGCCCGCCACAAGCATATCTGCCCCGGCAGCCGCAAGTTGTGCTCCTGTTTTAAGATTTACACCCCCATCAACCTCTATAATAGTTTTCGCTCCGGCATTATCAATCATTGCTCGCAATTCTGCTACCTTGTCAAGAACGTATGGAATAAATTTCTGTCCGCCAAAACCAGGATTTACCGACATAAGCAATACCACATCAATATCAGATATCACATCTTTGAGCATACCGACCGGTGTCGCCGGATTAAGAGACACTCCAGCTTTCATTCCTGCCTCATGAATTTGATGAATCACTCTGTCAAGGTGATTACATACTTCGTAATGGACTGTCATAATTTCAGCACCGGTAGCAGCCACCTCCGCAGTAAATTTTTGCGGCTCTATTATCATTAAATGCACATCGAGTGGCTTTTTAGTCGCAGCTTTTACATACTTAAGCACAGGAAAGCCAAATGATATATTCGGCACAAACACGCCATCCATCACATCGATATGCAAATAGTCGGCTTCACTACTATTTATCATTTCAATATCAGCATTCAGATTTCCAAAATCAGCCGAAAGTAATGAGGGAGAAATTATCATGATCCAGTATCTTGTTTTGGTTGTTTTTTCAATAAATTGTATGCAATAAACATAACAATAATCACACCGAGGGCATATCCTCCATAATTCAAATATGAATTATAATGTTCTACTTGGGCAAATAGTTCATCACGTGGCACAAACGTGTGCAACCAATATCCGAGAATACAAAGCACAACATTCCATATAGCCGCTCCAAGTGATGTATAAAGTACAAACTTAGCAAAATTCATACGTGCCAATCCTGCCGGTATAGATATCAATTGGCGCACTGCGGGTATTAATCTACCAATAAACGTGGAGATGACCCCGTGCCTATCGAAATAGGCTTCGGCCTGTTCCACTTTTTTCTGATTTATCAGACATATATGCCCGAAACGACTATTTGCAAATTTATACACCAACGGACGTCCTATCCATAACGACAGAAAATAATTGACAGTAGCACCCAACACGGCTCCGATTGTTGCAAAGAGCGCCACCAAGCATATATTTAATTCTGAGTTTTCGCACGCAAAATATGCAGCCGGAGGGACCACGACCTCCGACGGAAACGGAATAAACGAACTTTCTATGGTCATTAAAAACGTTATAGTCCAGTAATTGATATGTTGTTCAAACCATTGAAATATTGCTAAAACATTCATATATCAACCATTTTATTCTGCAAATTTAGTAATTAATTCAATACCGATGGAATGTATTTACTTACCATATATGAAATTACATCGTTTGAAAGTGATTTTAGCGGCAATACAAGATAAATATATTTCGATTCTCGGTAGCGAAGTGCCAAAAATGATGAATCTACGTTTAATGAATCAAAATCATCCAATGTATAGTGAACAGATTCTGTCACATTTCCTTCTGCATCTTGAATGTCAATATCAATAGTTTCTGCATTTATATCAAACATCATGCTTTTCGGGAGTATCGAATATCTCGCAAGCGGGTGCAATACATATTTAAAATATACAATCGACATAATCATCGGCACCACAACGAGTATAATCATAAATGCCAATAATATATATTTGTAATCGAATAACGACGCTATGGCTGTGCAAATTATCAGGAGTATCACCCACCATGAGTTATTTTTGAGATATTCCTTTATTACATACCAGCCATATGACGACGCACTTATTCGAATATCATCCATATCACTTGTTTGTATCCAAAAAAGCAAAATATACCGCTGCTATAATCAACAAAAAAGCCACAAAATGATTCCAGTGCAATTGTTCGCCTTTAAAAAACACGATTGTGAATATTGTAAATATTACCAATGTGATGCACTCCTGAATCACTTTAAGCTGCATTAATGAGAATGGTCCTCCATTTTCCACAAATCCTATCCGATTTGCAGGAATCTGAAAAGAATATTCGGCCAAAGCAATACCCCAGGAAACCAAAATAACCACATATAGCGGCCAATTTGAACTTATGCCTGCTTGTTGTAACTTCAGATGTCCATACCATGCAAAAGTCATGAAAACATTAGATATTATCAACAAACCTACAGTAATAAGAATTCGTGTGAGCATACCTACACTTATTTAGCATTTAACCTTTTTCTTGCTGATTTGTAGTATTTCTGATTTTTCTTTTTCGCTATCTGAGCCGCACCATCCCCCGATTTGTTGTAAAGAACAGGCAAATAAATGTACTTTTCTCCATTACCTCTACTGATTTTAAATGCACGGTGTTTTGCGTCCACGGCTGCGTCGCAAAGTGGTGAATGTCCGTTCGGAAGCGTGCCGCGCAGTTCCGACGGCACAGGCGCATTCATTGTCACAGCCCTGATTTCACTTGCCGGAGGATAACCAATACCTATCCACATCACCGGAAATGTTCCGCCTTCTATTGCACAAGTTGCCGTAGAAGTGTACCGTGGAATAAAATCCTGATCGATAATCCAAGATTCTCCACTGTTGGTGAAATCTTTCTCAAAAACAGAATGATAGAATGTGCGTGAAACGGTTTCCGTAAGGAATTCAGGCGACACATTTTTCTCTACTGCCGCTTTATCTAAAAAATAATGTGCATTCACTTCACGAATATATCCGTATCCCTCATCTTTGCGCCCTGAATGTGAATAATTAGTGCGAATAAGCACTCCCGAAGGTGAATCACTCAGATTATATCGCTGAAATGCGTAGTTGTCAGTCTCGAAATATGCACCATTACCCTCTGCATCTATTACTCCGAAATTGGCTTCTACATGAAGTGGTTTTGAGTGCGCAATGAGAAATTTTTCAAAATCATCTACCGTAACACACACGCCAAGAGCCTCCGCCATTATCAGTCCTTCACCATCCATAATGTTTACAGTATCATTTTTCAGATTATATGAAGCGGTGTTCATAATGGCAAAACCGGCACTATTCATTCCCATCCATGCTTCTGAACATGCAGAATCCGATGCATTATAAAGTGCCACATAGGCCATCGTTGATTCTGTAGCTTCTATACGCTCCACTTTGTTATTTTCTTCTCCTGTATCGCGGTGTTTCCACAATATAGGACGCCCCGTTTTCGACACAGAGCTTGAAATAATTGCCGATGTACAAGGATATGCCGATACCGCATTCCCAAGAATCAACAATGCTCCCATTAAATATCTGACAATCTTCATATTTTTGTTATCTATTTCATATACATATAGTCAGGGACTGCAAACAGTTATTGCAGCCCCTTCTATTTTTCATTTCAGCTGAATTTTGTTTTTTATTTTGAATTTTGTTCCTCGAGGATTTGAATTGCCATATCGTAAATGGTAGTATCATCAAGAACAACTATACCCCCATCAGGTCCCGGTTCAATATGAACGCCCTGATTTTTACCAAATTCGTAGTTACTGCCACCAAAATAGTTACGCACTGTTTGAACAGTCACATTTAACTGATCTGCAATTTTATGCATAGATCCATCAGGTAAGCTATCTTTAATTCGACGAAGTTCATTAAATGAAATAATTTTCGACATGGTTGTTTATGAATTTTTAAATTATTAATAATTATTTTCTGCTAATTTACAATCAAGGTACGAGAAAACAAAATATTTTAGCAAAATAAAAATATGTTTTAAAACATAAAAAACGTCAACACAGTAAGTATCAAGCACATAACCACAATAATTATTGCCAATGCATTTGATGTTTGCATGGCTATAACCGGATTATTCCAGTTATTGGCTTTCATCCAATATAATTTTTCATTATGAGAAGCATTCCTTGCAATATACGTATATGCGTAATAGCATATAATGCCGCTAACTGCACCCACTACAATGCCGCCCAATATATCCCCCGGATAATGAACACCGAGATACATCCGGCTATACATCACCAATGCTGCCCATGCGGCTACTGATAGCGAAAACCACCTGTTGCGGAAAAGCAACGAGAACAGCAAAGCAAATGCTACCGTATTGGCGGCATGGCTCGAAACAAACCCAAATCTACCACCACGATATTCTTTTACCACATGCACTAAGTTGGCAATCGCAGGTTCATGTGTCGGACGAAGTCGCTCCACACTATGCTTTATAATACCGGAAGAAATCTGGTCGGCTATTGCAATTGCCAACACGGCAATTAGGAGAACAAACAGCGCTTGCCGCCAATTTTTCTGAATCATAGCAATCAGAATTAAAGCATACATCGGCATCCACACCCATTTACCGGATACAAGATACATAAAACTATCTAAATACGCATTATGTAACGAGTTGATATAAAGCAATAATTCCGTATCGATAGAATTCAGATATTCAATCATTTTATATGCATTTTATTAATAAAAAGCCGAGGAATATGTAAAACCTCGGCTCTAAATTCGTAATCAAAAAAATACCGTTTAATTATTTTTTAGCGGCTTCCAAAGAAGCTTTACGGAATTCTTTCATTAATTTTTCAAGTTCCAAAGAAGCTTTACGTGCACGTGTACCTGCTGCTTTGTTACCATTTTCCAACTGAGCTTTAGCGTCTTTTTCAAATGCAGCGATGATAACTGCTGCTTTTTCTAATAATTCTTTCATTTTTTTGGTTAGATTATGATTATTGATTGTATTAACTATTAAGCCACAAATATACTCATATTTTTTATATACACAATAACTTTTATCTTTTTTTTGCACAAATCTGTTAAAAAACCTATTTTTCTACATGCAACTTGCAAAAAAATTGAAATAAAGCCTCTATTTAAAGTACGGATTGCTATCTTTTTCGTCGCCTATTGTTGTGCTATCACCATGTCCGGGACACACCAATGTCTCATCCGGAAGTGTAAACAGCTTTTCTTTTATACCATTAAGTAATGAATTCAAATTCCCGCCGTATAAATCTGTACGACCTATACTTCCTTTGAAAAGCACATCCCCGGTTATCACAAACGATGATTCCGGGCAATAATACACAAGTCCTCCAGGCGAATGTCCGGCAATCTGTATTACGTTTATCGCCTCATCACCTACATATAGTGTGTCGCCATCACGCAATCCGTTTTCTATAATTACCGGTTGCGCATCTACTTTCAGATGAAAATTAGCTACTTGCTGCGGAATATTCGCGCCCAATACATTTTCTTCTTCCGAGCATAGCGGTTTCAGTCCGTATTTATCAGTTATATATTTCACGCCAAACGAGTGGTCCAAATGTAGATGCGTTAATAGCATATATTTGAGTTTCAGATGATTTTTTGCTATATAATCATCTATTGTCTCAAACTCTTTGCTTTTCAACATACCGGGGTCTATTATTGCAGCTTCACGCGTAACATCATCCCACAATATATAGGTATTTTCTCCAAAAAAATTAACCGTAAAACGTGCTACTTTCATATTGTTAAACAGGTATATAGACAATCTTCTTTGTATCAAAAAATGGTTCCGTAAAATACAGGCTTAAATCCTGCACAAAAAGATTTATCCTCTTCAATTCGCCAAGTTCCTCTGTAAGGTCACCTCCTTTCAGCATTATAAGCCCATTGCGCATGGAATTTATATTCTTCCGGCATATCAACCGACGTGAAAGGCTGAATAACGGCGCCGCCGGCATCACTGCCCTGCTGACTACAAAGTCAAATTCGCCCTTCACCTCTTTTATATCTCCGTGAAAGGTAGCCACATTTCTAACGCCTGTTTTAGCAGCTATATCTGATGCCACCGTCAACTTTTTTCCGATTCTATCTACCAACAAGAACTGCGAATCAGGGAATAATATAGCAAGAGGTATTCCGGGGAATCCTCCTCCCGTGCCTAAATCAAGTATATTGCTCCCTGGAGCAAAGGTTATAAATTTGGCTATCGAAAGCGAGTGCAGCACATGATTCACATACAGATTATCAATATCTTTCCGTGAAACCACATTGATCTTATCATTCCATTGCGGATATAGTTCGCCGAGCTGAGCAAATTGCTCGCGCTGCAGGTCGGATAGCGCAGGAAAATATTTCAGTATTTCGTCCAAGTCTTTAATATTGTATTATAATTTCGACATATCAATCTCATCCGATATTGTATATGGTAATAATTCGGAGTATGGCAATTCTATCTGCACATTCCCGAGTGCATAGCATCCAAGTTCAAGCGGACGATATACCCACATTACACCGGTGTGTGTAAACGTGAAATTTCCGCTGAGCATCATATTGTCGAGATTGAAAAACCCCATATCATATAGTTGCTGTTCGCTGTGAACTTTGTTTTGTTCCATAAGTTGCCGCCGTAAAAGCGATGTCAGTGGTTCAATATTTTCCTCACCGAACAATGAATAGATATCTATTACTTTTCCGTGGGCTATATCGTAGTTAAAATAATATTTTTCTTGAATGGAATCGCCCGCCATATATTTGGTAGCAACCGTTTTACACAAAGAAAATATATCGTTTTCGTTATATATCACCGCAGTGGTGAGCACATAGTCAATATCAACGCTGTCTTCGTAACTATTTGTTGAATCACCTTCTTGATATCGGGGAGCATCAATGTCGGCAAATCGATTTCGTATATACGACAACACCTTGTCAGGAAGTTCCGCGGCATTGACTTCTTCTACCGTATCGGTATCAAACAAAAAACCGCTATATGCTCTATACAGCGATACATACTTCTCGTCTTGCTTATCGCCGACAGGCACCGATAGCGCCACTGATGTTTTTAATATTTTTCCGGTATGCGAATTTATAACAACCGATTCTTCTGCTTCATATTGTTCAATCTGCACACCAGACTCACCCGATGCCGCGCCGGTAAACATTTTGCATCCGCTTAGTGTCGTTAGCAAAATTAAAACTACTGCACTTAGTGTCCTGAAAAAGTATCTCATTCCTCTATTTGTAAATTCTGCTATAAAAGTAATATTTATTTTTCATTGGGAAAAGTTCTTCGTTATAAAAATATTGCCGATATTCGCGTATTAATTACACTAAACTGTATTTCACCTGATGAAAATAGGACAGCAAAACATATTAACGATATCTCGCACAAGCGATTATGGATTGTATTTAAAAGATGATGAAAATCTCGAGGTACTACTACCCTCCCGTTATGTCACCCAGGACATGAAAATCGGAGATAAAATCTCGGTGTTTTTATACCGTGACTCCGAAGACCGTCCGGTTGCCACCACCACAACTCCATTTGCCATGGTTGGCGATTTTGCTCAGTTAAAAATCACCGGGGTCAATGCTGTTGGAGCTTTTGCCGATTGGGGGTTGCCTAAGGAGTTGCTTGTGCCGTTTAGCGAACAAAAATTGCGCCTCAAGCCGGACCGATGGTATATATTATATGTGTACCTCGACGACAACACCGGCAGAATAGTGGCGAGCGCCAAACTCGAAAAGTTTCTTAATAATGTGGTGCCTCACTATAAAGTGGGTGATGTTACCAATATTTTAGTGTGGCAGCGTACCGATTTGGGATTCAAGGTGATTGTGGATAATCTTCATTCCGGAATGTTATACTTCAACGAATTGCCTCACGAACTCAATATCGGCGAACGATATCAGGCGCGGGTGAAGCGCGTGCGCGACGACGGTAAAATAGATTTGACTCTTGGCGGACATGTAAGCGACCGCACAAAGGATATTTCCGAGAAAATCATGTCGATGCTCGGCAATTCAGGCGGAGTACTTCACGTGAGCGACCATTCGTCGCCCGACGTGATTAACCGCATGTTGGGATGCAGTAAAAAAGATTTTAAAAAAGCTATTGGGGCTCTTTTCAAGCAGAAATTAATCACTATTGAAACAGATTGCATCAGGAGTACTGAGTGATAATAAAATGTTTAACATTTTTTAACATCCACATTTCCATATTTTTGTTGTAAATTTGTACCGACTTTTATACAGCAAATAACAAAATTTACATAACAATTAATTAACAAATTCATTATGAAGAGATTAATTTATCTATTGCCGGCATTTGCATTGTATCTTGCATCTTGTTCCGACGATACAATCACACCGGGTAACAGTGATGAATTGGGCAACGAAAATGTTGAACAAATAACCTTGAAAACAGCAAACTTGGCTTCTTTCAAATCTTCACAAAGCCGCGTAAACGTTATCGGAACGAGAGCGTACCCCAATCCTGGAGAACTTACCTTATTTGCTACAATAGACAACCTTTCTAAAGAGGGCAAAATAACAGGATTCGAAAAAGAAGGTAACGATGGTCGCTACCTGTCGGCAACTTGTGTTTATTATGATAAAAACACAGGTAAATACTATGTTACTTACCACATGCAAGGTAACAACTACAACACAAAACAAACTGATGAGACATCCGGTTATATCGAAACATTCACTCTTGACGCTGAAGGAAAGCCGACAGTAGATAAAGTATATATGTCTGAGGACCCATCAAAGTTAGATTTCGACTTCAATCATTTATATTTCGATGATTTGAGCAACAGTGATAACAGCGGTGTATACAAAGGTACAGACAATGGAACTCGTATTATTGCAGTTGGTCACAAATCAGAGCCATCAAAAAAAGAAGGCGGTGAGCCAAATACAGCTGCTATCATAGCAAAATTAAATCTCGAAGAAGGAAAAATTGACTATTCAACAGTGCTTACAGGAGAAAAGATAACTGATGAAAGTGTTACTAAAGACGATGGTACACTTATGCCACTTGGAGATGAAGATGCCGGAGATGTTAACTGCGTGCTTAGAAAATATGACTATTATTATCTTGCCACACGCAAAGGTATTGCTGTACTGAATGCAAGAAATGATAAAGACTTGTTTTCACCGATCAATAATGTTAGTACTGAAGACTATAAGCCTATCGAGAATACCACTTATTTTGTGAGAACTCCCGGTTCTGCTAAACATTTATGCCATTATTATCCGGTTTATGGATCCGGCTTTTCATTCCTTTATATGACACAGCCATTCCCAGAGACATATGATGGAGAAACAGCCCTTCCTGCAAGCATCATCAATTTCAGCATGAATGCTGGTGATGGTACACTCTGTGGAATGAATACCAGTGGTGGCGGAGCAGCTATATATAATACATCCGGATTTGACATTACAACATGGTCTTTGGGTACAAATCAATTCAAAACTGATGGAAATATTTGCCCAATTGATGGCAAGAATGTTCTTGCTAATCTGAATGGCATATTATATGCGTGTTTAGGTAAAGGTGGTCTATATATTAGCGGACCATCTGAAAAAACAATAAAATTCTCTGACAAAAAAGATGGCACTGGCTCTCGTCCTGTAAATGGTGTTTTCGTTGAGGATCTTGAAAATTATAATGATGGGTTCATATATGTAGCTAATGGCGCTTGCCTCACTATCCTTGATAGAAAAACTCTTGAAAAAGTAGCAGAATATAGTGCATTCGAGGAAGGTGATGCATCTGCCAACTACGTTACTGTATATAAAACAGATACATACACAGGGAAATGCCCGGATCGTCTAATAACTGTAGCATACGGTCAGGCAGGTGTAAAGATATTCAAATTCACACCTCCATCAAGATAATCTGTTTGATATTAAATATTTAAACAATCCCCAATCTTCGATAAAAGGTTGGGGATTGTTTTTGTCAGGAATAAATAAATTCATATTACACCTCTGCTATTAGCCATTTTTTTGTATCTTTGTCATAGTTATGGATAGTAAACAACTTATACGAGCTCTTGCCGACCGCTCCGGTCGCTCATCAAAGGACACTGAAACACTCCTAAACGGCTTTGTTTCCGTAATAAAGAATCAATGCAGCGCAATGAACACAATTTCCATTCCCGGTTTCGGCTCATTTGAGCCTCGCAAACGAATGGAAAGAATAACCGTGCACCCTTCTACCGGCAAACGCATTCTGATTCCTCCAAAGGTAGTCCTCACTTTTAAGATGAGTTCCGTACTGAAAAAACAACTGCGCGAGTATTAAAAACTAATATCATATCAACCGCTACTCTACCCTGACAATGAATAAAAAAATTACTTTACCGGAATTAGTAGAAATGCTGGCTGAAACAACCGGCATGCAGAAAAAAATTTGCGAATCTTTCATAAAAGATTTGATTGACACTCTGCTCACTTCGCTGCTAAACAATGAAAGCATAAAAATTGCCGGGTTAGGTGTATTTAAATGTGTTGTAGTAGATGCCCGTAAAAGCATTGACGTAAACACCGGTGAAGAAATTGAAATTCCAAGCTATCGCAAAGTCACATTAACGGTTGAAAAGTCGATGGCTCAGGCTGTGAATTCAGCATTTGCCGAATTTGAGACTATTGAAATCGACGATTCGATTACCGATGAAATGCTATCGGACAAAACCGATGAACAAACACCGGAGCCTCCCGCTCAAGAGTCGGGACAGGATACAACTGACACCGAAGAAATCATTGCCACTCCTATCGTACCCGACAATATCGAAACTCCTACGGAGCACCTCGAGGAAATGGTAGCAGTGCCGTCGGAAGATGCAGCAACCGAACAGCCCGAAGAGCCGGAAGTTCCAACCGAACAAGTCCACGACACAGATAATAATCCGGAAATATACGAAACCGACGATGATTCGGACTGTAACCATTCCAAACGCAACCTAATTTGGGGCATTGTTTGCGGATTTATTCTCGGAGTCGCTGCAGCGTATGTAGCTCTGGTTTATTTTGATGGCAATATCCCGGGGATAAAGGACAATTTAGCCTCCACCGAAGTTATTGCAACAGACATTGACACTGCCGCAGACACAATTACAGCTAATATCAGCAGTGAATCGAATATCGACACACAGCAACTGCAAACCGACAACACAGTGGTTACCGACACAGTGGGACGCACACGTTTCCTCACCACTATGGCTCGCAAATATTACGGAAATTTCAACTTTTGGGTGTATATCTATATGGAAAACAAGAATATAATTAACAACCCCAATAATATAGCTCCCGGCACAGTGGTTGTGATTCCTGATGCCGAGAAATACGGTATAGACAAAAACAGCAGCGCCAGCATAGCTCAGGCCCAAAGAATTGCAGCCGAAATAAAGGAACAATTCGATTAAAGCAGCTGCCGGATGCAGCAAAAAAACTGCATTTATTTATAACTATTAAACGATTATAAATAATTTTAACGTTTAAAATTAACACATGTCATCCGATTGTGATAATTTTGCATGTGGAAAACTTTCCGACAAAAACTGAAATACAATACAATTAATACACTATATTATGAGTGAAGCAGTAAACATTCGAGAGTTGAACAACCTCATTGAAAGTAAAAGCGGATTTGTGAAAATAATCACACAAGGAATGGACCAAACCATCGTAGGGCAAAAGCATCTTGTAGATTCACTATTGATAGCTCTTCTTGCCGACGGTCATATTCTGCTCGAAGGTGTGCCTGGATTGGCAAAGACACTTGCAATAAAGACATTGGCTCAACTTATCGATGCAAAATACAGCCGTATCCAATTTACTCCCGACTTACTCCCTGCCGATGTGATTGGTACAATGGTTTATAGCGTTCAAAAAGAAAAATTTGAAGTAAAAAAAGGACCGGTATTTGCAAATTTCGTACTTGCCGATGAAATCAACCGTGCTCCGGCAAAGGTGCAGAGTGCTTTACTCGAAGCCATGCAGGAACGCCAGGTAACAATTGGCGATACCACTTTCCAACTTGATAAACCTTTCCTTGTGATGGCAACCCAAAACCCAATCGAACAAGAAGGAACATATCCTCTTCCGGAAGCACAAGTGGACCGTTTCCTTATGAAAGTGGTTATCGGATATCCAAACAAAGAAGAAGAAAAGCTCATTATCCGCCAAAATATTCAGGATGCAGCTCGCCAAATCAATGCACTTGTAAGCACGAACGAAATTCTTGAGCTACGTGAAATAGTCAAGAAAATCTACATTGACGAAAAGATAGAGAAATATATAGTGGATATAGTGTTTGCCACACGCTTCCCCGCCGACTGCGGATTGAGCGACTTGAGCAGCATTATATCATTTGGAGCATCGCCACGTGCATCGATATCGCTTGCCGTTGCTGCCCGCGCGTTTGCATTCTTAAAAGGTCGCGGATACGTAATTCCTGAAGATGTGCGTGCTGTGGCCCACGACGTGCTTCGCCACCGTATCGGTCTCAGCTACGAAGCTGAAGCCAACAACATTGATGCCGATGAAATCGTAAGCGAAATCCTCGACAAAATTGCTGTGCCTTAGGCCTTTGCAAAAATGTCGCAATAATTTTTCGTAATCACTCCCCCATTTTGCATTATCATAATGGATGCCAACGAATTACTAAGAAAAGTAAGATTAATTGAGATAAAAACTCGCGGACTCTCGCAAAACATTTTTGCGGGTGAGTATCACTCTGCTTTCAAAGGGAGGGGTATGACTTTCTCGGAGGTGCGGGAATATCAATATGGCGATGATGTACGCGACATTGACTGGAATGTGACGGCTCGCCAAAACCATCCGTATGTGAAAGTATATGAGGAAGAGCGAGAACTCACTGTAATGCTTTTGGTGGATGTGTCGCGGAGCCGCATTTTCGGAGCCACCGGCGAATCAAAGCAACAGATGATGGCAGAAATTGCCGCAACAATAGCTTTTTCAGCAATTCAAAACAATGATAAAATCGGTGTGATTTTCTTCTCAGACAAAATTGAAAAATTTATGCCCCCGAAGAAAGGCCGCAAGCACATATTGCACATTATCAGAGAATTGCTTGATTTTACTCCGGAAAGCACCAACACCGATATTGGTAATGTACTGGAATATCTCACCACAGCACTTAAAAAACGCTGTACCACTTTCCTGATTTCTGATTTTATCGATGCTAAGGATTTTTACCAGCCTCTTTCGATAGCCAACCGCAAACACGATGTTACTGCAATTCAAGTATATGACAAGCGAGAAACGAGTTTGCCCGATGTCGGGTTGGTAAAAATGACTGATGCCGAACGCGGAACCGATAAATGGATAGATACTTCATCGGCTGCTGTCAGGAAATCATATAATAAATGGTGGTATGAACGCCAGTTAAATATGAACATAACAGCACAACGATGCAATGTGGAGATTGCTTCGATTGCCACCGACGAAGATTATGTGAAAGCTCTTATGAGCCTCTTTAAAAAACGCGGTATAAAATGATAAAGATTAAATCCATAATACGAAAAATCACGACTTCAGCTATATTTACCGCTTTCACATTCGGAATATGCGGAAATATCAGCGCGCAACCCAATGTGACTTTTAATGCCAGCATCGATTCTTTAGTAATCTTGATGGGCAAACAGACTGTTTTGCATTATCAAATCATTCAGGATAAGGGTGTTGACGGCATTATAGAAATCGACAATCCTCGCGAATTGGCTCCTCACGTCGAAATTGCCCTCATCAAGGACAATGACACTACCGATTTGAAAAATGACCGGGAGGAAATTCACAAGTCACTTATTATCCAGGCTTTTGACTCTGGTATTTGGGAAATACCGGCAGCAAAATATATAATCGGGAAAGATACTGTTTTCTCTAATGAATTGGCATTGAAAGTTATTCCTGTAGATGTAGATTCACTTGCTACTATACACGGATTCAAAGATAAAGAAGGAGTGCCGTTTAATCCTTTCGATTTCATACCGGACTTCATTTACTATTATTGGAAATACATACTGCTCGTTATATTATTGATAATCGCCGGGTGCTGTTATTATTTCACACGCAGAAAACCCAATGAAACCGAAGTGTTATCAGAAATACCACTCCTGCCACCATATGAAGAAGCTATTGAAGCACTTGGCGCTTTGAAAGCCGCAAAATTGTGGCAAGCCGGACAGGATAAAGAATATTACACTCGCCTTACAGATATTCTCCGTCGATATATCGACCGCAGATTCGGAATTAATGCAGTGGAAATGACCACAACTCAAATCATTGACACATTGAAAAGAAACGAGGAGACAAGAGCTGTGAATCAACAGATGAAACAGATTCTTGAAATAGCAGATTTTGTAAAATTCGCTAATATGCGTCCTCTCCCCGATGATAATGAAGCATCATGGAATCGTGCAGAAAAATTTGTGAACGATACAAAACCTGAACCGGAAGTTGTTGCCGATGAAGCAACTACCGGAAAGGTTTCTCCTGAGTCGGATGCACAACCAAATGTATCACAAGAAAAACAAACAGGTGACTTATGATATTAGCTAATCCTGAATTACTTTGGCTCTTTATAGTATATATACCAATTATAGCCTGGTATATTCTGAAATATAAAAAGGCCGACCCAACAATAACCGTATCTTCTACCCTGCCGTTCGATAAGAGAGGCACATCGTGGAAGGTGTATTTGCGTCATGGATTGTTTATTATGCGGCTTGTGGCTATCGGATGCCTTATTATCATCCTTTGCCGACCGCAAACTCGCGACAGCTGGCAGACATCGGAAACTGAAGGTACTGATATAGTAATATCTATGGACGTATCGTCAAGTATGCTTGCACGAGATTTCCGCCCTAACCGGTTTGAAGCTGCTAAAGATGTTGCCGCAAAATTTGTAATCGGCAGAGAAACAGATAATATAGGCATTGTGATATTTGCAGGTGAAAGTTTCACCCTCGTTCCTATGACTACTGATAAAGCTGTGTTGTCAAACTATATTCAGGAAATATCAATGAATATGCTGGAGGATGGCACTGCCATAGGTGATGGTATTGCTACCGCAATAAATAGGATAAAAGACGGCAAAGCAAAATCAAAAAGTATCATTTTGCTCACCGATGGTTCTAACAACACCGGGACGGTGGCGCCGCTAACCGCCGCTGAGATAGCAAAAAAATTGGGTATCAAAGTATATACAATTGGTGTTGGCACAAACGGCGAAGCCGAGTTTCCTGTGGGTATAAACATGTATGGTCAAATGGAATATCAACGGATGCCGGTTGTGATTGACGAAGTAACTCTCAAAAAAATAGCTGCCGTTACCGGTGGAGTATATTTCAGAGCCACTGATAAAAACACCCTCAAGGCAATATTTGAAGAAATTGACAAACTCGAAAAAACTCAGATGGATGTGAAGCAATACTCCAAAACGGAAGACAACTACATGCCGTGGGCAGTGATACTACTACTTTTACTGTGTGTAGAATTGTTAGCTCGCTATACAATATTGCGCACCATACCATAATATGATTTGTAAAAAAGACTTATAAAAATTAAATATGTTTAGTTTAGCTAATCCGCAAGCTCTATATTTACTCGTGCTTATACCTGCAGCATTTTTGTTGTTTTTATTTGCACGATTCGCTCGCAAAAAAGCGCTGAACCGCTATGGAGATATCTCGATACTCGCACCATTGATGCCGGAAGTATCGAAATACAAGCCATGGATAAGAATTACAGTGCTATTGCTGGCTCTCCTTATGATAATAATAATTATTGTGCGCCCGCGTGCCGGCTCTAAAGAAGAAATTGTGCAAGTCAAGGGTATTGAAGTTATGATTGCACTCGATGTTTCAAATTCCATGCTCGCATCTTCTACCGACCAGTCATCAAGTGTGTCGCGCCTGCAAAAATCGAAATTGATGCTCGAAAAACTCATCAACAAACTCGACAACGACAAAGTTGGGCTCATAGTATTTGCCGGAAATGCCTATACACAACTTCCCATAACATCTGATTTTGTTTCAGCAAAGATGTTTTTGAGCAGCATAAACACAAACATGGTATCTACACAGGGAACCGCAATAGGGGCTGCTATAAAATTAGCCATGAATTCATTCACCCCCAACGAAGAGTCTCAAAAAACCATTATTGTAATCACCGATGGTGAAAACCATGAGGACGATGCTATAGGTATGGCAAAAGAAGCTCAAAAACGTGGGATTCAAATAAATGTGATTGGAGTAGGCTCTACTAAAGGAGCACCCATACCTCTTGGCGGACCTGGAGCTTTTCTGAAAGATGAAAACGGGCAACCGGTAACCACTTATTTGAATGAGGAAATGGCTCAGAATATTGCTCAATCCGGAGGTGGAATTTATGTTTCAGGCAATGATAACAACGCTGTGAATGTAATTGACAATCAACTCAAATCGCTTGCGAAATCCGATATGGAAAAGGTTGTTTACAGCAAGCATAATGAGCAATTCCCTATTTTCGCTTGGATTGCCTTGTTCCTCCTTATCGCTGAAATATTTATACTTGAAAGTAAAATCTCTTGGCTCAAGAATATAACATTCTTCTCCACTAAAACTGAAAATCAAAACAATGCATAAATTTTATATTAACATTCTGAAATTTGCACTTTTGGCACTGATATCAACCGTCTTTCCGGTGGATATATTCTCACAAGATATGCCCGTAAGCGTCCTGGTGCCAACCACACACGATGAGCGGAATTTGATACGTGAAGGCAATAAATCTTATTCCAAAAAAAACTATGTTGACGCTGAAGTGAAATATCGACAAGCCATAGCTGCAAATGCCGACTCCGAAATAGGGCAATATAATCTTGCATTGGCTCTCATCCGGCAAGCCGGTCCTGATGATAATCCACAAAATCCGGCAAGCACCACACATCAGGCAGATTCAATTCTGAAAAATCTCGTATCAATTAGCAAAAATCGCCCGCTTTTATCAAAAGCGTTTTACAATCTTGGAAATATTGCGTTTAACAGCCAACAATATGAACAAAGCATCGAAATGTATAAAAATACGTTGCGTATCAATCCAAACGATGATGAAGCTCGTGATAATTTGAGATTGGCTCAGAAAATGCTCCAAAATCAAGACCAAAATCAAGAAGAGGACAACAAACAAGATCAAAAACAAGAACAACAGGAGCAACAACAGCAACAGCAGGACAATCAAGAACAGCAACAAGATAATCAGAATCAAAACCAAAATCAAGAACAAAAGAATGACGACCGGCAGCAACAGCAGCAACAATCTGCAGCTCCCGACAATTCTGAACAAATCTTGAATGCCGTACAAAACAATGAGCGAACTACTCAGCAAAAAGTAAATGCTCAAAAAGCCAAAGAACAAGAACAACAACGCGTAAGGATTAAAAACCAGTGGTAATATATAATTTCGTCAATCTGAAATGAGAAGTATATACTTATATAAAGCATCAATTGTAAAACTTTTACTAATAGCATTTGTTGCATGCGTAACACCCGCACATGCTTCCGATGTGTCATTTACGGTCAATGCTCCTCGACAAGTAGTTGAAGGAAACCAGTTTAAGATATCATATATTCTGCAGAATGCCGAAGGTTCAAGCATCAAGGCTGCTGAAATCGAGGGTGCTACCCTTCTTTACGGTCCTGCCACGAGCACTTCGCGAAGCATGGAAATCAGAAACGGTAAAACCACAAGTTCCTACACCCAACAATACACATATACATATCGTGCTGTAAAAGCAGGGAAATATACGGTAGAACCTGCCACTGTTATGGTTGATGGCAAAGCGATGAAAAGCAAATCATTTTCCATCGAAATATTGCCACCCGACCAATCAGCTCAAAATAGCGGCAACCAATCCCAATCCGTGCAGATTGACAACGTGAACAGTCAAAGAGCCGGACAAGCAGTTACAGCCAACGATATTTTCGTACGAATCAATTTAAGCAAATCTCATGTATATGAACAAGAAGCACTTATCTGCTCAATAAAGCTATACACAAAATACCAGATTAGCTCTTTCATGAGCACTCAACAACCATCGTTCAATGGATTTTTAATAGAAGAAATGCCCAACAATGCCAACTTAAATGAAATTGAGCACTATAATGGGCAAAACTATATGGTTGCTGAACTACGCAAATACATCCTATATCCGCAACAATCCGGACAACTTACCATCACATCCGGTAGCTACGATGTAGCGGTTATTCAGTATGAAGAAGCAAATTCGTTCTTCGGCATGATACGCACCCCGGTCGAAAAACAAATCAAAGTACAATCAAATCAAGCTTCGCTTAACGTAACACCATTACCTACGCCAAAACCGAACTCATTTACCGGTGCGGTAGGCAATTTCAAGATTGCAGGCAAATTAAACACCGATAAGTTTAAAACGAATGAGGCGGCTACCTATACTTTATCAATAAGCGGAACCGGAAATATCAAATTCATTACCGCTCCTTCCATTGACTTCCCATCGCAATTTGAGGTTTATGATCCTCAAAACACAAATAATGTATCGATATCCGGCAACAACATGACAGGTACTCAAAAATGGGAATACACTTTCATCCCACAATATGATGGGCAATATAAAATTCCGGCAATAGAATTTTCATATTTCGATACAGCTTCAAAGAAATATGTTACTTTATCCACTACCGAATCAAATGTTAGTGTAGAAAAAGGCACAGCCTCTGCTTCGACTTCCTCTGTTGCAATCAACAAATCGGATATCGTAGAGAAAAATAAAGACATCTTGCACATACGCACAGGAAATCTATATCTAACCAAATCGCATAAATTAATTGTATCATCTTCGACCTATTGGTTATGGTATATTATACCGACTCTTATCTTATGCGTTATTATGTTTGCGTATCGTAAGACTTTGAAGAATAGATCTAACGTACAGCTAATGCGCACCAAGAAAGCAGGTAAAATTGCGAAAAAACGACTCAAGACAGCAAAGACATATATGGAATCCGGCAATAACAATGCTTTCTATGCGGAAATGTTGAAAGCCATTTGGGGATATTTGAGTGATAAACTACACATCCCTGTGTCCGGACTTAACAAAGAGAATATTGAAACCGAGCTACTGAATTATGGCGCATCACAGGAACTCACGTCTCAGATAATCAATATTTTGGATGAATGCGAATTTGCTCAATATGCTCCGTCACAATCGAATGATCAGATGGAAAGTATTTATGAGCAAGCAAGTGACGTTATGGATAAATTGGAAAATACTAAAAAGAAATGATGAAAACTACTATATGTAACATATTGGTTGCGTTGACAATATCAATTGTTTCGCTACATGTTCAAGCGCAGTCTCTTATAGAACAAGCTGAAAAGGCATATACTGCCGACAACTATTCTGAAGCTCTGTCATTATATTTGCAAGCGGCAGAGGAGGAAGGCATCTCAAGCGATTTATTTTACAATATTGGAAATTGCTATTATCGTATGGGGAAAAATGGCAAAGCTATTCTATATTACGAAAGGGCACTTAACATCAATCCTGCTAATGATTACGCTCGGCAGAATCTCGAATTTGTAAACAATCGCATTACCGATAATACAAACGTTGATGAAACAAACATAATCGGTCAAATGATAAACTCAATTATTAACACCATGTCATCTAATGCGTGGGCAACAACCGCAATCGTCTTGTTTATATTAATGTTGAGCGCAATTGCTATTTACGTATTCTCAGGCAATGTTTTGTTTCGTAAAATAGGATTCTTTGGGGGTATTGTATTGCTTATTCTGACCATTTTTACAAATTGTTTTGCATACAAATCTTATAAAAAGATTTCACAAAAGCGCTATGCCATAATCACTGTATCGTCAGCTACGTTAAGCACCTCACCACGCGTACCAAAAGACAAGAGTGAGGAAGCATTTATTCTGAATGAAGGAACAAAAATTTACATTCTCGATTCTGTTGTGACAAAATCCGGAGATATTGAAAATGTATGGTTTGACGTTAAAGCCGACGACACACACCGAGCATGGATAAACAAGACCAATATTGATATTATTTAGTGTTTCCAACCATATTTATTACTGCCGTCAGCTACCATGGCTTTCGGCAGTAATTTTTTATATCTAAATCGTTGCACGATTCAAACTACAATCGTATATTTGTAAGAAATATTTAACATATAAAATAACAATTTTACGAAAATGAGTTTGGAACAAACTGTCACCTCGCTGAAAGAGAAATCATGGGCACGATGGACCGCATTAGTGCTTTTAGCTTCAGCAATGTTTTTCGGATACATCTTTATGGATGTGCTATCGCCTCTTCAAGCCAATCTAAAAGAATCTCTCGGATGGGATCCGGTCGCTTATGGTAGATTCGCAGGATCTGAAACATTCTTAAATGTATTTGTGTTTTTTCTAATTTTTGCCGGAATCATACTTGATAAAATGGGGGTACGATTCACTGCAATTTTATCAGGTTCTGTTATGCTTGCCGGTGCATTTATCAACTATTATGCACTCACACAAGCTTTTGCCGGAAGCTCATTAGAAAACTTTATAAATAATTTTCTTAACCTGCCCGACGAATGGTGGAATGTTACTCCATTCTATAAAGGAATGCCGGCATCAGCTAAACTTTCCGCAATTGGGTTTATGTTCTTTGGTTGCGGGGTAGAGATGGCCGGTATCACCGTTTCACGTGGTATTGTAAAATGGTTTGCTGGTAAGGAAATGGCGCTTGCTATGGGTATAGAGATGGCAATAGCCCGCGTAGGTGTAGCTGTGGTATTCCTCGGTTCTCCTTTTATTGCCGCGCTTCATAACCAAATCAATGTAGCACGTCCTGTAGGTTTGGCCGTATTATTACTTCTCATCGGACTAATTTGCTTTATTGTTTATTCTTTAATGGATAAAAAACTTGAATCGCAACTTGGAAACACCGAAGAAAAAGACGATCCATTCAAGATTAGCGATTTAAAATATATTTTCACATCACAAGTATTTTGGATTGTTGCATTACTTTGCGTTCTTTATTATTCCGCAATTTTCCCATTCCAGAAATACGCTAATAATATGCTTCAATGCAATCTGCATATTACTGCAGAACAGGCTGGGCAAATCTTTTTTGTATTCCCGCTTGGGGCTGCTGCCATTACGCCATTCCTCGGTAACTATCTCGATAGAAAAGGCAAAGGAGCTACAATGCTTATATTTGGTGCTCTTTTGATGATTATTTGTCACTTAACATTTGCTTTTGTGCTCCCGGCAACTCAATCTGCTATTGTAGCGTATGCTGCTATTGTTTTGCTTGGTATCTCATTCTCACTTGTGCCGGCTTCTTTATGGCCTTCTGTCCCCAAATTAGTGGATGGAAAGTTGCTTGGCTCGGCATACGCAGTAATTTTCTGGATTCAGAACATTGGTCTGTACGCATTCCCTATGATTATTGGTAGTGTATTGAGTGCATCAAATCCGGGAGTGGAAAATCCGCTTGAATACAACTACACAATGCCAATGTTGCTGTTTGCTTCACTGGGTATTTTGGCTCTTATTTTTGGCATTTGGCTTAAAGCTCTTGATGCTAAACGCGGTTATGGATTGGAACAACCAAACATTAAATAAACAGTAATAAATTTTTAATATTGATTCACATGAAAAAGCATAATTTTTATGCAGGACCGTGTATTCTAAGTGCTTACACTTTAGACAACACATTAGAAGCCATCCGCGACTTTGCCGGAACTGGACTTTCAATTCTTGAGATTTCACACCGTAGTAAAGAATTTACAGCTGTCATTGAAGAGGCTGCGCAGCTTTTCAAGGATCTACTTGATGTGCCTGAAGGTTATCACGTATTATTCCTTGGTGGTGGTGCTTCTTTGCAATTCTGTATGGTTCCTTACAATTTGTTGCAAAACAAAGCCGGATATGTTGACACTGGCGTGTGGGCTTCAAATGCCATCAAAGAAGCTAAATTATTTGGCAATGTAGAAGTTCTTGCTTCTTCAAAAGATGCAAATTACACTTATGTTCCTAAGGGATATAATGTTCCTACCGACCTTGACTATCTTCACGTTACTACAAACAACACCATATATGGTACTGAATTGAGAAAAGACCTTGATGTTCCTGTTCGTTTGGTTGCTGATATGTCAAGCGATATTTTCAGCCGTCCTATCGACATCAAGAAATACGACCTCATCTATGGCGGTGCACAAAAGAATGTTGCTCCGGCTGGCGTTACATTTGTAATTGTTAAAGAAGATGCACTCGGAAAAGTATCTCGCGCTATTCCTACAATGCTCGACTATCGCACACACGCAGCCAAAGGCTCTATGTTCAATACACCTCCGGTATTACCTATTTACTCTGCTCTCCAAACTCTCAAGTGGTATAAACAACTTGGTGGGGTTGAAAAGATTGAAGTTATGGGTAAAGAAAAAGCTGCTCTTCTCTACGACGAAATCGATCGCAATCCAATGTTTGTAGGCACTGTAGCTCCCGAAGACCGCTCCATCATGAACGTTTGCTTCGTTATGACTCCGGAATACAAAGAACTTGAAAAAGAATTCATCGACTTTGCTTCTACAAAAGGTATCGTTGGTATTAAAGGACACAGAAGTGTGGGTGGTTTCCGTGCTTCTCTATACAACGCGCTTCCAATTGATAGCGTAAAAGTATTGGTTGATGCAATGAAAGAATTCCAAAAGAACCATTAATTCTGTGTAGTCATGAAAATATTAGTTGCTACTGAAAAACCTTTTGCTAAAACTGCTGTTGACGGGATAGCAAAAGTCATCAGCGAATACGGTGATGAACTGCAACTCCTTGAAAAGGGCACGCACAGCGACCTTGTTGCTAAAGTAGCCGATGTTGATGCTCTCATTGTTCGCAGTGACATTGTTGACGCCGAGGTATTGAATGCCGCAAAAAATCTCAAGATTGTAGTCCGCGCTGGTGCCGGTTATGACAATATTGACCTCAATGCAGCCACCCAAAATGGTGTTTGCGTAATGAACACTCCGGGGCAAAATTCAAATGCTGTGGCCGAACTCGTGTTTGGCATGCTCATTTTGATGGCTCGCAACAGATATGATGGCACATCCGGATTTGAATTGAAAGATAAAACTTTGGGTATTCATGCTTACGGTCAGGTAGGACGTAATGTTGCACGGATTGCCAAAGGTTTTGGCATGAAAGTAAGTGCACTCGATCCTTTTGTTTCCGACGATGTACTTATTGCAGATGGCGTTATGCCAATTCACAATGTTGACGAACTTTATGCCAATAATCAATTCGTATCACTCCACATTCCGGCTACTGCCGAAACGAAAAAGAGCGTAAACGCCGCTTTAATTGAGAAAATGCCTGTCAATGGCACTCTCATCAATACTGCTCGCAAAGAAATTATTGATGAAGAAAGTCTTATTAAAGCCCTAAATTCCAGAAAGGATATTCGTTACGTTGCCGATGTTAAACCCGACATGGCTGAGGCTATAACCGAAGTTGCCGGGGACAGAGTATTCTACACTCCAAAGAAAATGGGTGCTCAGACAGCCGAAGCTAATATCAATGCAGGAATTGCTGCTGCTCGTCAGGTTGAAGAATTTTTACACAATGGTGTAGAAAAATTCCGAGTAAATAAATAATCTACAACGATTCTCCAAATAAGACACCGAGGTCAATTAGTATATTGACCTCGGTGTTATTATTAATATTTCGGCTATATGATGTGCTTAATTTCGTCAAGTTCAACAAGTTTGTTGACTATTGCATAAATTGTCAGGCCTGCCGGAGAATGAATCTGTAGCTTTCGAGCCACATTTCGCCGGTGAGTTACAACTGTGTGTACACTAATAAATAATTTATCTGCAATTTCTTTATTTGTCATCCCTTTCACAACACACACTACTACTTCTTTTTCTCGCACACTCAAAGTGTTTTCACTATTACTGCCACTCACATCTTCATCGTCAGAAGCGGATATAATTTCTGCAAAAATCTTAGATATAGCATCATTATCATCACGAATCCCCATAACATAATTATAGTCTTTCAATGCGCCGGGCGCCATTGCACCGCCAACCAATGCTATCATTTTTATAGCTTCAACTTTGATATTGGTTCTGAATTTTGCCACATCAAACCATCCGTCAAAAAGCACATCCACTATTACAGCATCCGGTCTTTGCATATTTACACAATTAGCAAGCGATTCATAATTATCTACTTCGATTGGATGAATTGCCATATCTGGAATCCTTTTAAGCACCGACACTACTCCGGTACGCAAGATCACCGCATTCGATGCTACAACCACCTTCAATGCCACCCTATCCCTGTTATTCATTGGTATATAAGTTTAATTCAAGGTCAGATACAGCCGGTACAAACAGATAATCTTCCACCTGACAATGTAATGCCAAATCTTGTTCACAGTTGAAAATATCAAACAGCACATTATTTAGCAAATTATTATTTGTTTTCTCCGGATAATACTTGATAATTATATTTTTAAGCTCTGTGAGAGTATCATCTATTTGCTCATGTTTACTCGCATATAGCGATATTTTGAACGATGTATCATTCTGTCCTGCAAGCAATTTCTCCACATACGTAAACACATTTTTATTTTCATACTCCATGTGTTTTCGCACTTCGTTCACATATTCGTCAAAAAATTGCAGAATCAATATAGAAACCCTGTCATTACTTGAAAAATCTATTGCCTCTATTAATTTTCTGCGTATTTCCGGCAAATTAAAATCAAGAAAATATGTATGGGCATTTTTTAGATATTTCATCATTGCCTCCACAGATATATCGCTGCGTGCTATCCCGTATGTGTAGTCGTTCTCCGTAATAAAATTTGCCACAGCTAAAAATGTCCCACAATGCACACCATGAAGGTCACACACCTCCTGCACCGTTTTATCACCAAATCCCAACGGCAAATCAAATCTGTTTAATACCATCAGCAGCGAATAATTATCGCATATAAGATTACATAATTTATCTGTAGAAGAATATTTATGAGTAGTTTTCATCACGCATTCACTAATTACACTGCAAAATTACTAATTAGGTTGTTAAAGAGGAATCACAAAAAATAGGTATTTTTGTATATACAACTCATCATCTCTGTGTTTAATCACACTCTGAGATCACAAAATGATGCGATGCGTGGCAATTATGTATTGTCCTATCTACTATTATATGGCGATTTGCCATGGGTGCTATCGAGGTCATTTCATGCGACACCAACAAAATCGTTGAATTGGGCGCAATATCACTGATTGTTTTATATATCTGATTCTCGAATTGTTTATCCACATACGATAGTGGCTCATCAAGCACTATTACTTCGGGAGTTGATATCAGGGCCCTACCAAGTAATGCACGTTGCATTTGCCCTCCCGAAAGTGTGCCAAGCGTCTGTTCTGCATGTTTCGCAAGCCCGAGCTGTTCTATCATCATGTCCGCACGATACATATCCTCTTTACTTATTCGAGCAAATAATCCATTATCACGCATCAATCCTGAGCGGACAACATCTTTCACTGATATCGGGAAACGGCTGTCTATCATATTTTTCTGCGGCAGATACCCAACTGAGAGTTTTTCTACAATCTCACCCTCTTTATAATACTCAACACTTCCGGATACCGGTTTAAGTAATTTCAAAATTACACGCAACAGTGTCGTTTTTCCGCCACCATTTGGACCTGTTATAGCTATAAAGTCCCCCTTTCTAACATCTAACGATACATCAGAAAGTACCTCTTTTTCATCAAATTTCACATTTACATGCCCTAATCTGATGATGTAACTCTTACTATTTACATCCGGCAATTGCATTTGCTGTATGGATTAATTCTTCCGCCCAGTTCTCGTTCATAGGATTTATCGACACTGCGGGTACTGATAATTGTGATGCAATGGCGTCAGCCTGCCTGCTGTCAAATTCCGCCTGATATAAAAAAACTCTTATTGAATCAGAAGTCATAATATCAAATTTTGCTTTCAATCCTTTTATTGACTCTTCTTTCCCCGCAGTTTGCAGACTCACCTGCTCTAATCCATAATCCCGAGCAAAATAACTTAACGAGGGATGCCATACCGCAAACTTACGCCCTTGCATCGGATTAATTATACACTTTATCTTTTCATCAAGCACGCTGAGACTATCCATCAGGTTTTTATAATTAGACTCATACACATTTGCATTGGGGAAATCAATAACCTTTAATGCTTCGAGCATATTTGCAGCTATTATTCGAGCATTACGCACCGAACTCCACACATGTGGATCTATTTCATGATGATGCTGGTGGTCGTCACCCTCATATTCTTCATGATTTAAATCATGAGAGTCTGTTATATACTCAATTCCCTTAGAATTGTCAAATATGGCCAGTTCTCGATTGTTAGATTTTAGTCTGCTACTTAGGGCATTTTCAAAACCAATATTTCCTATTTTAAAATAAGCGTCACTCGTTTCAAGTTCAATAAGATTGGATGCATTCGGCTCAAACGTTTCCGGATTTGTCCCTTGCGGTAATAAACTTACGACATTATATTTATCACCCACTAATCTCTCCAACAGATACTTTTGTGGCAGAATACTCACAGCCACAGTAGGCTTGCTTTCGTGTGTTGATACGCACGACACGAATATCATCCCCACAACAATAACGCCGACCAATGCAATCTTCTTTGTGAACTTACTGATATTCATAAACCGTTGAAACGCAATTTTAGAAATGGCTTGTTCCATCGAAACAATGCGTACACACTTTGCATTTCGGCAAACCTATCGCCTTAACTAATGTTTCTATCGAGTTAAACTTAAGCGATGTGAGTCCGTAACGTTCTCTGATTTTTTCTACCATTGCATTATACTCCGGTGAATCGGTGGTTGCGTATGCTTCAAGTTTTTTATTAGGATCCCCTTCAAGTTCTTCTATCACTCTGCGTGTTAGCAGTTCCATGTCTGATTTTGAGGACGTAAATCCTATATATTTGCAACCATAAATCAGTGGTGGCGATGCTATGCGCATGTGCACTTCTTTTGCGCCACAGTCAAATAGCACTTTTACATTATCGTTTAGTTGCGTGCCGCGAACTATGGAATCGTCACAAAAAATTGCTCTCTTCCCATTTAACATAGCTTTATTAGGCACAAGTTTCATTTTTGCAACAAGTGATCGCATAGACTGGTCACTCGGAGTAAAACTGCGAGGCCATGTCGGAGTATATTTACATATACACCTATGATATGGCACACCCTTGCCCGCCGCATATCCAAGAGCCATACCAACGCCTGAATCTGGTATTCCACAAGCACAATCCACCTCGGTTTGGTCTTTCTGTCCCATATCATACCCGGATGTAAAACGCACATCTTCCACATTTTTACCTTCGTATATTGAAGTAGGGAATCCGTAATAAGCCCATAGGAATGAGCATATTTGCATTTCCTCTCCTGGTTCTTTAAGTTGGGTAAGGCCTTCTGCGGTAAATTCTACAATTTCACCGGGTCCTAATTCTCTCAATATTTCATAATCAAGATTCGAAAATGCCGTAGATTCCGATGTCGCCGCATACGCTCCATTTTTATGACCTATTACTATTGGAGTTCTGCCAAGTCGGTCGCGGGCTGCTATAACCGATTTTTCTGTTAGAATAAGTATTGAGCATGAACCTTCTATCTTATTATATACATTTTCTATGCCTTCCACAAAGGTTTTGCCCGCATTCACGAGAAGAGCTACAAGCTCTGTTTGATTTGTGCTCCCGGAATTAAGTTCTCCAAAATGCACTCCCGAGTCAAGCAATTCCTTCTCTAAGGCCTCGATATTGCATATTTTGGCTACAGTTACAATTGCAAATTTTCCCAAATGCGAATTAATCACTATTGGTTGCGGATCTGTATCGCTAATTACGCCAATACCATTTTCACCTTTAAATTTAGGCAATTCACTCTCAAATTTGGTTCGAAAATATGTACTCTCAAGCGAGTGTATTGAACGGCAAAATAATTTATTTTCATTGTCGTATGTCACCATACCTGCTCTACGGGTACCCATATGCGAGTTATAATCAACCCCATAAAACAAATCTGTTCGGCAACTTTTCTTAGCTGCCACTCCAAAAAAACCTCCCATATGCAACTTTTTATTTTATGCTGCAAATTTACAAAATTTTCTACTGTAAAATCTGCATCATATTACCAAATTTTCACATTATTTCATTCATGTAAAATACGGCCCGCACTGCCTGATTTCGCGGACAAATATTCCAAATCCACTACTATTGGCAAATGGTCGGACAAACACGAAGGTATCGTATAATTTCTCAGCAATTTCCATTTTTCTGCAGGATATGCAAATATGAAATCTATTTTTTCTTTTGGATTCCATGCCGGCCATGTACATTCATAACCTGATGTTTCCTTCCAATTATTTTTTATGAATTCATTATACACAGGTGTATTTGGTTCTGTATTAAAGTCGCCACCAATAAGAAGCGGATATTTTATTTCAGCAAGGCGTTTGATTATCGATTTACCTTGCTCCAATCGTGAATCCTCTTTTAAATGACACAGATGCGTTACTGCCACTACTATTGTATCACCTAATCCCATATCTATCCATGCATACTGAAGCACCCTTTGTTCCGTATTACTCGGATTAGGCAACATCATAGTTTCTGTTTTTATTATCGGATATTTCGATAATATGGCTATACCATAATAGCCTTTGCCTAAATCAATTGCTCTTCCGAATGATGCAAACATTCCCGTACTCTTCGATAATTCGGCAACAAAATTTTTCCCATTCTGATGCTTTGCCATATCGCGATTTGTATTTACATCCACTTCTTGAAGTGCCACAAAATCAGGATTAAACGATTTTATGTGCATCCCTATCTCGTCAAGAGTGGCAAGTTCTCCAAACCGTAAATTATACGACATCATTCTCACTCTTATAGTATCGCTCTGCGCATCTACCGCAAAAGCACATATCACGCTTATTACTAAAGCATATAACAATCCGTATATTCTCATCACTGCAAAATAATTATTTTACTGCAAAATTACCTAATAACTACGACTCCCACAAATTAATTCCGCCGTTCCTCTCGCCACAACAAACCAATATCCTAAGAATATATTAGGATATTGGTTGCAATTTTCGGATAATGTCTGAACAGATTTAACAGGAACGGTATTTTATAGTGCTGTGATAGGGTCATATTATGTTACTTCTGTTTTTAACAAATTATAATATAAGTTCAAATAAATATGTCGGGTAATCTATAAAGTCTTCTTCATGAAAAAGGTCCTTTAGCTGTTTGAAAATCTGTTTGTCTATTTTTCTTAAATATCCCATCAATATATCCCTTTCTCCGTAGTTTTTACTATTATGATTAATAATAACTAACATTATGAGGTCATATACTCGTTTACTATTTATTACTCGTTGTTTATATAAATCATAGTTCTTAAGTTTATGTATATTGCATTTTTCCCATAATGCTACAAGACCTTTATCATTATCAACCTTTAACAAGCTATCAGTTATAGAATATACCGTATTTGAGTCAAAGCACTTATATAATATATTGACTGAATACTCATCAAGACGCTCAAATTGTTCTTTAGGATAAAATACATTAATTTGCTTTAAGAAATCCTTAGAAGATAAAAGCTTGAAAGACAAATTTGTGAATGACGGACGTTTAAATAAAAGCAACAACGAATCTTGATTAAGACCGTTTATATCTTCACCTATTAGGCATAAGTGTAGATATCTATTCAATAAGTTATTAAATCCACTATCCGATTCGATTTTTTTTGAAATAATCAATGGAGATTGCGTAAAGACACTTTCAACCTCGGGATTGATTCTTATTTCTGCATTTAGGAATAGAGGTACTAATAATAGAAGTATAATATTTTTATTCATTGTTATAAACTTGTTTAAAAGTAACAATAATATTTGAATTGAATTTATTTTTATTGTCTTCTGATAGCATTTTCTTTATATCATTAATAAAAGCTATTTGTGCTGCTTTACTAGATTTAGTAAATCATTACGTATTTCTTTGGACAGTGATATGAAGTCATTTAATCCGATGCTTAATAGGCAACCATCAGTAGCTCCTTTAACATGAAATTGTATTCCTGACCGTTCGGAATTTTCTTTTCCAATTCTAGCATTAATACTTTGTTTGCTTATATTATTGTGATAGCAACTTCAAAAACAGGTACTACAACTTTTGAAGGCCCTTTTATAATATTATTTTTTATTTCTGAGCAGAATACAGATTAATATAAGTATATCATACTTGATTATTACTAACAGATACTGTGATAACGTTATTGGCGGTGGCGGCAAAGGATGCAGCCACGAGCAATAATGCCGAGATTAATATTCTATAGTGCTGTGATAGAGTCATAAATTTCTGTTCTTTGTTATTGAATTTTCGTTGTTCCAATAGGTGTCCCACGAAGAGAGAAGAAAAACTGTTATTGTAAATTTAAGCGGATAGTTTCGCGTGGAAGTTTTCTTACACTATCTTTCCATTCATGAAGATTTCTTTTAGTTGGCAATGTATCTACTTTGTATATTGTTAATGGCGTATTTTTTATCTTGAAAATCCACCTATGAATAAAATCTATTGGATTTAAATTATTATTAGATTCTTTCTCTTTTTTCCATTGATCTTGAAAAAATGATGAGGAATATGGAGCGAGAATAGATGTATAGGGCTTCCCTGTGTTTGATATATACGCATCAGGATTGATAAAATAAGGCATTAATACTCCATTTTGTTTTATAGAAAGTTTAATTAGAGAATCAACAGCAAAAACAAGAGGGTCTAACTGCGATTCATTAATCATATATAATTGACTTTCCTTATAATAAAAAATTGTATCTTTCTCTACATCATATTCATAGAGTAAGGATATTTTGGGGGTGGATGACAATTCATCAGAAGTTTCCGAAAGTAAGTTTTTAATAATATCTTGCCCATTATTTAAAGATAATATTGCTTCTGCCAAGAAAGCACTATACAAAACTGAAAGCTTATGGTGGTCGTTCACTATAACTCTTGCTCGAATAGTAAAAAATAGTAAGCCTAATAATACTAAAAATATAGATAATCGTTTCATTTTCTATTAATTATAGGGTCATGAAATTCTTTTGATATATATTGTTGGAGAGAAAGCACATAATTAATTAAAGCTCAAGTGTAAATTTCATTTTTCAGTCATTTAATTAATATGCATTAGAGCTATCATACCATTCAATTGTATCTGTTTGTTCAGGATAGTGATATAGGAATGTATATCCTAAATCTGTGTCGTATATGTAAGAGCCAATAGATAAGGTTATAGAGTCACCGTGGGCCGAATCAAAAAATATGTTTGTTACATCATAACGGTTAATTAAAGAATCTGATAAATGAGTAAATAATAAATCTCGGGTAAATGAGAGGTGTTTATAGTCATTATTAAGCTTGCTTATTATAATAGCATTAGCTTTATTGCAGTTTATATATTCAGTTATAAGAGAATCCGATATTGAAGAATACCACTCATGTTTTATAATATTCGTACTATCTGTAGATAAAAACATAATTATTATTTTGTCAGGAAGATTTACAATATTCATTCTATCGATATTTCTATTCATCAAGAATTTATAATTTCCATTTCTCTCAAGAGCTGCTAGATTAATACGTGGGATACTATCTTGTTCTTGAATTAAAGTAATAGAATCACATACTACAGATTCCTTATGGCTCATAGTTAATTGTTCATCATTACGGAATCTCGAACATCCTAAAAATAAACAAGCTAAAAATACAAGTAGAAATAAATTTTTCATAAAATTAATTGATTATTAATATCTGTATTGCAAATATAATGCAGAGAATTTGTAGTTTGCAAATTTTTGGTGATTTTTATTGTGCCAAAATGCCTTCACAATTCCAGCACCGCATCATATGCAATCCCCCACCCCTAATTGTTAATAATTTTTAACAATACTTTCGTAACGTTAAATTAAACCAACACAATTGACAAACACAAAATAATATAGTATCTTTACATAGGATAGTGTAAATTTGAGGAATAAAAAAAACACACGGTGGGACACTTTTATGGGACACCTTTGGGACACCACCTTGGAACGCACCGAAATAACAAATTAACACAAAATTAGCTAATATGACTTTAATTCAAAGCTAAAACAAGCATAAATAGATATAGATTACAACAATCATCAAACTGCGTGTAAAAAAAACACACTCGTGGGACACTTTTGGGACAACAAATAGAACACTCGATTGACTTATCTTCTATTTTTGCATTGTCAATTGCAGGTAATTCAAATTTTAATGTTATATTTGTTGAAATTTTAGTTAATTAATTTATATTTTTTATGAAAGCTTATGTTTTTCCCGGTCAGGGTGCTCAATTCGTAGGAATGGGCAAAGATTTATACGACAATAACAAAGAGGCCCACGATATGTTTGAAAAAGCCAATGAAGTTTTAGGCTTTAGAATCACCGACCTCATGTTTAATGGAACTGAAGAAGACCTAAAGCAAACAAAAGTTACACAACCTGCTATATTTCTACACTCAGTTATTCTTGCAAAGACTCTCGGAGATGAATTTAAACCTGACATGGTTGCAGGACATTCTCTGGGTGAATTTTCTGCCTTAGTTGCAGCCGGTGCTTTATCTTTTGAAGAAGGCTTGCGACTTGTTGCAACTCGCGCTGAAGCTATGCAAAAAGCGTGTGAAGAAACGCCATCTACAATGGCTGCTGTGCTTGCTTTACCGGATGAAACTGTTGAAGAGATTTGTGCATCAATCAACGATATAGTAGCGCCAGCCAACTATAATTGTCCGGGACAAATAGTTATTTCCGGAACAATTTCCGGGGTTGATGCTGCCTGCGAAAAACTTCTTGCAGCAGGGGCTAAACGTGCTTTAAAACTCAAGGTTGGCGGAGCATTCCACTCTCCTCTCATGCAAAGCGCACACACTCGCCTTGCAGAAGCTATTGAAAAAGCAGAATTCAAATCACCTGTTTGCCCCATTTATCAAAATGTTGATGCAAAACCTCACACCGACCCTTCCGAAATTAAGGCTAATCTTATAGCTCAACTCACAGCTCCTGTAAAATGGACTCAAAGTATTCAAAACATGATCAGTGAAGGTGCTCTCACTGAAGTGGTTGAACTCGGTCCTGGCAATGTGCTGCAAGGTTTGGTAAAGAAAATATCTCGCGACATTATCACTTCAGGTATGCAATAACCGAGATTTTACTGCTCAAAAACCATATTAATGCAGAATCCGGTTCTTTCTTGAGAACCGGATTCTGCATTAACTAACTATAAACTAAAATAATTTAAATCAATTTAATATTAGTATAATTGCGTTGCTTGTATAAATTTCTCTAAATTCTTTTTACGTGTAGCATTCTGTATCAGGAACATATCAACAAACCACCATATACCGCAACCGCCACCGGTGATTAGCTTGCAAACACCCGACAAGATATCATCTATATAAAATCTATCCACTCCAAGAGTCCCCGCCAATATTGACACAATCAATGCCACTGTGGGATCCTTAAATTGCATATACATAGCAGCTGTAGCCTGAGTTTCATCCAAAGTTTCCAATCGTTGTCTTACATAAGGCAACATCTCCATTGGAAAATATTTGGAATTCGTAAGCATATATAAATCAACTTTTTTGGCATCCATAGTTTTGCTAATTTTAGTTATTATTGACAACTTGTACTATCTGTATTTTAATTATTTTTTTGAGTCGGTTCAACTGCCGCACGCGAATCTCCACTGTCTTCCAACTTAAGTGCAGGCTTCACAAAGAAACTGCTCAGTTCCCATAAACAATATAGAGGTATGAATAACACCACCATACTAAACGGGTCGGCGGGTGTGATAATCGCAGCAATTATCATTAGTATTGCTATCGCGTGTCGCCTATATTTATTGAAGAAACTACGTGTCAGAACACCCGCTCTTGACAGCATCATCGCCACAAGTGGCAATTCAAACATTAATCCGGTCGTGAATACCAACATCAAAAAGTTATCCATATACGATGTTAACGATATCTGATTTGGAACCATTTCACTCACCTGGTATCCTGCCAAAAAACGGAGTGAAAACGGAAACACTATGCAGTACCCAACTGTGACTCCAAGGTAAAACATAAAATTCCCAAAAAGAAAAACCTTCTTGATACCTCTTCGCTCATTATCATATAATGCAGGTTTCACAAATTGCCATATACTATATATAATGAAAGGGAACGAGAATATTATTCCCAACCAAAAAGAAGTGGTCATATGAATAAGAATCTGCGATGTCAATTGGATGTTAATCATATTAACAACCAACTCTGAGCCATCCGCGGCTCCTGCCGCAAAGTACGGTATCACTTTGCCTAAAAGATGGTACAGAAAGAAATCGGACCGACAAGGAGCCAATATCACCAAGTCGAACAAATCAGGCATAATGGCGAAGAATATTAGGGATAGAACAATCACTACACCAAACACCTTCAATATCATACTCCTCAGAGCCGATACATGATCCCAAAACGACATCTTTTCAAGAACATCCTCATCGCGCAACGAACCGTTCTCACTCATAGTCATTTCTAATGATTAAAGAACTACCGACTTATACAGTCTCGCTCTTATATCTGACTTATTGTAGCTGCAAAAAGTTGCAACCTTATCAATTTATTATTTATTTTCTTCTTTATTATCTTTTTTGGGAGTCTCCTCAACAGGTTTGTTGATTTCTTCCGAGATCTCGCTCATCCCCTCTTTGAAGCTACGAACACCCTTTCCCATACCACGCATCAATTCAGGAATCTTCTTGCCTCCAAACAGCAATAATACTACCAACACTATAAGAATAATTTCTCCTGTACCAAGATTCCCGAGAAATAATAAAACTGAATTTGATGTAAGCATAATATATTATATGTTAAAATTTATTCATTGATAAAGCAGTAATTGCCACTCTTTATTATGCAAAGATAACTATAAACTTATACACATCAAAAACTCTTATTCCATTTTTTATATATTTGCCATATAAACAATCATAAACAAGTGGCGGAATTGCTCCATAATGAGAATCCCGCCACCACAATTATAATTTAACATTTATCATTTAAATGGGCACATTTGTTTTATCTGGGTGAAAAAATCGTTTCCTTTATCATCTACAAGAATAAACGCAGGGAAATCTACCACCTGAATTTTCCAGATTGCCTCCATACCGAGTTCCGGATATTCTACACACTCTATGCTCTTAATGTTATTCTGCGCAAGAATTGCAGCCGGACCGCCAATACTGCCAAGATAAAAACCTCCGTGTTTTTTACATGCGTCAGTAACAGCCTGGCTACGATTACCTTTTGCGAGCATTACCATGCTTCCTCCATGACTTTGGAACAAGTCAACATACGGGTCCATACGTCCGGCTGTTGTCGGACCCATTGAGCCACATGCCATACCTGCCGGTGTTTTTGCAGGACCTGCATAATATATAGGATGATTTTTAATATACTCTGGAAGGTCTTCCCCTTTGTCAAGACGTTCTTTAAGTTTGGCATGAGCTATATCTCGCCCAACAATAATAGTACCATTTAGCGACAGACGTGTAGATACAGGATGTTTACTCAACTCTTTGAGAACTTCCGACATCGGCTGGTCAAGGTTAATTGTTACAACTTCACCTTCTCCTGCATTTCTCAATTCAGTAGGTATCAACTCAGCAGGATTTGTATCGAGTTTCTCAATCCATATACCATCTTTGTTGATTTTACATTTTATATTACGGTCTGCAGAGCAACTTACACCCATACCTACCGGGCACGAAGCCCCATGGCGCGGTAAGCGAACTATACGAACATCATGAGCAAAATATTTACCACCAAATTGTGCACCCAACCCTATTTTATAGGCCTCTTCAAGCACTTTCTTTTCAAGTTCTACATCTCGAAAAGCACGGCCATATTCATTGCCTGTTGTGGGCAGACTGTCATAGTAATGTGTAGATGCAAGTTTAACTGTCAGTAAATTCTTTTCAGCAGACGTGCCTCCGATAACAAATGCTATGTGATATGGTGGACACGCAGCAGTTCCAAGGGTTTTCATCTTCTCAACAAGGAATGGCACCAATGTTGCCGGATTGAGGAGAGCTTTAGTTTCTTGGAAAAGATAGGTTTTATTAGCAGAACCACCACCTTTGGTTACACAGAGGAATTTGTATTCCATTCCTTCTGTAGCTTCAATGTCTATTTGCGCCGGAAGATTACACTTTGTGTTAACCTCGCTATACATATCAAGTGGGGCATTTTGCGAATATCTCAGATTTTCTTCTGTATATGTTTTATACACACCAAGTGACAAGGCTTCTTCATCACAATACCCTGTCCATACTTGTTGTCCTTTCTCACCATGGATAATTGCAGTACCTGTATCCTGACAAAGTGGAAGTTTCCCCTTGGAAGACACATCGGCATTACGCAAAAAAGTCAAAGCCACATACTTGTCATTTTCACTGGCGTCCGGGTCGTTAAGTATTTTAGCAACCTGTAGATTATGACTGCGACGCAACAAAAAAGACACATCGCGGAATGCAGCATTCGCCATAAGGGTAAGCCCTTCCTTTGCAACTTTCAATACCGGAGTACCTTCAAAATCACCTATACTCACGTAATCTTTCGTAAGCAAGTAGTATTCCGTATCATCAGGTCCGAGAGGGAATGGTGCCTGATATTTAAATTCTGGAACTTCTGCCATAATATTTAGTTTTATATATTTAATAATTTGTTATTCAATTGACGTGCAAAAGTAATATAATTTGTGGTGCAATCAAAGTTCTATATGCTCTGCATCTATAAAGTCTCCCATAAATATAGATGCCATTTCGTTAAATTTTTCTGGATTTTCAGTAGTGAGGTACTGCCTATTACCAGAAACTGATATTCGTTGTTTAATTTCAGGATGACGAATAAGATAATCGTTTAGCGAATTTGCTACTATACTCCCTTGTTCAAGCAATGTCACATTATCAGGCATACGTCTGCGTATTTTATCCATAAGTAACGGATAGTGCGTGCAGGCAAGTATCACTGTATCGATATCAGAGGATTGGGCCAATAGTTGCGTAATATATTTATTGATAAAATAATCTGCACCATCTGAATCATACTCCCTATTTTCGACTAAAGGCACCCACATAGGACAAGCCTGTTCGAATACCTTATAATTAGGGTACAGTTTCCCTGCTTCGAGCGTGTAGCTTTCACTTGCCACAGTGCCGGCCGTGCCTAATACTCCGATATTTCCACTTTTGGTTATCGAACCTATAGTCTCCACTGTCGGGCGAATTACACCAAGCACACGTTTTGACGGTCCTAACAGTGGCAAATTTCGCTGTTGTATGGTACGCAGAGCTTTAGCCGATGCTGTATTGCACGCCAAGATAACTAACTCACAACCCTGATTAAACAAATATGTAACAGCTTCAAGAGTAAAACGATATACTAACTCAAATGAACGATTACCATACGGAGCACGAGCATTATCTCCAAGATACAAATAATCATATTGCGGAAGTTTCCTGACAATCTCGCGCATTATGGTAAGACCGCCATAACCTGAATCGAAAATACCTATTGGAGAATAATTCTGTGCCATAACTTATATGTATATGGGCGCGTTGTTATCGCGCCCATACATAATTTGCTTACTATTTATTTTATTTAGAAACTTTTTCCAACCACGTAACCATTGAGAACATAACTCCCATAGAAATCAAACATACAACAAGGAATACGCCCCAACATTCCCATAAAGGCCATTTGTTATACATCAACGGACCAATCCACAGCAAAAGATTACCAAGTGCAGTTGCACCGAGCCACAAACCTTGACAAAGACCCTGCATGTGTTGAGGTGCCACTTTTGACACGAAAGAAAGTCCAAGTGGAGAAATGAATAACTCAGCTACTGTGAGGAAGAAATACAATAATATCAGCACCCATGGACCTGCCTTTAATGCAGTAGCAGCGCTATTTTCCATTGCACGGAAATCTGTTCCTGATGGATAACCCTGCATATAAGAATATACAGCGAGGAATAAGAAAGCAAGACCTGCCAATCCCATACCATATGCAATCTTCTTTGGTGTTGAAATTTCTTTCCCACGTGCACTCAAATATCCAAAGAACGCCATAACAATTGGAGTAAGGATAATTACAAAGAACGGGTTAACAGCCTGCCATATTTCAGGAGCTATGGATGAAGTATCAACAAAATCACGTGCAAAAAGTGAAAGCGATGTACCATTCTGATGGAATGAGAACCAGAAGAAAATAACAACTCCCAGAACTGCAAACAACGCAGCCAAACGCTGGCGGATTTCTTTTGCCATCGCAGCTTTTTCTTCTGCACTAATTGTAGAACTTTCAACTTTCACTTTCTTACCCGGATTTGGCAGTCCGTTTTTAACAGCAATGAAAATAACAAGTGATATAATCATCGCGGCTACAGATGCGATAAATGAATAATGAATACCCGTATTAAACACTTCAAGATATTGAGAGCAGAAAGCTGCAATATCACCTGCAGCATTACCTCCGGTTTCTGTGATTAGAGCCGAAAGGTTATTCATATCTTCTGCTGCCATAAAATCAGCACCACCAAGATATTGGTGACAAAGAGCAGGAAGTTTAGCATTATATGTAAGGTTATTAACACCAAGCCACCAGCTGCGAAGCAAAGGTGCAATAAATGGAGCTAACAAACCGCCAATATTAATAAATACATAGAATATCTGGAAGCCGGAGTCGCGCTGAGAGCTATATTTCGGGT
Source organism: Muribaculaceae bacterium (assembly GCA_022509045.1). Taxonomy (GTDB): domain Bacteria; phylum Bacteroidota; class Bacteroidia; order Bacteroidales; family Muribaculaceae; genus JAFLTZ01. The sequence continues at coordinate 9,042 of JAFLTZ010000005.1, read as the reverse complement.
TATCATATAACTGACCTACAATAGCCTGAAGATTCCCTTTAAACAAACCGTTACCGAAAGCAATCAAGAATAGAGCGAAACATGTAAGAGGCAATAACCACGAGATATTGTTAGAAGTGGAGAGAATAGGAATTGCCAAAATGACATATCCAAGAGTCATCACTACCAAACCACGAATAATAGTACCCTTATAATTCTGAGTACGGTCGGCTATGATACCACCTACAAGACTCAACAAATAAATACCTGCATAAAAAAATGAGTAAATGAGGGCGCTTGTTTCTTCGGAAAGCCCGAATTTAGAGCAAAGGAACAGCACTAACACCGCGTTCATGATATAATATCCGAAGCGTTCGCCCATGTTACTTAGCGCTGCCGGGATTAACCCTTTAGGTTGATTTGAAAACATAAGATTAAATTATTTGATTAATATATTATTTCTATCTGTTAAACTTCAATTTTAGACTTAAAAGCAAGAGCATACATGCGCATTTGCTTCACCATAGACAATAAACCATTACTTCGTGTAGGTGACAGATGTTCTTTCAAGCCTATATCATCAATGAAATAAAGTTCTGAATCAAGAATTTCATTGGGTGTGTGGCCAGACAACACCTTAATCAGTAAAGCTATAATACCCTTTACAATAATTGCATCACTGTCGGCTTGGAAAACGACCTTATTATCCTCTGTCAACTGAGCATAAAGCCATACACGACTTTGGCAACCCTCAATAAGATACTCCGGCACTTTATATTCATCTTTAATCGGAGCAAGCGAATTACCCAATTCGATGATTAGTGAATATTTATCCATCCAATCGTCAAATCCGGAAAATTCCTCTATAATTTCATCTTGAGCGGCATTAATACTTTCCATTTACTTTCACGTTTTTGTTAGGCAAATATACATATTTTTGTTCAATTTCCACAATTAGGCCCAATAAAAATTATTTATGGTGAGTGTAAACTATTTTTTTCGTAAATTTGTAGCATACAAACAATCAATATAATATACAATGATTCGATATAGGTCTATAGCGTGTTTTTTTAGTGCACTAACAGTGTTGCTAACTCTGTCAGAAAAAGCTCAAGCCCAATTCAATACTTTATTTGATACAGGGATGTCGTCAAAATTATTGACACTTGGAGTAAGAGCATCGCTTACATCATCAAATGTGTCGCCAAATTATTCCGATATGTTCACAGATGTGTATAACGCATCAGGAAATTGGGGTTATGGGTTTAACGTCGGATTTGTTGTAGATTTAAATATCAAGAAATATTTTTCACTTCAGCCGGGAATATTTTTTTCCAACAAAAGTTACGGAACAGATATCACAACACTGAGTGATGAAACGAGCTATTTCTCATACGTAAAAAAGCATTCCCGACTATATTACTTGCAAATCCCTGTTTTGGCCTCATTTAAAATGAATCTTATCAAAGGAATTCAATTACAGTTGGAAGCAGGACCATATTTTGCATTAGGATTAGGTGGGAATACGAGAGTTAATCAAACGACCGTTTCGGTAGCACCGGTGGGCAGTTTCGTTAGTTGGGATATATACAAATATCCGTACTTCGGCAACAGTGACATGAAAAATGTGCAAATGAAGACAAAAGACTGGGGTCTCAAAATTGGAGCCGGATTTAAAATAGTACACAAATATTCAATAGCTATATATTATATGGCTGGAATTGAGAATATAGCAAGGAATGATTCAGGTTTTGAAAATGTGGCAAAAGCAAGAAATAAAGAGTGGACATTGAGTCTCGGGTATGATTTTTAATGAACAAAAACACAAAACGAATGTTATAACTAATGAAATAACATTTAAAACTTTTTAGATATGTGGTCTTTAATACTAAATTTGCTTCTTACAGCATTGGCACTGTTTTTAAGTGCAAGGATTTGTCCTGGAGTAACAATTAATAGTTTTGGTGGCGCTATAATAACAGCGATAGTTTTAGGTCTTGTAAATATGCTAATCAAGCCATTATTAATGATACTATCATTACCAATTACGGTGCTTACACTCGGTCTTTTCGTATTAGTCATTAACACGTTATTGATAATGCTCGTAAGCTACTTCGTATCATCGTTTCATGTGAATGGTTTTTGGACTGCATTTTTATTCAGCATTATATATGCAGTGGTATGCTGGATAATTCAAGCACTTGTTGGTATAAAGTTCTAAGCATAGTTAAACACATAAACAATAACATTTAGCGAGCAGTGCAACTTTTGCATTGCTCGCTTAGTCTAATACACAAACGACACGAACTAACTGCAAAAAGTATGAAACATTTTCTAATTCTACTATCATTTCTAATCATCTCCGAGATAATAAAAGCACAAGAAACAACAACCGACAGTATAAAAACTCAAGAACTGGGTGAAATAATAGTTGAGGCTTCGCAAATAATACGTAAAGCCGATATGGATGTATATTTTCCATCTAACGGAGCCTGTGGCAATTCCAAAAACGGGATACAACTTCTCGCAAATTTAATGATACCGTCTTTGTCTGTAAATGAGGCATTGGGTACTATTCATAAAATAACGAACAACTCGTGGTGTGGAAATGCATCCCTTCGACTTACGCATTGGGGGTTTGTATTTGGAGCACAATATATGCATGCTCAACGCAACATTATGGGAGAGAAACTATCATGGGACGAGGATTTAAATATCATTGACCTCAATTATAATTGGAAAGGTTGGCAATTTGGGACCGGTTGCATAATGCCTTTTGGTAAATATGATCGGGGCAGTATGTCAATGAGTAGATGGAACAAAAACGAAAAGCACATACGCCTCAATATGCGCATACCCTATATAAGTATCCGATATAACTTACAATGGGGACGCCAAAAACGTGATATACAAAAACTTATTAGCACAGACTCAACCATAGAAAAATCTACAGCCTCCGGAAGATGAACTAATCAGAGATATCATCGTATATGTGATACAGAAAGTCGTTGTAAGGAAATCTCTTGGTATGAATTTCCTTTGCTTTTTGATAAAGCTTCGTTTTAAGTTCATCAATATTTGTGCGCTCCTTAGCCGAAATAAACACACAGTTATCATTCATACGCGACATCCATGAACGTTTAAGTTCATCATACGGTATATTTTCACGCAAAACCGGAGTAAGGTCATCTTCATCTTTCGGCACATGAGTGTATGCATCTATTTTATTAAATACCACAATTTGCTCTTTATCAGCAACATTACATATTTCGGACAACGTCTTATTAACGACCTCTATCTGTTCTTCAAATTGAGGATGTGAAACATCAACCACATGAACGAGAATATCTGCATCACGGACCTCATCGAGAGTGCTTTTGAAAGATTCAACCAAATGAGTTGGCAGTTTACGTATGAATCCGACAGTATCACACAGCAAGAATGGCAAATTATCAATAATTACCTTGCGTACCGTAGTATCCAAAGTGGCAAAGAGTTTATTTTCAGCGAAAACATCACTTTTACTCAATAAATTCATAAGTGTAGATTTTCCAACATTAGTATATCCAACAAGTGCAATACGGGTGAGTTTTCCTCTATTTTTACGTTGAATCTCTTTTTGTTTATCCAATCCACGAAGCCTCTCTTTGAGCAGAGAAATTTTATCAAGAATGATACGACGGTCAGTCTCAATCTGCGTTTCACCCGGCCCTCGCATACCGATACCACCTCTTTGACGCTCAAGGTGAGTCCACATACGAGTCAGTCGAGGAAGTAGATATTGATATTGAGCGAGTTCTACCTGCATTTTTGCATTAGCAGTCTGCGCTCGTTTGGCAAAAATATCGAGTATAAGACTTGTTCTATCAAGTATTTTTACTTTGAGCACACTTTCTATATTAGATACTTGCTTGGTAGTAAGGTCGTCATCAAATATAGCAATCCCCACCTCGTTGTTCTCGATAAATGTCCTAATTTCGTCAAGTTTTCCTTTTCCAACAAACGTGCGGGGATTAGGATTATCGCAACGTTGGAAGAATTTTTTTACAGTGACAGCACCGGCAGTATCAGCGAGAAATTCAAGTTCATCAAGATATTCTTTCGCTTTTATTTCATTTTGTTGTGGCGTAATGAGGCCAACAAGGACTGCATTCTCGGTAATTTCTTTATTTATAATCTGATCAATCATAGATATAGCGTCGGTTATTTAGCAGAAAATGAATCAGAAAACAATGTGCGGTTAATAATAGAACGACCCAACGTAAGCTCATCGGTATATTCAAGTTGATTTCCCATAGATACTCCTCTCGCAATCTGTGTAACTTTTACAGGAGTATCCTGCAAACGCCGATAAATGTAAAAGTTAGTTGTATCGCCTTCCATTGTTGTACTCAAAGCAAGTATCACTTCCTTAATACCACCATTATTTACTCTTTCTATTAAGGATTCAATCTCTATATCTTTCGGACCGATTCCATCCATAGGAGATATGAGCCCACCAAGCACATGATAAACTCCGGAATGCTGGTGTGTGTTCTCTATATTCATTACATCCTTTACGTTTTCAACTACACAAATCACAGAATGGTCTCGCATTGGATTCTCGCAAATAGGACAGACATCTGTATCAGAAATATTATGACATTGCTGACAATAACGGATTTGAGTGCGCAGTTTAGTAATAGCTTCAGCAAAAGCAATTGATTGCTGTTCATCCTGCCGAAGTAGATGCAAGACAAGGCGCAATGCAGTTTTTCTGCCGATACCAGGCAAGTTAGCGAATTCGCTAACAGCATTTTCAAGCAAAGGAGAAGCAAACTCTTGTTCCATTAATAAACAGACTACTTTTCTTTTAATTGTTCGTTTATGCTATCAATATAATCAAGTAATTCTACCTTACCTCTATTATCCACACTTGATGTGTAAAAGATTGGCGGTAATTCTTCCCATTCTTCAAGCAAATGTTGCTTATACAATTCTATTTTTTGCTTAGCGACATTAACACCTAATTTATCAAGTTTTGTAAAGACTATAGCAAAAGGTACACCATTTTCGCCCAACCAATGAATAAATTCCATATCCACTTTCTGAGGCTCGTGTCGTGAATCAATCAATACAAAAAGAGAGGTCATTTCTTGCCGAGTGAGAATATAACTCTTTATCATTTTATCGATTTCCGCACGACTTGACTTACTACGAGCAGCATAGCCATACCCCGGTAAATCAACTATATACCAACTGTTGTTTATTAAAAAATGATTTATTAGAAGTGTCTTACCAGGAGTTGAAGATGTTTTTGCAAGCGACTTCCTTCCGGTGAGCATATTTATTAGCGATGACTTACCAACATTTGACCTTCCGATAAATGCATATTCGGGGAAGTTTGTTGCAGGACATTTGGTAACATCACTATTACTTATTTTAAATTCTGCTGTTTTAATTAACATATACCTATCTCTTAATATTCAATCTGCAAAGTAATAATAATCTATATACAACAAAATTACACAATTTTCTGCATATTTCACTTAGAAGTTACCAACCGAACGCATGTTTGTCTGACAACCAACGTTTTTGAGCACGCATAATTTGTTCAAGCACATCCCGTCCTACACCATATCCACCAATGACCGGAGATATGTAATTAGCAATTTCTTTAACATCAATTGCCGCATCAGCCGGAGCAACAGAAAGCCCCACAGCTTTCATAGCTTCAATATCCGGGATATCATCACCGACAAAAGCGACTTCATCGGCCGAAAGTAAATTTGTTCTCATCCAAGATTCCAAAACAGGCAGTTTTACCGCAGATTTAAGAAATATATCTTTTACGCCCAAACCTTCAAACCTCACTTTTAAAGCATTCGTGTCAGCTCCTGTAATTATCGCTATTTTGTAACCATATTTAATAGCAAGCTGTATCGCGTAACCATCTTTAATATTAACCATTCTCATCGGCTCACCTGACGGATGTAAAGGTATAGTAGATGGAGACAATACCCCGTCAACGTCGAATGCAACAGCCTTAATTTTGGATAAATCGTAATTAATTGAACTCATATATATATTATTGTCGATGATTTAAAATATAATTTGAGATTAGCGAGTAAATTTCTTTTTCTTCTCCTGATAATGAATCGATATGAGATTGCATAAGGTCCTTATCACCACGAGCAGCCGGTCCGGTTTGAGCTAAAGCAGGAGTCATCACAGACAATTTTGCCAATGTATTTTTAAGTAACGGCATGAGAATTGAAAAAGGGATATTCTCACGTTCCAATTGTTTATGTGCAATGTCCCATAATGCATTTGCAAAATTGCATGCAAAAACTGCAGCAATATGAATAGTGCGCCGCTGACTACTATTAATATGTAGAACAGTGTCAGAGATTGAAGACGCAAATTTCTCAAGAACAAGTGTGTGTTCTACAGAGTTTGCTTCAATCAATATAGGGACCTCTCGAAAATTCAATTCAGCAGACTTTGTGAAAGATTGTAAAGGATAAAACACGCCATAACAATCAGATAGATTGCTAAGGACATTCATTGGCATACTTCCTGATGTGTGAAGAAAAAGTGTCCCACGATTGTGTTTTTTTTGTTCAATAAGATTTACAACATCCAACAAAGCACTATCGGATACAGAAATAATATATATATCTGCATCGGCAAATTCCTGAACACCGGATAACGAATTTATCTGTCCCACCAAGTGTCCCAGCTGTGTGTTTTTTTTTGCCAATGCATCGGCAGACGCATACGAACGACTATATATAGCGACTAAATCATGTGACTCAGCAATAGCCGGAACTAAATGCCAAGCCACATTACCGGCACCAATAAGAGCTACTCTGTAACGTTGTCGGTTTGTGAATATGTAGGAATGTGTACTTTTTCCCATTTTATACGTGATAAGTCGAACGGCTTACGTTCCTCATCCTTATGACCAATAGCAATAATACAAAGTATCTGCTGTTCACCCGGAATGTCAATAATTTCGCGAATATAATCCTGAGAAGTAATTTCAGGATCTGCTGTAAATCTTCCATATATGTTTATCCAACAGCTACCCAATCCCAAATCTTCTGCTTGCAATTGCATAAGAATGGCAGCAATCGATGCATCCTCTACCCAAGCCTCACTCTTTTGCGGATCTGCCATAACAAAAATAGCAAGCGGACAAGTATTAAGAGCTACCGTTCCCATTGTTCTACATTTACTAATTTGCCGTAATATGTCTTTATCCTCAACGACAAGAAATTCCCAGGGCATAGAACGTTTTGAAGACGGAGCCATGAGAGCAGCTTCGAGAATAAGTTTAACATGCTCCGAATCAACGGGTTGATTTGTAAATTTGCGTATACTGTGGCGCTGTATCAATAAATCGTGAAATGAATTCATATTAAATAGAAATTGACAAATTAAACACAAAGATAATATTTTGTAGAACGAAAGTCAATAGACAAACCTATTTTACTTAGGCATAGGCAGTGATTTTGAGGCTTTAGCTCCCATTTCTTTCAGTTTCTCTACCCTACCCAATAAGTTTCCAGTACCTGAAGAAAGTTTTTTCACACTTGCCCCATAGGCCACATTAGCGACCTCCAAGGCTTTACCAATCTTCGTAAGGTCATCGTGGAAGGTTACAAATTTATCATATAATTTACCCGCTTCTTCTGCAATTGCGATAGCATTTTTTGTTTGCTTGTCATGCTGCCAAATCTGTCGAACCAGTTCAACCGTAGCCATAAGATTCGACGGACTAAGCAATATCACATGAGAATCGTAGGCGTATTGCAACAAATTGGAAGAGCTTCTAAGCGCAGCAAGGAAAGCACCCTCATTGGGAATAAACATCATGACAAAATTTCCGGAATGCCCTACATAATCCTGATAGCGCTTGGTTTTCAATTCGTTAATATGTGCCTTTACAGATTGCTGATGCAAAGAGTAAAATTTATCCCGCTCGTTATCATCGTCAGAATTTATATAGTTGATGTAATTAGTAAGCGATACTTTTGAGTCGATGACTAAATTCTTACCATCGGGCAAATATAATACGACATCGGGACGCAACATATTTCCAGCCTCATTCCGCAGGAGTTCTCCGTCAGAATCACGAGATACTTGAACACTGAAATTTTCGCCTTCAACGAGTCCGGAACGCTCAAGAAGAGATTTCAAAATAAACTCACCCCAATCACCCTGCACTTTAGAATTTCCACGCAAGGCAGCAGACAATTCACGTGCCTCACGTCCAAGCGTAAGGTTCATTTCCATCAAAGAATTGATATGTTGAGTGAGTGCACTGCGTTCTTTTATTTCCGTGACATATTTTTCATTAATTTCTCGCTTAAGAGCTTCAACATTATCTTTAAATGGAGCCAATATTTCGGATAGTCGAGCCTCATTTGATTCTTTGAATGCTTTAGCTTTATTCTCGAGTACGGATTGGGCAAGATTGTTAAAGCGGGTTTCAGCTTCACTTGACAATCTAATAATTTCATTATTCAGAAAAGATATTCGTTCGTCAAGTTTTGCTTTCTCTACATTAATTGAGCTGTTATCGCTACGCAGTTGTTCCACTAATAATGTGAGCTTGTCGCGTTCTTGAAGAGTTCGATTCAAGTTGTCGGTCAAAGCCTCTACCGAAGTTTTAAACATTATATTATTATCTTCAGAAGCACGTAACTTCAAAGACAATTGCCGATTCTTATAGTAGATCCATCCAATTACACCACAGGCTAAAATTAGAAATACAATTAAAACCGGAACAGTCATACGCCACAAAACAATTAGAATTCCTGTCCGAGAATGAAGTGGAAATGACTACCACCTTTTTCACCAAATACGCGGTCAAAACCATAAGCCCAGTCAATACCCATCATACCAATCATAGGAAGGAATACACGCACCCCAGCACCTGCAGAACGTTTGATATTAAACGGAGCAAAATCTTTCACGGAAGTCCAAGCATTACCACCTTCAACAAATGCAAGACCATATATAGTGGTAGAAGGTTGAAGCATGAAAGGGAAATGAAGCTCGAATCCAAAACGTCCG
>JAFLTZ010000049.1 GCA_022509045.1 Muribaculaceae bacterium | reverse complement strand
TATACCTGATATCAAGAACTATTTACCCGAAGAAAATCGTGTATATGTAGATAATCTACTCGATGCCATGAGATTGGTGCAAAACTCAAAATACGATTTGGCTCTGTTGCCCAACACCACGGCCCATTATTATATGGAACATAACAAGTTTGAAAATCTTAGCATACGCGACCTCAAACTTGGCTCACACACTGTGAGATTTGGTGTTAATAAGAATCGCCCCGACCTGTTGGAACTTGTGGATAACGGGTTGGATGAAGCGATTAAAGATGGTACTTTCAATAAAATATATCAAAAATGGTTTGGTTATGATGAATCATTCGCGTCATACCCTGCGATAATAAAATATATAATCATTATTGGTGGTATTCTCTTCGTGGTCATGATAGTTATAATTTGTTATACACTGATTCAATCAAAGAAGATACAACGACTCTCTTCATCGGAGACCTCGAAAGGAGAATTTTATAAAAGCCATACCAGCACGTTGCTTGATGCCGTGCCGGTTGGGGTGGCAATATACGCCGGTGATGGAAATTTAGTATATATCAACGGCACTCTTGCCGATATGTTTTCAATAGTTGACGCAAAAGAATATATTCGTGCCGGACATAATATCTACGACAATCCGTTGATTTCAGATTTTAACAAAACAAGAATCCGAAAGGGCGAAGATTTTGACTTTATGCTCACATACACATCCGACATCGACGCACGATATCGCTACGCATATATCCCAATAGAAGATGCCGCATATTTTGAGTGTAAAATAAGACATGTGAAATCGCCGAATCTCGAATTTAGCAATTCCATATATTTTGTGCTCAACGATGTAACCACACTGCAAGTGGCACAAAAAAATATTGAAAGTCACACCAATTGCCTTAATCTTGCATTGGGTGTAGGAAACATACGAGTGTGGAGTTGCGACATTGCTACATCTATGATTTATAGACAATATGATGATGTTATTGGCACATCATCAGAAGTGTATCCTTACCGTGATTTTCTTAATCGCATTCACCACGATGATCTTGCTAAATTTCTGGAAGTGTGGGACGAGCTGCTTTCACTACGCTCAGAGATAGGAGAAGTAACAGCAAGAATATTAGACGAACATAACAACTACGCACAGCAGACATTGAAAATGAAAGTTATGTTTGAGTCATCGGGTATGCGGTCTCAAACCATGCGCATAATCATGGTCACCAAGATGTAATTCAAATGATAAATACCACTTCTTTGAAATAGAATCCGCGCTGTGTGCCATCGGTGAGTGTAAGTGTTAGCTTACCATCCGGCGCCACATCGGTGATTTGAGCATCAAATTGTGTACCATCGGGAAGTGCGAAAGGATAAAATTTCCCATCGGCTCGGTATAACATCTCTTTATATTCTACATCAAGCTTTCTCATGTAAGCCCGATATTGTGGGGTGCGCAATGGCTCTATTCTCGCTATCAGTTCATCTGAAAACTCCTTGATGAGTGCTTCAAGCGAATATTCTTTCCCTGTAAGCTGAAGCAATGACACCGGATTAGGTGCCGGTGAGGTGAACAACTGTTGATTTACATTGATACCTATTCCCGCGGTGGAATAGACAATTTTTGAGCCAAGGAGTGAGTTTTCTATCAAGATACCGCATATTTTCTTATCGCCTGCGTAAATATCATTCGACCATTTAATTTTCACACCCTCCACATACCGCCTCAACACGTTGGCTATTGCTACTGCAACAGCCTCTGATATGGCAAACTGTTCATGCGCAGGCACCATAATATCTCTCATCATAAACGAAAATGTGAGATTCTTTCCCGGCTCTGCTTCCCATGAATTTCCTCGTTGGCCTCTTCCTGCCGTCTGATTATGTGTTATGGCTATATCTCCATGCCCAAAATCATCTTTATGAGCATCCATATATGATACAGTAGAGGTAACCTCTCCGATATCCGTAATCTTTGACATATCAATCGGGATATATAAGAATTATATTACGAGTGCCATCGGCGTTTTCATAAATTTTTACATCAACCGTTTCCAACGGAAGCAATGCTTCTATCCGTTCAGGCCATTCGATAAAGCATAATGCTCCGGAATCGAAATAATCCTCCACTCCTATATCTTCCGCTTCATCTATCGACTCTATCCGGTAACAATCGAAATGGTATATGAGTTCTGCCGTAGTATCACTTCTATATTCATTGATGATAGCAAAGGTTGGAGATGCCGTGCCTTCACTCACCCCCAATGCAGACGAAAGGGCATTGATAAATGTTGTTTTACCGGCACCCATTTCCCCCCGAAATGCAAACACCGTTCCACCTTGTTCTTCAATGATTTCTAAAAAGCGTAATGCTGCCGCCGGAATATTCGCCAACGACACATTTTCTATTTTAATTTCCATACCGTATTTAAATATGCTTTTTAATCTCAGCCTCAAGAAGCGACTGATCTACGATACGAGCCGATATCTCTCCGTTTCTATCCACTACAAACGACAACGGCACCACTCCAACATTGTAGCTGCGAACATAACGTGAGTTTGTACCACTCTCATCATATACCGTAATCCATGGTATATTTTTGGCAGATAGTTTCCATGCAGCAGGATTCACATCAAGACCTACTTGATATATTTCAAATCCTTTGGATTTATATTTCTCATATAAATTTGACAAAATTTTATTATATTCCGGAGAGTCTTCTGCCTCATATATAGTAAAATTCAATAGCACTACTTTGCCGTGAGATGTAACCTCGGTTAATGATTGCTTTTCTCCGTTCTCATCCGGTAATTCCACTTCTATAATTCGCACTTCCGAGGCTTCTATAGTGTCACGTGCCACAATATTGTCAAGATTTACTCTGCGGTTTTGTAAAAATGTAGTCACAATAAGCGGTGTACGGGGATCGTTCGGACGTTTGGTGGAATACGCATTCGCTACTGCTCCGTAGATTTTCACGTCTGATGCATCTGTAACATCATATATAGGTTTCCCATCCACCTGTTTGTTAAGCAAATAATATGCGGCATTACCTGCCGGATTTGCAAGCAGCATCTTGGACAGCTCTTTTTTGATTTCTGCCCTTCGCTCCTCTGTTGCACCGCGCATTTCTATAGTAAGCGCATCTATCGAATTCATTGACAATGCATCATCCGAACCGGATAGTGTATATAAGATAACACCGTTTTCAAGTTTTTGCGCCTCAACTGTAATATTGTCCACACTGTCAATAGGCACATATATTTCTGCCTTTCCTACTTGCAAACGATAAATTTCCGGCGATTCCGGTGCTTGGCGAACATACTTAAAACTTCCTTTTGAATCAGTTTTCACAGAATCTATCGTTATCCAACGTCCATGATACGATGTCTGCACCTTTATTGTTTCATTATCAGTTCCTGAAATTTGTCCGCTTACCTTAAAATTTCCACTTTTGCTGCATCCTGAAAATGCCAATGCCATCACTGCAACACAAAGCGATGACAGTAAATATTTATAAATTTTTTTATTCATAATTCTATGTTTTTGATATGCAAATGTACACATTTTTCCTTTTATTCCATATATTTGCATAAAATAATGGTTACTTAAATGGATATTGAATATTTACGCATCTATTGTTTGAGTCTGCCACAATGCACCGAAGATATGGCTTTTGGCGAAGATTTACTTTTACTTCGCATTTGCGGTAAAATTTTTGCATGTATTTCGCTTAACGGTAATGGTTTTGTTACTCTTAAGTGTGACCCGAATTATGCCATCGAATTGAGGGAATTGTATCCGGCGGATATACAGCCTGCATGGCATTGGAATAAAAAATACTGGAATCAGGTAAAAATTGACGGACATCTGAAAGAAGAATTCATTAAAGAACTTATCAACCACAGTTACACAGAAGTTGTCAAAAAGCTTCCGAAAGCCACAAGAGATAGTCTGCTCACATCTAATTATAATAAATATTAATCATCTGAATACAAAGCTAAATTACATATTCCGTGGCGTTTTTTTAATTTTAGCCTAAAACATATTAACTTTGTAATCTTAAAATTAAGATTGGATTTTGATATGAATAAAGATAATAAGAAATATAACCGAGTGCTTGTCACTACGGCATTGCCCTATGCTAATGGTCCTGTACACATTGGTCACCTTGCTGGTGTATATATACCTGCAGATATTTATACACGCTATTTACGTTTAAAACATATCGATGTAATTCTCATTGGTGGTAGTGACGAACATGGAGTGCCTATCACTATCAAGGCTCGCAACGAGGGAGTTACTCCTCAGGATATTGTGGACCGTTACCATAAGATAATCAAAGAGTCCTTTGAAGAACTCGGTATTTCTTTCGATATATACTCCCGTACCACAAGCGATATCCATAAAGAAATGGCTTCAAACTTTTTCCGCACACTCTATGACAAAGGTGAATTTGTGGAAAAAACATCCATGCAGCTTTACGACGAACAGGCTAACCAATTCCTTGCCGACAGATATGTTGTGGGCACATGCCCTCATTGTGGTAATGACGGGGCCTATGGCGACCAATGCGAAAAATGCGGCACTTCACTGGCTGCCACCGACTTGATTAATCCTCACAGCACTATTACCGGTTCTGTGCCTGTGTTGCGCGAAACAAAGCACTGGTATTTACCTCTCGATAAATGGGAACCAAAACTCAGAAAATGGATTCTCGAAGATCACAAAGAGTGGAAAACCAATGTTTATGGTCAGTGTAAATCATGGCTCGATATGGGTTTACAACCTCGCGCTGTTAGCCGCGACCTTAATTGGGGGGTTCCTGTACCCGTTGAAGGAGCTGAAGGTAAGGTCTTATATGTGTGGTTTGACGCTCCTATTGGTTATATTTCAAACACAAAAGAACTTTTGCCCGACTCCTGGGAAAAGTATTGGAAAGAACCGGATTCTAAAATTGTTCATTTCATAGGCAAAGACAATATTGTTTTCCACTGCATCGTTTTCCCTTCTATGCTCATGGCTGATGGCTCTTACCAGTTGCCGGAAAACGTGCCCGCAAATGAATTCCTCAATCTTGAAGGAGACAAAATTTCCACTTCCCGCAATTGGGCTGTGTGGCTTCATGAATATTTGAAAGATTTCCCCGGAAAACAGGATGTTCTAAGATATGTACTCACTGCAAATGCCCCGGAAACTAAAGACAACGATTTTACTTGGCGCGATTTCCAAGCTCGCAACAATAATGAGCTTGTTGCAATTCTCGGTAACTTTATTAATCGCGTTCTGGTGCTTACTCATAAGTATTACAATGGAGTGATACCTGCGCAAGGAGATGCTTCAAAATATAGCGACATCATTGCCGAATTTGCTTCTGTTAAAGATGAACTCGAAAACTATATCGAAAACTATCGTTTCCGCGATGCATTGCGCGAGGCCATGAATTTGGCTCGTATAGGTAATAAATTCCTTGCCGACACCGAACCCTGGAAACTTATTAAAACTAATCCTGACCAAGTTGAAACCATAATGAATATTGCACTTCAAATCAGTGCTAATCTTGCTATCGCTTTCGAGCCGTTCTTACCTTTTATGGCTCTGAAACTCAAAAACATTCTCAACTTGCCTCAAAATGTTAGCTGGGATAATCTCGGAAGTATTGACATACTCCCTCATGGACACGTTATAAACCAACCGCAACTTCTCTTTGAAAAAATTGAAGACAGCGAAATAGATGCTCAAATTCAACGTTTGCAACGCATCAAAAAAGAAAATGAACTTACCAATTTCCGTCCGCAGGTGATTGCTCCAACTATTGATTTTTCAGAATTTGAAAAAATTGATATGCGAGTAGGTACTATAAAAGAATGTGCTAAAGTTCCTAAAGCTGACAAACTTCTTTTTTTCAAAATTGATGACGGAACAGGTACTGAACGTACTATCGTTAGCGGAATTGCTAAATATTATAATCCGGAAGATTTGGTTGGCAAACAAATTTGTTTTGTTGCTAATCTCGCTCCGCGCAAACTCAAAGGTATCGAATCGCAAGGTATGATTCTTTCAGCACAGAATCCCGATGGCTCACTCATTGTAATTGGACCGCAATGTCCGGTACAACCGGGGTCTCAAGTAAAATAATAGGTTATTATATATGAACGATAATAGTAATATTTCTAAGAGAGATAAAAAATCTATATTTCTTGTTGATTTAAAACAACGACTTGCCTTCGTTCGACCTACTCGATGGATTAGATTTACAATTGTTGCTTTAATATTCATTGGTTGGGTGGTGTGGATGCAATCACCATGGCTTTTATTATTTTTGTTTCTTTTAGCCGATATTTATCTCACTCAGTATATTCCCTGGACTTGGTGGAAAAAAAGCACCAACAAGATGTTTTTAACTATTATGAGTTGGGTAGATGCTATCGTTTATGCTTTAATTCTCGTTTATTTTGTTTTTGCTTTTGTAGGGCAAAATTATCAGATTCCATCTTCTTCTCTCGAAAAATCTCTCCTTGTTGGAGATTATTTATGGGTTAATAAGATGGTTTATGGTCCGCGTGTTCCGATGACTCCACTCCATTTTCCTCTCACTCAAAACACTTTACCTTTTATTGAAACTAAATCTTATTTCGACAAGCCTCAAATAAATTACAAAAGACTTGCCGGATTACGAAACATTAAGCGGGGTGACATTGTTGTTTTCAATTTCCCTGCCGGCGACACCGTCACTCTTAAAGTCCAGAATCCTGATTATTATACCCTTATTCACCAATATAGTCGCGATGCAATACACAATAATCCTAATATTTTTGGTAATGTTATTTACAGACCTGTTGACCGTAGAGAAAATTATGTTAAACGATGTTTAGGACTCCCTGGTGAAAAAATAAAAATATCAAACGATACTGTATATATAAATGGAGCACCAATTCCTACTCCAACACAAGCTCAATTCAATTATTATGTACAAACAAATGGCTCTCCTATTTCTAACATCACTTTCGAAGATTTAGGCATTTCTGTCGATGACAGGCACATGATTCCATCACACGAAATTTCTCCGGCTGCTGTTTCTCAGATTGGTTTATTCGTAGATGCAAATGGTACAATTCCTCCAATTTACCAATTGCCTCTTACTGATGAAATGGTTGATAAACTTGAAAATATGTCTTCAATTTATAGAGTCTTAAAAGTTCCAACCTACGAATCTCTCAACGTTTATCCCATTAATCACAATTATGGATGGGATAGAGCTAATATGGGTGAATTTTGGATTCCAAAAAAAGGACATACTTTACATCTTAATACCTATAATATATACATATACGAACGTCTCATCCGTAATTACGAAAACAACGATTTAAAAATACTTAGCGACGGAACTTTTCTTATTAATGGTCAGCAAACAGAATTTTACACTTTCAAAATGGACTACTATTGGATGATGGGCGACAACCGCGATAATTCTGCCGATTCTCGTTATTGGGGGTTCGTTCCTGAAGACCACATTGTGGGCACTCCTATTTTAGTTCTTATTTCTTTTGATAAAGATAAAAATTCTATACGTTTTGATAGAATATTGCGTGATGCAAACCCCGATTCCTCTAAATTTTAATTATATAACTTCCTATCTTCCTAATGTGGATATTTATAAACACATCCTCACGGCAGATAGTGTAACTTTTTCTTGTGATTTCTATTTTTCACGCCACTCCGATATTAAGATAAATAAAACTTTAATAGGTTCTAATTCAGGTCCTGTTTCTTTAACTATTCCCATTGTAAAACCTAAGGATAAATTAAATTCCCGTATCGACAATTTAATTATATCCTCTCATGGAAATTGGGAACACACTCATTGGGGAGCTATTTACTCTTCCTATGGAAAAGCTCCTTTTTTTGAACATCTCGCCCCGCTTTTACTACCATTTTACACTAATCGTTTTACAGATAATTTTTTTCTATTCTGCAACACCTTGAATAAAGTGATTGAAGATTTCATCATGTTCCCTCCAAATTTTTATTCTAAAAAATTATCTTCTCATATTAATGTTTCTCCTTATTATCAAATTTGGAATCAAACTGTTGAAAACAAATCTTTTATTCCTTCCCTTTCCATTCTTGATATAGCCATGCATTTAGGTCCCGAGGCTTTCCCTCATTTACTTTTATAAACCTTGTTAATAACTATGTAATAACTGTCAAATAAATTCTTCATAATTTATAAAACTTTTATTTTGTTTTATTATCTTTTATTATATATCACCCAATTTTTTATTAGGCAAACTATTTTTTTTATTTTTATAATTCTATTTTTTATACCTTTTTCATCATTTTTATATTGATTGAAAATATAATTTTATTAACTTTGCCACATATTAACAGGTTATTAATAAACTATAAAATTATCATATTTTCAATTATTTAGCTTGTTAATAAAATGATAATAATCATTATTTGTTGTTTAATAACTTATTTTCAAAATATTTAATATATAAGTTATTATAGTTATTAACAGATATATATCATTATCATATATATTTATTTTTTAAATATATAATTTATTATTATTATGATGGATGTTGATAAAGATACTATAATAGATGAAATTAAACATCTTAAAGAAAAACATAATGCTGTCATTTATGCTCACTATTACCAGCGCCCCGAAATTCAGAATATTGCAGATGCTATTGGCGATTCTTTAGCTCTTGCTCGTATTGCTCAAAATAGTGATGCCGATGTGATAATTCTTTGTGGTGTTAATTTTATGGCTGAAACAGCTGCAATTCTTTGTCCTGATAAAATTGTTATTTGTCCTGATATTACTGCCGGGTGTTCTCTTGCCGATAGTTGCCCCGCCGATAAATTTAAAGAATTTATTAATAATCACCCTGGACACACTGTTATAAGCTATGTAAACACTTCCGCAGATGTTAAAGCTCTTACTGATGTGGTGGTTACTTCAAGCAATGCAAGGCAGATTGTTGAAAGTTTTCCGTTGGATGAAAAAATAATCTTTGGTCCCGATCGTAATCTTGGTAACTATATAAACAGTATTTCGGGCAGAAACATGGTTCTTTGGGATGGTGCTTGTCATGTTCATGAAAAATTTTCTCTTGAAAAAATATTAAATCTTAAAAAACAGCATCCGGATGCTAAAATTCTTGCTCATCCTGAATGTAGAAAATCTATAATTTTAGTAGCCGATAAGGTTGGTAGCACACAAGCTTTACTTAATTATGCTATTGATAATGAAGCTAATAAATTTATAGTAGCCACTGAAAGTGGTATAATTCATGAAATGAAGCGTTTGGCTCCTGATAAGCATTTTATACCTGCCCCTCCCGATGATGCCGATTGTGCTTGCAATGAATGTTCTTATATGAAGCAAAACACTCTTGTTAATGTTCTTAATTCTCTACGTTCTCTTTCTCCTCGGGTTATTGTAGATAAAAATATAGCCGATAAAGCGCGTATTCCTATTGAAAGAATGCTTAATATTTCTTCTAAATTGGGCTTATAATTAAAATGAAAGGTTTTAGACTTTATAAATTTGAAAAACTTTGCAGTAAAAAGTCTATAGATTCACTTTTCTTAGCTGGTAATAATAAAGGTTGTATTGAATATCCTTTACGTGCTGTGTGGAAACTTAATAAAATAAATAAACCTGTCATTAATGAGAGTGAACATCTTTTGGTAAAATTTCTTATTAATATTCCTAAAAAAAAGATACGCCATGCTGTCGATCGCGTTTCTTTACGAAGAAAAATAAGAGAAGCCTATAGGTTGAATAAATACATTTTATACAACAATATAGATTGTATTAATGATTCACATACATATTTGGTAATTGACATTGCATTCATTTATTTGTCTGATAAAAAAAAGAGTTATAAACTTATAGAGCAACGTATGATTTCTATTCTAAATAAAATATCATCATCAGTTTTAATTGATTACAAATAAGAGTGAAAAGTTTTATATTTACATTTTTAAAGTATTCTCTATTGATACCTGTTATGTTCTATAAAACAGTGATTTCTCCTCTGTTTCCTCCTTCTTGTCGCTACACACCTTCTTGCAGTCAATATGCAATTGATGCTATTAATAAATATGGACCTTTTAAAGGTTTTTGGTTAGCTTTAAAAAGAATTCTTCGTTGTCACCCTTGGGGTGGACAAGGATATGACCCTGTCCCTTAATATTTAATATCATTATGTGTAATATTCAGGATATACACACTCACAATCATGAGGCCGTTAATGCCATTATTAACTTTGACCCCACTGTTGATTCTTTTATTTTAAAAAATGATAAATTTTATTCTGTTGGTATTCACCCATGGAATAGTTCTAAAGCTGATGAATTTTATTTCGATAAAGTTTCTTATTATGCCGCTTTACCCAATTTTTTAGCTATCGGAGAAACAGGTATAGATACTATTAAAGGTGGCGATATTCACAATCAAATTAATATTTTTAAATTTCACGTCAATCTGAGTGAAAATTTAAATAAACCTCTTATTATTCATTGTGTAAAAGCTTTTAATTATATAATAAATTTACACAATCAATTTTCTCCTCGGCAAAAATGGATTATTCATGGTTTTAGAGGTAAACCGCAACTTGCTCAACAGCTTATTTCTCATGGTTTATATCTTTCTTTCGGAAAAATGTTTAATCAGGATTCTCTCTATTTAGCCATTAGTAATAATAAAGCTTTTCGTGAAACTGATTGATTTTTAAATTGATTTTTTCACTAAAAACTACTACTTTTGCACTCATTATAATTACACTTTTATTATGAATTTATTTGATAAGATAAGCAACGATATAAAAGCTGCTATGCTTGCTAAAGATGTTGTTAGGCGTGAAACTCTTCGCGGGGTGAAAAAAGAATTTCTCGAAGCTAAGACGGCTAAAGGTGCCGATGGTGAACTTTCCGACGATGCTGCTCTGAAAATTCTGTCTAAAATGGTTAAGCAGAGAAAAGAATCTGCTAAGATTTATTCAGAACAAAATCGTCAGGACCTTGCTGATAACGAGTTAGCTGAGGCCGCTGTTATTGAAGAATATTTGCCTAAACAACTTTCTGAGGATGAACTTCAAATTGCTGTCAAGAATATTATTGATTCTTGTGGTGCTTCTTCTATGAAAGATATGGGTAAAGTTATGGGTATTGCTTCAAAACAACTTTCCGGTAAAGCCGAAGGAAAAGCTATATCTGAAATGGTTAAAAAATTGTTATCTTAATTTTATTGTTATGCTCACTTTAGCTCTTATTAAAGAAAATCCTCAAAATGTTATTAATAAATTGGCTAAAAAGCATTTTGATGCAAAGGAATATATTGATAAAATTTTAGCTCTCGATATTGAGCGACGCGCTGCACAGGCTAAATACGATGCCAATGCTAACGAGCTTAAAAAATTTGCCGCTTCTATTGGAGCGCTTATGAAACAGGGTAATAAAGATGAAGCCGAAAATATCAAGCTGAAAGTTGCTGAACTTAAAGCTGTTAACAAAAAAATTGAAGATAACCTTAAAGATTCTGAAAATGAAATCACTCGCATTTTGTTGAATATCCCTAATATTCCATGCGATGATGTTCCGGCGGGCAATTCTGCCGACGATAATATTGTAGAAAAAACAGGAGGTATAATGCCGCAGCTTGCTCCGGATGCTATGCCTCATTGGGATCTCGCTAAAAAATATAATCTTATTGATTTTGAACTTGGTGTTAAAGTCACAGGTGCTGGGTTTCCTTTCTATATTGGAAAAGGAGCTAAATTGCAGCGTGCTTTAATTCAGTTCTTCCTCGATGAAGCTGCTGCCGCCGGTTATGTAGAAGTTCAGCCCCCTTACGTAGTTAATGCCGCTTCAGGATATGGAACAGGACAGTTGCCCGATAAAGAAGGTCAGATGTATCATTGTCAGCTCGACGATTTATATCTTATTCCAACTGCCGAAGTTCCGGTTACAAACATTTATCGCGATGTCATTCTTAATGACGACCAACTTCCAAAAATGAATTGCGCTTATTCCGCTTGTTTCCGTCGTGAAGCTGGAAGTTATGGAAAAGAAGTTAGAGGACTTAACAGATTACATCAATTTGATAAAGTAGAAATTGTTCGTATTGAAAAACCCGAAAATTCCTATGCCGCTCTCGAAGAAATGAAAAATCATGTTCAGTCGCTTCTCGAAAAATTGGAACTTCCTTGGCATATTCTTCGCCTTTGTGGGGCAGATATGAGTTTTACTTCCGCCATCACTTTCGATTTTGAAGTTTGGAGTGCTGCTCAAAAACGTTGGCTCGAAGTTAGTTCAGTTTCTAATTTCGAAAGTTATCAGGCAAATAGACTCAAATGTCGTTATCGCACCGATGACAAAAAAACTGCTCTTTGCCACACCTTAAATGGTTCCGCTCTTGCTCTTCCTCGTATTGTGGCTGCTATTTTGGAAAACAATCAAACACCCGATGGAATCCACATCCCTAAGGTACTGCATAAATATACAGGATTCGAAATAATTGATTAATTTATTTTATCTTTATAGAGTTGGGACAATTTTTAATGTTCCAACTCTTTTTTTATAGAAATCCCTGCTCTATCTGGAGGCATATTCTTTCTATCATGGCATCTTCTTTATTCTTCTCCGGATTGTAATTTGTCTTCATACTCACTCCAAACAACTTTCCGAATGTTTGCCAAAATCCTGCGCGAAAACTTCCCAAAAATGCCTTCACTATATCGTAGCTCGACTGATTTGTTTCCCTGTTTATCAATTTTATCAGCATTTTGCCTTGTGAACGTGTAAAAGTTTTCATCACAGGTTTATACTGTTTAAATATCTCTTTTTCCATCTGTTTGAGATATTTTTCCCTCTCCTTTTGCGTTGGAAATGTTTCTATATATTCGTATGTTTCTATCAATGTCGAGTATATAAGTTTTGCGTAAGGCAATGTTTTTTTCACATCACGCACCGTTCTCCAATAATACTGCTCAGCCTTCTTATTCTTAAATTTTTCCGCTGGAAACACATATATTGGATTAAAAACTATCATACACACCGTATCTCCGCTCTTTTCCTCTACAAAGTGATATTTTCCCTTAAACACAGGATTCCTTGCCGATACCTCCTCAAGTTCGGGCATCACATTTTCAGGCATTCCCCACACTGCTGTCGCCGAAAACACCACAATTACATATAATATGATACGGAACCTATTCATCACTTTTACTACGCAAATTTATTCATTATATTCCATTTTTCCACATCATACTCTATTATTTCTGTTTTTTTTAGTAAAAAGCTCGTCTAACTTTCTATTTTTTCACAAAAACACTTGATATTTTAAAATAATATAACTATATTCGCCACGGATTATACAACATTTAACATAGAATAAAATTCAAATGTTATCATTACGATTGGATTTTTGAAATTTATTCTGTTGATAACAACAAAATTCTTGGTACAATGAATAATTTATCAAACTCTCTGAAGCAAATTTTATCAGTCATCCCGTTTTTTCTTTTAGCAATATTCTGCTTGATGTGCGGTTGCTCTAAATCCTCTTTAGATGATTTGGAATCACCTGATGAACAACTGGAACCACTTGATAGCCTGAAATATTATACTATCAGCGAACTGCGTCAACAATATACTATGGAGCTTGAATCGTGGAAAATTCTTGCACCGCTAAATGCATTTCATCCTGTTTGTGTTTGGAAAGAGGTTGTATATGAAATAGATAATCCTCAAAATTATATGATTTATAGATATACCGTCGATTATGTGATCAATCGTTTGGAAAAGGAGCATTATCTATATGAAAATTCAAAACTTATAGGGTTTGTAACAGAGCCTGATTCTTTGTCGAATGTGTATTACCGACCTGTTGGGGAAGAAACACCGCAATTGTTATATAATTTTATAGAGATTGAGAATAATTCTTGTGGTATATATTGTAATGATCAAGGTTTTATCTATTTTAAAGATATGAGAATTCCTCGTGATATTCCATTTATTGGTGCCGGATATCATTATGACACTGCGTTTACTATGTATCCCGATGGTAATACTGTTTTAAGTTGTATAGGTTCTCTCTCTGGCATTTTGAAGCACATGAACACGCCTTTAAAAGATGGAATGTGTAGAGAAGTGCTACTTGTATATCGTGTAATTTCTGATAGCCCACGATATATCAATTTGGAATCACCGGTTGTTAAATATCTACCGGAAGACTTTTGGGAAGAGGCTTGGGCTAAAAAGAAATATGATGAATATATGGCTCCAAAACCCGCATAATCTATAACCAAACAACCAATAAACAATTTAATTCTTGGCTACGGTCGATAAGCAATAGACTAAAGTTTCGCATAATCATCATTATTTCATATAGGTGTTAAAGAATTCTTCAAACTTGTCGTAGGGGATTACACCTTTGATGTCATCGTAGAGGTCAACGTGCGTTGCGCCGGGGATAATCATCAGCTCCTTGTTGTCGCCGCGCAGCAGTTTGAAGGCATCCTCGCCCATATAGCGGCTGTGGG
>JAFLTZ010000048.1 GCA_022509045.1 Muribaculaceae bacterium | reverse complement strand
GGTCTGCCCCCATTCGTTTTATTTTCTGCTCAGCCACTTCGGCAGGACGAAAATATTTAGGATCCACCTCTACAAGGACTTTATCTGTGGCTGTGTCAATACCTTTTTCATCTACACCGGAGCCTTCCCATCGCAGTTCTATACCGGCATATTTAAACGCAAGAGTCGCAAATTCCCGTACAGAATGGTATTCACCGGTGGCAATAACAAAATCATCCGGCTGCGGCTGTTGCAAAATAAGCCACATGCATTCCACATAATCTCGGGCATAGCCCCAATCGCGCATAGCATCAAGATTTCCGAGGTATAGTTTTTCCTGCAATCCGGCTTTAATGCGGGCTGCGGCAAGTGTAATTTTACGTGTCACAAATGTTTCACCGCGGCGCTCACTCTCGTGGTTAAACAAGATGCCGTTAGCCGCAAACATACCATAACTCTCACGATAATTTTTAGTAATCCAATATCCATACAATTTGGCGCAACCATACGGACTGCGCGGATAGAATGGTGTGTTCTCATTTTGCGGCACCTCCTGCACTTTACCGTAAAGTTCAGACGTACTCGCTTGATATATTTTGGTACGTTTTTCCATGCGCAATATTCTCACGGCTTCAAGCAAGCGAAGTGTACCCACTGCATCTGTTTCCGCTGTATATTCCGGCACATCAAACGACACCTTCACATGACTCTGTGCAGCCAGATTATATATCTCTGTCGGCTGTATTTCTTGTATGATACGTATTAGAGAACTCGAATCGGTCATATCGCCATAATGCAAATTAATGAGGCGACGCTGCTTCATATCGCGCACCCATTCATCGAAATACAGGTGCTCGATACGCCCTGTGTTGAAAGAAGAACTGCGGCGAATGATGCCATGCACTTCATAACCCTTTTCAAGAAGGAATTCAGCCAGAAAAGAGCCATCCTGTCCGGTGATACCCGTGATAAGAGCTATTTTATCATTTTTTGATGTCATAATCGCTATGCTGATATTATTACGCAAAAATACGTAAATATATCTACATTAGCAAAAGTTTTTCCACATCGGTGATATTATCAACCACGTATCGGGCATAATTCTCTTGTGGGAAATCCCCAACCTGAGCGTGTGTGTTCTCCCCTTCAGCATCGCGAAGCATTATTGTTGTCCATCCGAGACGATTCGGATGCAAAAAATCTTTTTCAGGGTTATCTCCCACATACACATAACGTTTCGTCATACCTTCCCGATGCATTACCTCTAAAAAATTATCAGGAGAGTGTTTATCCACACCTGCGGCCTCGGAAATAATCAGATTTTTTTCGGGTATATATTTGTCAAGTCCCAACGAACGATATTTATTGGTTTGCCCAACTGTTCTTCCATCGGTAATAATATACATAGGTATGCCTCGTTGTTGCAAAGATTCGAGCAATTCACGAGTTTCTTTCGGAAGTCGGATATCAGGCACATGTGAACGATAAATTTGTACAGCTTTATCTATATCAAATCCGGGCTCTACTCCCTTCATTGCATCGAAAGCATTGATTTTACGACGACCCGCATTCACCATCACTGCAAAAGCATCGTCAGAATCACACATCAGTCGAGCCACTTCAGCATACCCCGACCTAACATAATTTATTTCTTTATACAGTGTGTCGTCCAAATCAAAACACACCACCAAATCATGACTTGCTCGCATATTAATTATAATACAATTTTAAACACTTGATTTGCAACGTTTACCGGATAAATCCTTTGTAAATCTATTCACAACTTAAATATTTAAAATTTCAGAAATTCTAATTAAATTATCCGTAAAATTACATACACACTTCATGAATACCAAATCTTCTTGATATTTTATCTAAGGTCTGTACATCCAATTTTATTAAAAACGCGAGTCATAATCGATTATTTTCACTAATTTTGCACTTTGAATTCAACGACACAATATTATATTATATGAACGAACTCGCTACAAAGTATAACCCCGAGGAAGTGGAGGGCAAATGGTACAAGTATTGGATGGAACACAAACTTTTTCGCAGCACCCCGGATGCTCGCGAACCTTTTACAATCGTGATTCCTCCTCCCAATGTTACCGGTGTCCTGCACATGGGGCACATGCTTAATAACACCATACAAGATATACTCGTGCGCCGTGCCCGTATGGAAGGTAAAAATGCTCTTTGGGTGCCCGGCACCGACCATGCTTCTATTGCCACCGAAACAAAGGTGATAAACAAGTTGGCTCAGGAAGGCATAAAAAAAACCGACCTCACCCGCGAAGAATTTCTAAAACACGCATGGGACTGGACTCACACTCACGGCGGTATAATCCTCGAACAACTGAAAAAACTCGGTGCTTCTTGCGATTGGGATCGTACTGCATTCACAATGGATGATACTCGCAACAAGAGCGTGGCAAAAGTGTTCTGCGACCTTTACGACAAAGGGTTGATATATCGAGGTCTGCGCATGGTGCATTGGGACCCGAAGAACCAAACTGCACTAAGCGACGACGAAGTATATTATGTGGAAGAAAATTCCAAACTATATTATCTAAGGTATTATATTGCCGATGACGATATGTCGGGAGAAACCGGCAGCGAAGAAGAAGTGGTACATCGCGATGCCAATGGGCGTCGTTACGCTGTTGTTGCAACCACTCGTCCTGAAACCATCATGGGCGATACGGCAATGTGCATCAATCCCAAAGACCCGAAAAATCAGTGGCTAAAAGGCAAAAAAGTGATTGTACCGCTCGTCAACCGCGTAATTCCTGTCATTGAGGACCGTTACGTGGAAATAGAGTTTGGTACAGGATGCTTGAAAGTAACTCCGGCACACGACCAGAACGACTATATGCTCGGCAAAAAACATAACCTCGACACCATCGACATTTTCAATGCCGACGGTACTGTAAATGAAATTGCCGGGATGTATGTGGGCATGGACCGTTTCGATGTTCGCCGGCAAATTGCATCCGACCTTGAGGAAACCGGTTTGATGGAAAAAGTGGAAAATTATGTGAATAAGGTGGGTTGTTCAGAGCGCACACACGTACCAATCGAACCACGCTTGTCTCTGCAGTGGTTCATCGACATGAAACACTTTGCCGAAATCGCACTCCCTCCGGTGATGAACGATGACATCAAATTTGTTCCCGCAAAATATAAATCGACTTACCGCAATTGGCTCGAAAACATACAGGATTGGTGTATCAGCCGTCAACTTTGGTGGGGACACCGCATTCCTGCATATTATTACAATGACAACGATGAGGAGAAAATCGTGGTGGGGGAAACGGAAGAAGAAGCACTCGAAAAAGCGCGTAGCGCATCCGGCAATCAGTCGCTCACCGCGGCCGACCTTCGTCGCGACAACGATGCTCTCGACACTTGGTTCTCGTCATGGCTATGGCCTATTTCCCTTTTCGACGGAATCAATAATCCTGGCAATGAGGAAATATCATATTACTATCCGACATCCACGCTTGTCACCGGTCCTGATATAATTTTCTTTTGGGTGGCACGCATGATTATGGCAGGATATGAATATATAGGTAATATGCCTTTTAAAAATGTATATTTCACCGGCATTGTGCGCGATAAGTTAGGCAGAAAGATGTCGAAATCGCTCGGCAATTCCCCTGATCCCATCGAACTTATGGAAAAATATGGTGCCGATGGCGTACGCATGGGGCTAATGCTTGCTGCTCCTGCCGGCAACGATATATTATACGATGACTCGCTATGCGAACAAGGCAGAAATTTCAACAACAAGATTTGGAATGCGTTCCGCCTAGTCAAAGGATGGCAATCTGCTCAAATTGAACAACCCGAAAGCGCCCGTCAGGCTGTTGAATGGTTCGCTCAAATGCTAAATGCCACTATTGCCGAAGTTGACGATTTGTTCTCAAAATACAGAATTTCCGAAGCATTGATGGCTGTGTATCGACTCTTCTGGGACGAGTTTTCAAGTTGGTATCTCGAAATGGTTAAACCTGCTTACGGACAACCTATCGACGAGGTTACTTACAAAGCTACACTTAATTATTTCGACCAATTATTGCGCTTACTGCATCCATTCATGCCATTTATCACCGAGGAACTATGGCAACACCTTGCAGAACGTAAGGATGGCGAGAGCATAATGTACGCACCAATGCCAACGGCCTCCGATATCGGCTCCAATTCGCTCAAATCCATGGCTGAGGCAAAAGAAATTATTGCCGGTGTGCGCACTATCCGTTTGCAGAAAGGCATTGCCAATCGCGATGCGCTTCGCCTTATTGTGCTCGGTCCATTCTCTAATCCTCAGAAATCTATTATTATCAAGCTCGCGAACCTCGAAGCTGTTGAATCTTCCGAGCAAAAGGACCCGTCAGCGGTTTCTTTCCTCGTGGGCACTACAGAATATTGCGTACCTCTCGGAAGCAATCTGAATATTGAGGAAGAAATTAAAAAACTCGAAGCAGAACTCGCATATCTGCAAGGTTTCCTCTCTTCGGTAGAGAAAAAACTCTCCAACGAACGTTTTGTCAGCAATGCTCCTGCTGCCGTCGTTGATGCCGAACGCAAGAAAAAATCTGATGCAGAGTCCAAGATAACTACTTTACAAGAAAGCATCAGCCGACTGAAATCCATGAGTTGATTGTACCCTGATATTTCCAGGAAAACAGTCGCATTTTATAATTAAATGCGGCTGTTTTCTTTATTATAATTCTTTTTACGCCCTCTCTATTTCAAAATTGACACTTTCAATCCAAAAACACCACATGGTTAAAAAAATATTGCAAAACGTTTGCATTTTTTATAAATTCATTTTAATTTTGTCAGCTAATATGTGGCACTGTTTATTTTCTGAACAGCTTTGCACATACTTTTAAACAGGGAAATAATAACATAATTAATAACTTAACAAGAAAAATGTTTATGAGAAAACAGTTATTGCTTCTTCTAAGTGTTCTGTGCCTCGCCTTCACTTCTTTTGCGCAAGTTAAGGTTACCGGTACAGTCGTCGATGAAGACAAAGAGCCATTGATGGGCGCTACCATTATAGTAAAAGGCAGCCCTTCAATTGGTACATCTACCGACCTCGACGGTCATTTTTCTATTAACGCGCCTTCCGCTAACTCCACTTTGGTTGTGTCTTACGTCGGAATGGGCTCTGTTGAAGTTAAAGCTAACGCTAAACAACCTCTCGTTGTTACACTTCAGAACGATGGAGTTATGCTCCAGGAAGTTGTGGCTACCGGTATGCAGAAAGTCGATAAACGTATGACTACCGGTGCTACCACTAAAATTAGTGCCGAAAAAGCAAAACTCGACGGTGTGGCTGATATTTCTCGCGCACTCGAAGGTCGTGCTGCCGGTGTTTCCGTACAAAACGTTTCCGGTTCTTTCGGTACTGCTCCGAAAATCCGCGTTCGTGGTGCAACTTCTATATATGGTAACTCTAAACCTCTTTGGGTGGTTGACGGTGTGATTCTTGAAGATGCTGTAGATATTTCTGCCGATGACCTTTCTTCAGGTGACGCCGTTACTCTTATCTCTTCTGCTATTGCCGGTTTGAACGCCGACGATATCGAGTCTTTCGATATCCTCAAGGACGGTTCTGCTACATCTATCTATGGTGCTAAGGCTATGGCGGGTGTGATTGTCGTTACCACTAAATCAGGTCGCAAAGGTCACACTCAGGTTAATTACACAGGTGAGTTCACGCTCCGTTTAAAACCGAGCTATAGAGACTTCAACATCTGTAACTCTCAGGAACAAATGGGTATCTATAAAGAAATGGAAGCTAAAGGTTGGCTCGAATTTGCTTCGTTGGCAAACTCTTCAAGTTCCGGTATTTATGGTACTATGTACAAACTTATCAACTCATACCAGAATGGGCATTACGGTTTGGAAAATACTCCTGCTGCTATGGGCAGATATCTTCGCGAAGCAGAGTATCGCAACACCGACTGGTTCGACCTCCTTTTCAAATCTAACATCACTCAGAACCACGCAGTAAGCGTTTCAGGTGGTACAGATAAAGGTAGCTTCTATACTTCTCTTTCTATTATGAACGACCCGGGATGGACTCTCCAAAACCAAGTTCAACGCTACACTTTCAATGCCAACGCTTCTTATGATATCTCAAATACATTGAAAATCAAATTGTTGACTTCCGATTCTTATCGTCAACAGAAAGCTCCCGGTACTCTTTCTCAAGATATCGACGTTGTAGGTGGTGGTATCACTCGTTCTTTCGATATCAACCCGTATTCGTATGCGCTCAACACTTCTCGCGCTTCCGACCCATACACTACTTACACTCGTAACTACGCTGATTTCAATATCTTCCACGAGCTCGAAAACAACTATATCGACCTCACCGTTACAGATGTGAAATTCCAGGCAGAACTTAACTGGCGGCCTTTCCGCGGCCTTGAACTCAATGCCGTTGGCGCTTTCCGTCATCAGGAATCTAAACAGAATATGAACGTTCTCGACGACGCCAACCAAGCTAACGCTTACCGTGTTGGTATCATTCCGGAAAATTCTACTATCCGCGACAGGAACCCTTACTTATATACCGACCCGGACGACCCAACCGCACTTCCTACAACTGTGCTTCCTAAGGGTGGTATGCTTTTCCACAACTTGTATTCTATGACTCAATACAACTTCCGTGGTTCTGCTTCTTATTCTGCTGAATTTAACAACAAACACCTTATCAATGTGTTCGTTGGTAGTGAGATCGGTTCAATGGACCGTCACCACGAAGAATTCACAGGTTATGGCATTTGCTACGACAACGGTCACCTTCCTTACATCGATTACCGCATGTTTAAGCAAATGGTTGAAGAAAATGGCTCATATTTCGGTGATACCTGGACTTATACCCGCGATGTCGCTTTCTTCGGTACAGGTACATACACTTTCGGTGGAAAATATATTGTTAACGGTACTTTCCGCTATGAAGGTACTAACAAGCTCGGTAAGAGCCGCAAATCTCGTTGGTTGCCTACTTGGAACGTTTCAGGTGCTTGGAACGCCCACGAAGAATCTTTCTTCCGTGAAAAAGTAGGAAACTGGTGGACTCACGCTAAAGCACGTATTTCTTACTCTCTTACTGCCGATGCCGGTCCAAGCTACGTTTCCAACGCTTTGCCTATTTATTCTCCTACCAAACCGTGGCGTCCTAATGGCGACACACAAGAACTTGGTATCGCATTGGATGACCTCGCTAACAGCGAACTTACTTACGAAAAGAAACACGAGCTTAACGTTGGTGCCGACCTCGGTTTCATCGACAACCGCATCAATCTCGCTTTCGACTGGTACAAGCGTGATAACTTCGACCTTATCGGTTCTATCTATACTCAAGGTGTGGGTGGTGTGAACAAAAAATATGCAAATGTGGCTACTATGAAGTCGCACGGTGTCGAATTCACTCTCTCTACAGAAAATATCGTCACTAAAGACTTCACTTGGACTACCGACTTTACTTTTGCTTATGCTAAGAACAAGATTACAAGCCTTGAATCTCGCTCTCGCGTTATTGACCTCGTTCCGGGTACTGGTTATGCACTCCAAGGATATCCGGTACGTGCCGTGTTCTCATTCCCGTTCATGGGATTGAACGATGAAGGTCTTCCTACCACTATCAACGAATATGGTGAACTCACTGTCAGCGATATCAACTTCCAGGAATTCGAAAAACTTGACCACCTCGTATATTCAGGTCCTGTTGACCCGCTCTACAGTGGTGGTTTCGGAAACCAATTCCGTTGGAAAAACTGGCATGCAAATGTGTTCTTCACCTACTCTTTCGGCAACGTCCTTCGTCTCGATCGCGTATTCTCTTAC
This sequence comes from Muribaculaceae bacterium, assembly GCA_022509045.1. Lineage (GTDB taxonomy): Bacteria > Bacteroidota > Bacteroidia > Bacteroidales > Muribaculaceae > JAFLTZ01. The sequence goes on along the minus strand of JAFLTZ010000048.1, from coordinate 6,768 downwards.
AGCTACAGCGATATGACTGCTATGCCTAAGGAATTCAAAAACCGTTGGATTCAACCCGGTGACGAAGCTTATACTTCTATCCCGGTTATCGCTTCTCGTCGTCAATACCAAAACGACAGATATCTGAACTATGCTTACAATGCATATAACTACTCTACTGAACGTATTGCTCACGGCGACTTCATCCGTTTGAAAGAAATTTCTGTTACTTACGATCTTCCGAAGATTGCTCTTCAGAAACTTCGCCTGAACAACGCTTCTGTTAAATTGCAGGCTACTAACATTGCTCTCCTGTACGCCGACAAAAAACTCAACGGCGCTGACCCTGAATTCTTCAACTCAGGTGGTGTGGCAAACCCGATGCCGAAGCAATTTACTCTCACAGTACGTTTTGGTCTCTAATTTATTTAACTAATTAATTTCGACTATTATGAAAATTCAAAATATAGCAATAGCAACTTTAGCAGCCGGTGCATTAGCTCTCGCTTCTTGCAACGACTACCTCGACAAAGTGCCTGATACCCGTGTGGAGCTCACCACTCCGGAGCAATTGCGACTCCTCCTCGTTGATGGTTACTCAAGTGCCGATATCGCTCCTGTGCTCGAAATTTCAAGCGATAACGTTGAAGATAACAACTCCACAGGCCCCGACGGCGCTCGTTATCCGTATGCTTCGTTCGACCCTATGCAGGATGAAGCTTACCAATGGCAGGAAATAAAATCCTCCCTTAGCACAAACTCTCCTTCCGATGCTTGGGAAGGTTACTACCACGCTATCGCTGTGGCTAATGCCGTTCTCGAAGCTATCCCCGAAATGGAAGCTAACGGTCTTGCCGACAAAGTTGCGCCTTACAAGGGCGAAGCTCTTATGATTCGTGCTTACAACCACTTCCAGCTCGCCAACATTTTCTGCGAAGCTTATCGTGGTCCGGAATTAAGTAAATCTGTTATGGGTATCCCTTATGCAGAAAAGCCGGAAACTACTGTAAAACCGCAATACGACCGCGGCAATCTTGCTGATGTTTACGACAAAATCGAACGTGATATCCTCGCCGGCCTTCCGCTTATCAACGATGATATCTACGAACAGCCTAAATATCACTTCAACAAAGCTGCTGCCCACGCTTTTGCTGCACGCTTCTTCCTTTTCAAACGTGATTATGCAAAATGCGACTCTTTGGCTTCAATAGCTATTACCGACAATCCCGATATTCTTATGAATACTCTTTGGAGTCAAAACTTCCCGGGTTCTACCTACTATGCTCAGTACAACTTCAGTGAGACTAACCCTCACAACTTCTTGATTACTGCAACCCACTCTTTGGCTCAACGTTGGATTTCCAACGGTCGCTACACTTGCTCTCGCCATGCTGAACAAGCTACTTTCCGCGGTTATGGTCCTACTTGGCCAGAAGGTGAAACCGGCTACGTTTGTCATCCTTGCTTCTCAGGTAAGATTTATCAATACGACACTCAGGGTGTGCGCCGTTTCTTCGTAAAACAAGTGGAAATGTTTGAATACACCGACAAAATTGCTCGTACTGGTTTTGCTCACGTGGTTCGCACCGATTTCACTATCGAGGAAACTCTCCTCTGCCGTGCCGAGGCTCGTCTGTTCCTCGGCGATGAAGAAGGATGTCTTGCCGACCTCCAGACTTGGGATAACCCGCGTTGGAATTGTACCGTTACTCCGCGTAACCCGCAACCGGCCCTCACCTATGCCCGCATCAAAGCATTCTATCGCGATAAAGACCCGGGGCACGGTATCGTGAAACCTCTTAATATTGACAAAGTTTATCCTTATCCGGGCTACAACTTAAGTGAAAAGGATGACCGTTTCATCGATATCCTTCAATGCGTGCTTCACTTCCGCCGTATTGAAAACATCTACGATGGTTCTCGTTGGTTTGATGTTAAACGCTACGGTATTGAGCTCGAACACCAGTTCTCTCGCTACGACATTATTCTCACACTTCCGTGGGATGACCCGCGTCGTGCTCTTCAAATACCACCGGATGTGCTTTCTGCAGGCTTTACTCCTAACAAACGTATTAGCCTTGAACCCACAGGTGGTGAAACTCTTGTTTCCAACCTTGAAGTTAAATAAAATTTCATTGAATCACATTTAAACTTTATAATATGAAATTTTCTAAATTATTATATATACTTGGTGCTTCAGCCATGATTCTTGGCAGCGCTGCTTGTTCGGAAGAAAAGCTTGACCCGAACTCTATTTTCGGTGACGTTAATGACGAACTCAACAAAGATGCATACACCTACAAATTCGATAAATGGCTCGAACGGGAATATCGTCTGAAATACAACCTCGACTTCCGTTATCGCATGGAAGACGTTGGTTCAAACCTTGACTACAACCTCGTGCCGGCTTCTTACCAGGATGCCCTCGACCTCGCTATTCTCTCAAAATATCTTTGGTTCGACGTGTATGCCAAAATGGCCGGTGACCCGGAATTCCTTCAGAAATATGGTCCGCGTATCATCCACGTGATTGGTTCTCCGGCGTTCAACCCCACTTTCGGTACTATGGTGCTCGGTACTGCCGAAGGCGGTATCAAAATTACACTCTATCGTGTTAATTATCTCGACCCAACAAGTCCCGAACAACTTAACAACTATTACTTCAAGACTATGCACCACGAGTTTGGGCACATCTTGCATCAGCAGAAATTCTATCCCAACGAATTCCGTTTGGTTTCCAAAGACTATGAAGCCGACACTTGGCAAGACAAAAACTTTGCTCAGTCACTCTCTATGGGTCACTTCTCCCCTTATTCAACAAGTGGTATTTCGGAAGATTGGGTTGAGTGTATTGCCAACTACATAGTTCGTTCAGATGAATGGCTTGAAAAAGCTTACTGGATTGCTGAACACGACTGGTACGAAGAAGATGCTTCAAGTGGTAAGAAAATCAGCCACGCATACTATTATTACAAAACAGATGCCGACCAGCGTAATGACGGTGTTGACGGTAACAATACAAAAACCTATTTCGTCACTATAGATGGATCTAAAGGTGACACTGAAGATTTCAACATTGAGGGATATAACGAATTGATTGTTAACGATGACGGCACATACACTCACAGTTCATCTCGTCGCCCTGCTTATCGCGTTGGTGGCGACGGAGAGCTTGATGGGGTAAAGGGTCACGAAATCCTTGAACACAAGCTCAACATGGTCCGCACTTGGTTTAAAGACAAATGGGACATCGACTTTGATGGACTTCGTGCCGAAGTTCAGGAACGTCAGAAGCATATCGACATCGATGCCCTTCGCGCTCAAATAGAAAACATTGAAGAATAAGCATTACTCAACATTTAATTGAATATGAAAATGAAATCTTATATATATCCATTAGCTATCTCTCTCGTGATTTCTGCAGCGTCTTGCTCGCGCGAGGAAGAAAACATTTGGGAAGATTCTGCCGCTGTGCGCACCGAAAAGGTTGTGAAAGAGCAGTTCGAGACTCTTTGTGGCGCGCCTAACGGCTGGTCTATGTACTATTTCGCTGCCGAAAGCGAAAAAGGCGGTGTTAATTTCACGCTCAATTTCAACGAAAATGGCTCCGTTGCGATTGGCACTAAAAACATCTACAATTCACCGGTTTTTGCCGAAGAAACTTCTCTTTGGGAAATCATCACCGACAACGGTCCTGTACTCACTTTCAACTCTTATAACAACCTTTTCCACTTCTTCTCCGACCCTGACGATGGCATCGCTGGTGGTAGTAAAGGTGTTGGACTTGGTGGAGACTATGAGTTTATGATTATGAGCTATTGTCCCGACTCTATCGTCCTTAAAGGTAAGAAAACAGGGGTGTATTGCAAAATGTTCCCTCTCGAAGCCGACATCACTCCTGAAGAATACTTCACAAAACTTGACGAACTCCAAGCATCAATAGGCAGTAGCGACCTACCCTACGCTTGGTTTGAAGCTGAAAATGGCGAACGCTATACTGCTGCATTCAAAACAGAAGATCGCACTATTACATTTATGATTGAAGGAGGTGACCCTAAGTTAGACGAACACATAGTGCGTTATGTTCTTACAAACACCGGTATCCGCTTGTTCGAACCTTTTGAAGGCGACAACGAAGCTTTTTCCGTACAGAATTTCGAATATAACGCAGAAGCTACAACTCTCACTTGTATTGATGATGGCAAATCCAAATTCTATAGCGAAGATTTGACTGTGTTATTCTTTGCACCTACAGTAAAATGGGATTTCAAGCAGGCTTCTGTTTCAGGAGTTTTCGCTCAATATTATCAGGATGTTGTTGCTCAATGTAAAGCACAATTCTCACAGAACTTCCAAGGTTTTGCGTTTAGATATGAGGCAAAAACGGCCAAGGCTACTGCACTTTGGTTCCAGGATGGTGCTAAATATCCTAATGCATATCTATACTGCACAATTGAGACTAACGGTAACGATGTGAAATTCAATTTTGACGGAACCGGAGACTCTACTGGACGTGGACATCTCTCAAATGTTGCCGCTATAAGTGATTTGGTTGATTTCTTTAATAATCACACTTTTGAGCTTCAATGCGACTCTAAAATTTGTGCTAAATATATGAGACTCGTCAACAAATCAAACCCTGAAGATTATATAATTCTTGATGCAAACTACGTGAAACTATAATTTTTGTTTTACATTAGTGTAAACATCAATGCCGCTATTAGATAAAATAGGCGGCATTGATGTTTATATACATTTACACGACTTATTTGAAATTCAACAGATTTTCGTAATACATTACACATTTCATCTATAATTTAGCCTCATCTACTTGAAAAAAATAAAAAAAAATCCAAAAATATTTGATTTTCTTTAAAAATATACTATATTTGCGCTATCATTGTGAGTTTAATTCAACTTTTTATATTAACTAAAAAATAACCATTATGAAAAAAATTTTACTCTCAACGTTACTCGTTGCAGGTTCTTTGGTTTCGTATGCACAGAAACCCGTTGCAGTAACAGAAAACCCGGAAGGTCCGGAAGCAGTCGCTTCAACCGTTGAAAATGTACAGGCTGTTGTAGATGAAGCAGCAACTGCAAGATTGGAACAAATGATTAGCACTCGTGCTGATGATATCGTTGGTAAATTCCGTTCTGACTATGGTACATATTTCTACGGACAAACTACTGCCGACGGTAGCATTTACAGCGGTACAACTTCCGCTGTTACAAACATCCCGGGCGTTTACACATATCTGTGTTTACCCGCCTATACTGACTTCACTTTCCGCAACTTGACTGAAGGTGGTAGCAGTTATACTTGGTATCTTAGTGCAGCAAACAATACTGTACAGAGCACCGACAAAGACTATCACTATGGTCCTATAACTGGTATTAAACAAGATTACCATTTCTCTTATTACTATTCACCTGTCCTTTCAGTTGATGGTGGTCCATCTAACGGTATTGCAACAGTTATGAAATCCGGACATGACACTTATATTCCTTGGACTAACGGTGAAAGAACTTACGGTTTGGCAGCTTATCCGTCATCAACAAATAATGGTGAAGCAATGGTTGCTGCAGTAAGAACATGGTGGACTGCCGGTGAAGACGCTGTAAATCAAACATGGTGGACCTCTGCTTCAAAACTCAGCTCCTTTGGTCTTGACGAAGGTACTTTCACTGGTTATGCTCAAATGTTTGAGAAACCAATTACTCCGCTCGTTCTCGAAAGCGTATCTGGCTATGCTCGTGCCAACATTTCAAAAGGAGCTATAATCAAAGCTACAATTCGCAAAATTAATGATGCCGGTCAAATTGCAGATGTAATTACTACCGGTGAATATGAATTCCAGGAAGACATCGAAAACATTCAAGGCACTTCTTCAAATGGTATTACAAAATATACTATTCCTGTAACTGCCCTTGATGAATTCCAGATGGAAACTCCTCTTGTAATTGACTATCCTTTTGTCGTTATTATTGAAGCCGACTGGAAAGGTGGCAAATACAGCAATTTCTGTCAATTGCTTATTTCTGCTGCCGACCAGAAGAGTTTTGACGATTACTACGCATCAGGTCGTTTTGGCCCACTTGGCATCATTAAGGGTAAAAAAGACGGTGCTGACAAAACCGTTTATGGTTACACAAATGTAAGTTTCACTTCCGGAAATGTAGCTATGGCTTGGTGGATTAACCTTGACGGTTACTTCCCATATTTCGGTAATTTCGGTGGTTCGAATGCTATTAACGACCAGCTCGAAGATCAACTCGGTGATAAATACGAATTGACTTATCCAACTAGTGCTACTACATACAGCATTTGGGTTCAGTCAAACTATGGTCTCGATGATATCTTGGTTTCTGATGAAAACGATGACGAAGTGGCAAGCTGGTTGAAAGTTTCAAGTTCTAACCAAGTTTACACAAGTGGCTCAAACACTTACGATTATATAGATTATAGCATCTCTGCAGAAGCTCTTCCTTCAAATGTTAAAGGTCGTCAAGCAACTGTTAAATTCTCATCCACTGGTCTTACTAAAGAATATATCATCACTCAAGGCGAGTATGATGGTGTAAACTCTGTAACTGTAGAATCAGTAACAGTTAAAGCTGTAAACGGAAACTTTGAAGTTACTGCTCCTGCATCTGTTTCTAACGTTGAAGTTTACAACGTTGCAGGTCAAGTTGTAGTTAACGCTCCTGTATCTGCAGGTGTTAACACAATCGACGGTTCTGCCCTTGCTAACGGTGTATATGTTCTCAAATTCAACAACGGTTACA
>JAFLTZ010000047.1 GCA_022509045.1 Muribaculaceae bacterium | reverse complement strand
CCCAGGACCCCAACATTAAAAGTGTTGTGCTCTACCAGCTGAGCTAGCGAATCAACGAAGTTGCTTTCCGTAAAAAGCGATGCAAAGTTACGCCTTATTTTTTAATCAGCCAAATTTACATACAGTTTTTTTGCAAATTTATTGAAAAATCTTTATCGGGTGGTACTATCTCTCTATATTTCTGCCTATTAGCACCCCTAATTCAGGAAGTGTGTGTTGGAGTATTTTTCGCGGACAAGCAAAATTAAGTCGGATAAAGCCCTCTCCTTCCGGTCCGAATATGTTACCGGGACTGACACGAATATGCGCTTCCCGCTGCAATATGACGTCAATTTCATCGGAAGTGAGTGCAAGTTCCCGGCAATCAATCCACGCGAGATATGTGGATTCTGCCGACATCATTTTTAAAGGAGTGAGGTTTTTATCGCAATACTCTTTCACAAACAAATAATTGTTATATAGATATTTATTTAAAGCATCGAGCCAAGGCCCGCCCTGAGTATATGCTGCAATCAGAGCCTCAACCCCGAAAGGATTGACATCGCACACCTCATTGATGTTGATTGCTTTATCAATTTTCTGCATCATCTGTTTATCGCAGGCAACAATATTTGCAATCTGGAGTCCGGCAATATTGAATGCCTTTGATGGAGAAGAGCAAATGACAGCATTATTGACGAGGTTATGAGGAAGTGTCCCATAGGGAGTGTACGAATAACCGGGGTATGTGAGTTCGCAATGAATTTCGTCGGATACGACTATTACATTATTGTTTTGAGCGATTTCGGCAATCTGCATCAATTCATTGCGAGTCCATACCCGCCCACCGGGATTGTGAGGGTTGCATAATAAGAACATTTTTACATCCGGTCGGGAGAAAGTGCTGTGCAGTGCACCAAAATCTATTTCATATCTGTTATTTATTATGATTAGAGGAATGGGTGCAACCGCGCAACCGTTATTCCGAATCGAGGAATAGAAGCAATTGAAAACCGGGGAGAAAGTAGCCACCGCATCACCGGGCGAAGTAAAAGCCTTGATTATTGCGGAAATAGCCGGAACCACACCGGAAGTGTAAATAATTGATTCCGGATTAATCTTCCAGTTATGTCGAGAAGAGAACCACTCTACAGTGGCATTATAGTATTGCTCCGGCACATGCGTGTAGCCAAAAATGCCATGCTGCACTCTTCGTGCCAAAGTATCGACTATGGCAGGCGCTGTGTGAAAATCCATATCAGCCACCCACATTGGCTGCACCCGGTCGTCGGGAGTAGTGTCCCATTTGTATGAATTTGTATTTCGCCGCGAGATTATCGTATCGAAATCGAATTTTTCACTCATAACAAGCAGTGTGTATTTATTTTGTCTGTGTGATTACACAGTCGGCAGGAGCCTTGATGTTTTTATCAATTATAATTTCACCGACAGAAGGAACGACGATAAAGCCCGAGCGTGGATTTTTAATACTTGTGAGTTCACTACATATAGTGGCATCGAGTACGGAGTCCTCGAAGCACAAATCGGCATCGGCATCGAAAGTGCAATCTACAAGTTTCAGATTGTGTGTATAACACAAGGGTTGTGTACCCGAGATATGACAATTAATAAGAGTGAGATTATGAGAATGCCATCCGAGATATTCGCCATGAAGCTGAGAATTGCGCACGGTGACATTGTCGGTGTTCCAAAATGCATCTTTTGAATAAATGATTGCATTGTCAATTTCAACGTTTTGGCAATATTGAAATGAATAATTACCATGTTGCTCATAATCTTTTATCTTTATATCATGAGAATGCATAAACAGGTAGTCTGCATTATGAAGCAGAACATCTTTTATATCAACATTAGAGCAATGCCACAATGTTTCCTGTGCATCGGGGATACGTACATTGGAGAGTTTAATGCCATCCATTTCGCGAAACATTTTTGGAGCGTCAACGATAGTATCTGTCATTTCGAGGTTAGAAGAATACCACAGAGCGGCCCTGGCCCCGGGAGTAAACTTGCAGTTCTTAACAACAAATTTATCAACGTGCCAGAAAGGGTATTTACCCTCAAAAACACAATTTTCAGCTACGATATTGGAACTTGCCTTGATAGCAGATTCGCCGGCGTGAATAGTGACATTGCGCAAATGTAAATCATGGGAAGCAAACAAAGGCCGTTCACCACCAAATTCAGTGTTTTCAATCAATTGCATACTTAATTATCTTTATTAACCACATACAAATCGACAAAAATAATGCCATATTTACGTCACAAAAATATAAATATTATCTACACGGTGCATCAATAATCTGATAAATAATAAAGTATAATAATCAAATTTTAGTTTTTTTAAGTAAAAAAAACAATTATATAGAAAAACATGCACGCAAATTATAGTATATTTGCAATCTAAAGAGTATTTAAACAAATAATCATATATTATGCTTAAACGAATAAGACAAGTATTAGCGGCATTAAGTATTGTTGCGATAATGCTATTGTTTTTGGATTTTACCGGCACAGTGCATCAGTGGTGGGGGTGGATGGCAAAAATTCAGTTTCTGCCGGCGCTGATGGCAGTAAATGTGGGAGTAATAATTGCCCTTATAGTTGCCACTTTGATATTCGGCCGATTATATTGTTCAATAATCTGTCCGTTAGGGATAATGCAAGACGGTTTCGGGTGGTTAGGGAAAAAGATGAAGAAAAACCGATACAGCTATTCTACAGCGAAATCAATTTTGAGATATACCATGCTCTGCATAACGATAATTGCAATAATATTTGGCATCAGTGTAATCGTAACATTACTGGCTCCATATAGTGCTTTCGGCAGGATTGTGCAGAATATCTTATCGCCATTGTGGCAAACGGGCAACAATATACTTGCCGGAATGTCGGAAAGGGCAGATAATTACATGTTCTACAGTGTAGATGTTATATGGGTAAAAAGTGCCATAACGCTCACAGTGGCATTAGCTACATTGGTAATACTCGGGGTGCTTGCCTGGAGAAATGGTCGCACTTATTGTAATACAATATGTCCAGTGGGAACTATATTAGGTTTTTTTGCGAAGTATTCCTATCTGAAACCACTGATTGATACAACCAAATGCAACAGTTGCGGACTTTGCGCCCGCAATTGTAAGTCATCGTGCATCAATAGCAAAGAACATACAATAGATTACACACGATGTGTGGGATGCATGGATTGTATAGGAAAATGCCACAAGAACGCAATATCATATACACACAAGGTGAAAGCGACAGAACCATCCACAGATGCGCACGACAACACTCGCCGGCAATTTATGAGCATTGGAGCCACACTACTTGCTACAGCAGCGGTGAAGGCAACAGAAAAAACAGTAGATGGCGGACTTGCGGCAATAGTCGATAAAAAAATACCAAACCGCGAAACACATCTTGTACCACCAGGAGCAAAAAGCATCAGAAATATGAGTTCGCATTGCACGGCATGCCAATTGTGCGTGGCAGTGTGTCCGAACGGGGTTTTGCGTCCATCAAGCAATATGGAACGGATGATGCAGCCTGAGTCGTCCTACGAAAAGGGATATTGCCGTCCTGAATGCACAAAATGCTCGGAGGTGTGCCCGACAGGTGCAATCTGTAAAATAACGGTAGCAGAAAAATCGTCAATTCAAATAGGACATGCAGTATGGGTAAAAGATAATTGCGTGCCGCTAACAGACGGTTATGAATGCGGTAACTGTGCCCGTCACTGCCCTACCGGTGCAATCACAATGATGCCTTCAGATGCATCGGATGAAACATCACCAAAAATTCCGACAGTGAATGTAGAGAAATGTATAGGTTGTGGGGCGTGTGAGAATTTGTGTCCGGCACGTCCATTTAGCGCCATATATGTAGAGGGACATGAAAACCATCGTGTTATTTAAAAAGATAATGATATGAAGAAACAAGATATAGACCGCCGTGATTTCTTAAAGAGAGTAGGTATTGGCGCATCGATAACCGGTATAGCACTTACAGGATGCGATACTGCCGCAAAGAAGGCAAGCAACAAACTTACCGGTGCCGTTGAACTGAATAAGGGGCAGATGACATACCGCAAAAATCCAACTACCGGTGACGAGGTGTCGCTGTTGGGATACGGATGCATGCGATGGCCCACTATAACAGACAAAGACGGGCAGGATGTGATAGACCAAGAGATGGTAAACCGCCTTGTTGACACGGCAATGGAATATGGTGTAAACTATTATGACACATCTCCGGCATATTGCAAAGGGAAATCGGAAGAAGCGACAGGGATAGCCCTTAGCCGTTATCCGCGCGACAAATATTTTGTAGCGACAAAATTATCAAACTTCGCACGTTCGACATGGAGCAGAGAAGCGTCAATAGCTATGTATCGCAAGTCATTTAAAGAGTTGCAGGTTGATTATATAGACTATTACTTGCTACACTCTGTGGGTATGGGCGGAATGGAAGACTTTAAAGAGCGCTACATCAACAACGGCATGATTGATTTTCTTGTAAAAGAGCGTGAAGCCGGAAGAATCAGGAATCTCGGTTTTTCATACCACGGTGATATCAAAGTGTATGATTGGCTGCTTGAACAGCATGACAAATATCAATGGGATTTCGTGCAAATACAACTCAACTATGTGGATTGGTATCACGCAAGGGAGCTCAATGCACGGAACACAGACGCGGAATATCTGTACGCTGAATTAGACAAACGAGGCATACCGGCAGTGATAATGGAACCTTTGCTCGGCGGCAGGCTATCGAATGTGCCTGACCATATTGCCGCCCGATTGAAACAGCAAGAACCGGAACGCAGTGTGGCATCGTGGGCATTCAGGTATTCCGGTACAATGCCAAATGTACTTACAGTGTTGAGCGGAATGACCTATATGGAACATCTTAAGGACAATTTGATGTCATATTGTCCGTTAATACCACTCAGCGATGAAGATAATCAATTTTTGTATGACACAGCAAACTTAATGATACAATATCCCACTGTGCCGTGCAACGATTGCAAATACTGTATGCCATGCCCATACGGACTTGATATACCGGGAATATTAGTACATTATAACAAGTGTGTAAATCGCGGGAACGTACCTAAAAACCAAGAGGCACAAAACTACGAAGAGGCTCGCAGAGCATTCCTTGTTGGGTATGACCGTTCGGTACCGAAACTCAGACAAGCCGACCATTGTGTGGGATGTAAACAATGTAATGTTCACTGCCCGCAAAACATTGACATTCCGGCAGAAATGCGTAGAATAGATCAATTTGTGGAACACTTAAAACAAAATACTCTTTAATGGAGGAATTAATTGAAATACTCCATAATGGGAATTATTCGTGCGTGGTGCGTCACAATAAAGGTGTCGTTCTATGCCATGGGCGAGGAGTGAGTGATTTATATAGAATGCTAAACGAAACTCCTCAATTGTTAAAAGATTCACAAATTGCTGACAAAATAGTGGGAAAAGGAGCAGCTGCTCTTATGATAATGGGAGGTGTATCGCAGATATATGCAGATGTGATAAGTGAACCGGCAAAATTATTATTTGAGCAATCCGGTATTTCTCCGAGATTTGCCAACTGCGTACCGAATATTATCAATCGCGACGGCACAGGGATATGCCCTGTTGAGCAACTATGTGAAAAGTGTACAACACCTGAAGAATGTATTCCACTCATCACAGAGTTTATAACAAAAATTAAAGCATTTAATAACAATTAAATAACATACATTATGCAAACTACATTGAATTTATATTCGTTATCATTTACCGACAAAAAGACATACTACACTGCACTATTGTTTATTATTGGCAATATAGCGCTGCCACAGTTATGCCATTTGATTTCATTAGGAGGTCCTACATGGCTCCCGATATATTTTTTCACATTGATAGGAGCATATAAATACGGATGGCGCGTAGGAATAATCACCGCGCTGGTTTCACCGTTGATTAATTCTATGCTCTTCGGTATGCCATCGGCACACGCACTGGCACCTATAGTTGTAAAATCGACTATATTGGCAATTTGTGCAGGATATGTAGCCAGCAAATACAACAAAGCGTCTTTATTAACACTCACCGCGACAATATTAGCCTATCAAATAATAGGAACTCTCGGCGAATGGGCAATTAAAGGCGATTTGCTATCTGCATGCCAAGATTTCAGAATAGGCATTCCCGGCATGCTATTGCAGATTGTAGGAGGCTGGCTCATTATCAACCATATAATCCGCAAATAAATTACAATTTACGAGTAATAAAGAATCGGCGCGTGAAAAATAAAAGAAGTAACGTGCCGATAATTTGGGAAGCGGCAGTAACCCAAAAGGCGGCAGAGTAGCCTATATATTCGAGCACGAAGCCACCTAAAAGGATGCCTATGCCCATACCTACGTCCCATGATGTGAGAATAGACGAGTTTGCCGTGCCACGCTGGTCAGTGCGTGCCACAGCAATAAACATACTCAAAAACGCCGGATACATACGCCCATTACCCAATCCGATAAACAATGCCGAAAGGTAATAAGCCCAGACACCCGGAGACAATGCGAACAGGCAATATCCAATAACACTCAACGATGCACCCTGCAACGCATTTTGAGTAAGTTTTCCTTGTCGCAATGATTTCGCACCATAAAGACGCGACACAAAAAGGCCACCAGATAGTATAGCAAAAAAGGCACCCGTACCATCAGTGATATTCAACATTTCCTTACCATAGATGGCTACATAATTGCTCATTATACCCCAACAAAAGCCAAATAACAGTATATTCACAGCCAACAGCCACGCTCTCGTGAGGAAAAAATGATCCATACTGAGATGCGGTTTACCTTCAACAACAGGACGATAGCGCAACTTAATAGACGAAGCAAAAATAACGCCAACAAAAGCCACCACCAAAGAAATCCAGAATAAAATCATAAAATTGTTGGTGGCATGATAAATCCAAATTCCAGCAGAAGGAGCAATCGCCATAGCTAAATTGTTACTCAATCCATAGTATCCAATACCTTCATTGCGACGCGATGATGCTAACACATCAATAGCAACCGTACTGTTAGCCACGGTAGTAGCCCCGAATGGTAATCCATGAATTGTACGTACAACAGCAAACAACAAGAGAGTGCCGGCAAAAATATATCCGGCAAAACAAATAAAAAAGGCAAAAAAGCAAAGCATCAGCACCTTTTTTCTGTCGAAACTATCAACTATAAATCCGCTAAAAGGGCGCACCAATAGTGCGGCAACGATATAGCCGGAGAGGACAACACCGATTGTGTCTTTATCGGCAGCAAAATGTTCACTGAGATATATCGGCAGCAATGGAGTAAGTAGATAGAACGAAAAGAACAGCATAAAATTGCCGCACATAGCCTTTTTAAACTCACTGTTCCAAAGTCGTTCTTTCGTATCCATAACAGACAATCTGTTATTTAATTACAATTTCATCAGTAAACACAAATCTCCAACGGTTAAAGGCCTGATACCTCACATAACGAGCTTTCGCCTTACCATTCCACGATATATTTTTAAACGACAACACATTATCCCGAACCGGCTCAGTAAGGATTGTAGTAAGCTCTGTGAAGTTTTCACCATCATCGGAAACAGAAATAATAACTTTCTCAGGAAACCACACATTCGGGCCCGAAAGCTTTATAAAATCTGCTCCAATGAATGAAATATCCGTGAGATTTTCAAGATCGATAGTAACATCCAAAGCTCTATCAGTATCTCCGTTATAAAACCCTTGCCAACGACCATCAGAATATATCCAGCCACCACGCACACCATCAGTGAATGTGGATTCACCTGAAGCCGGATACTTTTCAGCCCAATTACAATCGTTATAGATCACTTTTTTACCGAGAGCAATATGATCGATACTTTCTAAAGATTCCGGTCGATTTCCAATCTCAGAATGCAAATCAAACACATTATAACCGTCGCTTTTCAATTTATCGTTGACAGCCAAAGCTCTGCGTCGGAAATCGGTGAACTCTCGTAAATTTTGCCGGGTCCACCCCATCTCGGCTATAGCAAGCACACGTGGATATAACATATATTCAGCATGTTCATCGGTAGCAATGTATTCTGTAAACATAGAGGCCTGTACTCCAAGAATATTATTTCTTGCCTTAACGGAAATAGTATCGGGAGCCGGATCAAAACTATACATCAAACTGATAGGCAAATATCCGCCAATAGCCTCAGGCTGTGAGAATGGAGCATCTTGATATGCATCGAGATAACACAAACGACTTGGCGTCATAATAGCAAAGTGTCCTTCTTCGGCAGCTTTAAATCCATACTGAGGACCGCGCCATGACAGCACTGTGGCATTTGGAGCTAAACCACCTTGCATAATTTCATCCCAACCAATCATACTTTTACCCTTAGAGTTCAGATATTGTTCGATGCGGTGTATCATATAGCTCTGAAGTTCATCCACATCTTTAAGTCCTTCATCAGCCATTCTTTTTTGACATTTTTCGCACGATTTCCACGCTTGCTTGGATGCCTCGTCTCCACCAATGTGAATATATTGTGATGGGAATAATTCAACAACCTCGTCGAGAATATTTTGGAAAAACTCAAAAGATTTTTCATTACCTATACACACATCCGATTGCTTGTAAGGCTCACCTGCGCAAGACAATTCAGGATAAGCTGCAAGCACCTCTTCGGAATGTGCCGGCATCTCAATTTCAGGGATAACTGTTATATAATGTGACGCGGCATATTCTACTATTTCTCTGATATCGTCTTTTGTAAAGAAACCTCCGTGTGCATCAGCATCGTCATGTTCACAATATTTTCCATTCCATTGTTTCCACGTTTCACCTTTGCGCCATGCAGCAAATTCAGTGAGACGCGGGTATTTATCAATTTGCAAACGCCAGCCTGCCCCATCCGTCAAGTGCAAATGCAATCTATTAATTTTCAAAGACGAGAGTGCGTCAATCTGTTTTTTAATAAACTCTTTATTGCGAAAATTCCTGCTCACATCAATCATAACTCCACGATATGGAAATCTTGGAATATCATATATATCAACTGCCGGAACCCTGTTGCCATTTCTATCAAGCAATTGTTTAATAGTTTGTATGGCATAAAACAAACCGGCTGCCGATGATGCACAAACATCAATTTTCTTTTTTCTTGCACATATCGTATAAGCTTCCGGATTTTCATATTTGCCTACGCATGGTACAATCTTAAGACATATTTCTCCGGAATTCTTTTTCCGGGTTAAACTGCTATTAAGACAATTTTTTACTAAGTATTTCAACAATTGTCCATTATCCGGTGCATCAACGCCTTCTATTTTATATGAAGTGTTTACATCAAACGTAAATTCACCACCCTTCAATTCAACAAACATAGGCAACGGCACAACATCTGTGTTATACTTTTCTGCATATACACAAAACGAAAAAAATAGTAAAATGGATAAAATTAGCCCTCTCATAAAAATATCTGGATTATATCATTGTTATGAAATGCAAATTTATGCATTTTTCGGCTATTTTTGTGTATTTTTGCACTACTAATAACAAAGAATTACTTGGCACAGCAATTGCTCGAAAAGATACGCACAGGTGCAAAATTGTCACTAAGAGAACAATTACTCTTAACCGTACAACTAAGTACACCTGCTATCATGGCTCAGATATCATCAATAGTCATGCACTTCATTGATGCTTCGATGGTGGGACATATCGGAGCCGGAGCGGCCGCATCCATCGGATTAATGGCAACAAGCACGTGGCTTTTCGGTGGACTAATGTCGAGTGCAGCCACCGGATTTTCCGTACAAGTCGCCCATAGTTTCGGAGCAGGTGAAAAAGAAACCGCAAAATCAATATTTCGTCAAGCACTAACTGCCAACATAATATTCAGTATATTTCTGTTAGTATTGGGTACATCGCTTGCTTATCCTCTCCCCCGCTGGCTCGGAGGCGATGATACAATCATAGAAAACGCATCTATCTATTTTACAGTATTTGCACTATTTTTCCCGGTGCTACAACTCAATTTTCTTGCCGGCTCAATGCTTAGATGCAGCGGTAATATGAAGGTTCCAAGCTTTTTAAATATATTGATGTGCTTCCTTGATGTGATATTTAATTTTTTCCTGATTTTCCCGACACGGCAAATTGAAATTATTGGCTTTAACATTACTGTGCCGGGATACGGATTAGGAGTATTGGGAGCAGCACTTGGTACCGGTCTTGCAGAATTAGTTGCCGGCGGTATAATGTTATGGTATGCGTGTGTTAAATCAGAGGATCTGCATATTTTCGGAGAAAAAGGAAACTTTATTCCCTCCCGTACATGTCTCAAAAGGGCTGTCAGAATCGGATTGCCTATGAGCTGTGAACGAACGATTTTCAGCGGGGCACAAATATTTATCACAGCAATAGTGGCGCCATTGGGTAATTACGCCATTGCGGCCAATTCATTTGCTATCACAGCCGAGAGTCTCTGCTATATGCCAGGATATGGTATAGCAGATGCAGCGACAACTCTCGTAGGACAATCGATAGGTGCCGGCAGAAAAAATTTGACAAAAAGTTTTGCACGATTATGTATATACTCCGGGATTGCTATAATGACAATCCTTGCCGTGGCAATGTATGCTTTTGCTCCACATATAATGGGACTCATGACACCAATTGACGGCATACAAGAATTGGGCATAATGTGTTTGCGTACGGAAGCATTCGCTGAGCCAATGTTTGCAGCATCTATTGTAGCTTATGGTGTGTTTGTAGGAGCCGGCGACACCCTAATTCCTGCAATAATGAATCTTGGCAGCATTTGGTGCGTAAGAATTACTCTTGCTGCCATACTCGCACCAACACTCGGGCTGCAAGGTGTGTGGATTGCGATGTGCGCAGAATTATGCTTTAGAGGAATAATATTCCTTATTAGAATGCGATATGGCAATTGGACTCGAATGAAAGGTCTAAAATAATTGCAACCAAATAATAGATTTTTTGTATTTTTGTAAAATATAGCAGATTTACACATCTGCATTGTACACAAATATGACAAAGAAAACAACATACAATGAGTAAATCAACATTAGCAAATCTTGAGACATTACGCAAAGAAATGCGCAGCAATCATGTAAATGCTGTAATTATCCCAGGGACAGATGCCCACCAGAGTGAATATGTGAGCGCACATTGGAAGATGCGCGATTGGATTTCAGGATTCACCGGAAGTAACGGTACTGCGGTAGTAACACTTGATGACGCCCGACTTTGGACTGATTCGAGATATTTCTTGCAAGCAACGGAGCAATTACAGGACTCCGGTTTTGTGATGATGAAAGAAGATGTACCGGGAGAACCAACCATAATGGAATGGCTCGCCTCAACACTTAATGAAGGTGATGTTCTTGCCATAGATGGCACGCTATTCTCCATCAGTAAAGCAAACGCCCTCGAAGAATTCTGTGGAATAAACGGTTTTCGTTTTGTTCCGGACTTTGCACCTTTCGACAAGATATGGACAGAACGCCCACAGCGCCCGCAAGGGATTGTGTATATTCATGATGAAAAGTACGCCGGAGAGTCTGTAACCTCAAAAATCAGTCGTATAATGACTGAGGTACACAATGCCGGGGCCGACTGCATTCTTTTGCCTGCTCTTGATGAAATTGCATGGAGTTTTAATATCAGATGCGACGATGTAACATTCACTCCTGTTGCAATATCTTTTGCTTTTTTAAGTGATAATCAGCGTGTCCTGTTTATAGATAACTCAAAACTCACACCAGATGTAAAGCAGCATTTAGCATCAGCCAATATAGAAATTATGCCATACGCAGCTGTGGGTAAATTTCTTTCCAGTCTCAAAGATTATGAAAGTATCTTAATTGATCCAACATTAGTTAACGACACTCTCGGTCAAGCCATAGAATTGCCCAAAGTGTATGCTAAATCACCTGTTGTTGCAATTAAGGCCATCAAAAACAATGTACAAATAGAGGGGACACGCAATGCTATGCAACGTGATGGAGTAGCTTTAGTTCGCACATTTATGTGGATTGAAGATATGCTTAAATCCGGAAATACGATTGACGAAGTCGATGTATGGGAAAAAGGCAAAGAAATGCGTGCCAAAAGTGAATTGTATAGAGGTGACAGTTTCGGAATGATTGCCGGGTATAAGGACCATGGTGCCATAGTTCATTACAACGCAACAGAAGAATCAAAATATACACTTGCTCCGGAGGGGCTGCTGTTGATAGATTCCGGTGCTCAATATCTTGATGGTACTACGGATATCACACGTACCATCACACTTGGAAATCCGACTCTCGACGAAATTCATGATTATACTCTTGTTCTTAAAGGACATATAGCGCTCGGAAGCCAAATCTTCCCTGAAGGTACAAGAGGGGCGCAACTTGATGCTCTTGCACGCCAATTTATATGGAATAGCGGCAAAACGTATCTTCATGGTACCGGGCATGGAGTGGGTCATTTCTTAGGTGTTCACGAAGGCCCGCAAAACATCCGTCTGAATGAAAATCCGGCACTGCTTAGGCCGGGAATGATAACATCGGATGAACCCGGGGTGTACATCGCAGGTAAATATGGCATTCGTATTGAGAATCTGACTCTTGTGGTTGAAGCATTTGAAAATGAAGAATTCGGAAAATTTTATAAATTTGAAACACTCACATTGTTCCCATACGATAATAAACTTATTGATGTGAATATGCTTTCGCAAGATGAAATAGATTGGATAAACGCCTATCATGATAAAGTGTTTGCTTTATTGTCGCCAAGTCTAAATGCAGACGAACAAACTTGGCTTAAAGAAAAAACAGTTCACTTAAGTAAATAATTAACAACGTAAATAAATGGCATTAGTAAAGACTTGCAGAGGGTTTGTACCAAAAATCGGTACAAATTGTTATCTTGCTGATAACGCTACTATTATAGGAGATGTAACGATAGGTGATGATTGCAGCATTTGGTTCAACACAGTGTTGCGTGGTGACGTAAACACCATTACTGTCGGAAATTGTGTAAACATTCAAGATGGTAGCGTTCTACACACTTTATATCAAAAATCTACAATTGAAATCGGGGACCACGTATCAATAGGTCATAACGTAACCATTCATGGTGCAAAAATTCATGACTATGCTCTCATAGGTATGGGAGCCGTGGTTATGGATGATGCCGAAGTGGGAGAAGGAGCTATTGTTGCTGCCGGGTCGGTAGTGTTAAGCCGCACTAAAATAGGCCCTAATGAATTGTGGGGTGGAGCACCCGCAAAATTCATAAAACCTGTAGACCCAGCTCAAGCAAAAGAAATGAACCAAAAAATTGCTCATAACTATTTGATGTACTCTAAATGGTATGATAATAGCGAAGAAATAAAACTCTAAAATTTACAGCAACATATAACAACAATCAACATAATTATGAATTCTAAATTTTTATCACTAATTGTCGCTTTACTATTGGTTTCAAGTTCATGTACCGAAAAAACAGGTAAGGCTGATTATCAAATCATCCCATTACCACAAAATGTGGAATATGGAACAGAAAATACCGGAACTTTCCTTCTAAGCAACAGCACTAAAATCGCATACCCCGAAGGCGATAGCGCTCAACTTCGCAATGCAAAGTTTCTCGCTGAGTATGTAAAAGATATGACCGGCAGAAATATAGAAATTATTACCGATAACGGTGAGACAAACAATGTGATTATACTGAAAGCTGATATCGACCCTGCATTGACAGGTTCTGCCAGTGCTGAAGGATATCTTTTAACCGTAGATGCAGAAAAGGTAGTAATTAACGGTGTTTCGGATGCCGGGACATTCTATGGCATACAGACTCTACGCAAATCTCTTCCGGTGAATAAAGGCAATGTTGAGTTGCCATCCGTCACGATCAAGGATTTTCCACGTTTTGCATATCGCGGAGCACATTTAGACGTGTGTCGTCATTTCTTCCCATTAGATTCGGTAAAACGTTTTATCGATATGATTGCACTTCACAATATCAACAACCTCCATTGGCATATCTCTGAAGACCAGGGATGGCGAATTGAAATTAAGAAATATCCTTTACTTACCGAAATTGGCTCTAAACGCGAAGGAACGTGTATTGGTAAAGACTTTAATTCATGCGATAGCATTCCATACGGAGGTTATTTCACACAAGAAGAAGCGAAAGAAATAGTTAAGTATGCGGCTGAACGCCACATTAATGTTATTCCGGAAATAGATCTTCCGGGACACATGCAAGGTGCTCTCGCTGCCTATCCGCACCTTGGTTGTACCGGAGGTCCATATAAAGTGTGGACACGTTGGGGAATATCGGAAGATGTACTTTGTGCCGGCAATGATTCCGTATTAATTTTCCTCGGCGACGTGCTTGATGAAATTACAGAAATTTTCCCGTCGGAATATATTCACATCGGAGGTGACGAATGTCCTAAAGTTAGATGGAAAGAATGTCCTAAATGTCAAGCCAAAATTAAGCAATTGGGGTTAAAAGGGGACAAAGAACATTCCGCAGAACAATATCTCCAGTCATATATTATGAAATGGGCTGAAAAACATCTTGCAGATAAAGGACGTAAGATTATAGGCTGGGACGAAATACTTGAAGGCGAAATAGGACC
>JAFLTZ010000046.1 GCA_022509045.1 Muribaculaceae bacterium | reverse complement strand
GACGCTTAATCTTACCTGTGCCGGTGAAAGTAAATCTTTTCTTTGCAGCGGCATTAGTTTTCATTTTTGGCATTTTACTACAAAGTTAATTGGTTAAACATAGCGCGCAAAGATACAAAAAATTTCAAAATAATTTCGGGAATCGGAATATTTTTGAAATTTTTGTATCCGCCTGTTAACCAACCGACCCGTTTTCAGACCGTCGGCCGCCACGGAGGAGGGGGATTATATTTTAAAACTGTATTCCTACGCGAAACAATATCGCATCCGTAAAAATACCCATATATTGATAGCGAACACTCAAATCGCATCGGGGCGAACCGTTTTTGCTTCCGAGGTTTATACCGGGGCCTACGCTCGTATAAAAATGTTTATAGCCTCCGGCATTTGAAGATATGCCGATAGCCACTCCTGCATCGAATGACAAATAAACATCCGCTATGCGTGCCACCGGATAATATCCTTTGACATTCACATACACGGGCATTATAACTACGCCTTCATCGACAAAATCTTCATAGTGGTCGTCGTAGATTAAACGAAGTATTTTCGGGTAGTAATAATTACACGCAACGCCCAAACCGGTATACAAATAAGGCAATATTCTGACGCCGTGGGTTGTTTCAAACACGACTCTATCTCTTGTTTCAATACCGTAAGAGTTCATTCCGAGGTCATATCCGACAGCTATTTCGCCTTGATATTTAGGATATTCAATCAATCGTTCATATATTTTCTTGCGCCGTTCAATTTCTCCAAGCGATGTTATTATATCGCGTGTTCCGTTTTGATACTTTATCGAAAACACATCATATTTACGAATAACATATACAGGACCGTCAAGATTATCCCACGATTTGTACTCAATCTCGTCCGTTCCTATTTTGACGACCTTCGCCCGCACCTCTTCGGCATTGGTTTTTGTAATAATGTCCTGCGCTGCGACACTGTTTGCCGCAAACGACAACAGCACAAATATAAAAATACGTTTCATCACGGTTTGTTTTTATCCGCCGTGTCCCTGCGGCATTTTCAGATTGCAAGCATACAAAAGCGTGGGACAATATTTCTGTCTCAGTCGCTAAGGTCTTCCACAACCATCCTGCCATAAAACATCATAAGCCCACGCCAAACGTGAGCGTCATGTTTTATCTATTGACAGGTCTTAAAAGTGGAAGTTTTAGCGACCATAAATAAAAATAACGCTTTTATATGTAATGCCGTCATTTACGACGACATTAAAGTTCTTATTTACAATATGCTATTTTTTCATAGGCAAAAATTTTTTATTCTTGCAAATATACACATTTTTATTTAAACATATCAACTTGGTTCTATTCCGCCAGCAACGTCACCTCCGCGCCGTCGGCAAGGGCAGGAGTACCCGATACCGTATGCGTTTCGATTCGCAACACACGGGCATCAACCAGCAAGGCGAACACTACCCGCTGCGGCTGTGGATTGTGCATGATGTTCCCGAATTCACCGGCAGCAGCTTTTGCTCTCCCATTGCGTTATGGAATAATACAATCTTGTTTCGGAATCTTTGACCAGTACGATTCCTTTCAGATAATCAATGTTATAATTGCTGTCTTAGAAAATTTGTATATAATATCTTACGTATACTCGTCGGACATAATCTCGCGGGAATTCTAACCAATATATTTTTCAAAAATCTGAATAATGACACAAAATTATATTTGTAAGCTAATTTCCAGAATATAATCTCATTCTTTAAATATTTCCAACCTCCTCGACGGGCAAACATATCTTGGGATGTACGAAAATAAAGCAGACTTTCTTGTATATTATAAAACTTTGCACCATTAATTAACAGCCGAATCCACAAGTAATAATCTTCAAGTAAAGGAAAATGCTGATAGCCACCGACAGACAATAACGAAGATTTGCGGAACATTACTGCCGGATGATTTATGGGGCATCGACTTTGTGCATATCGCAGGATATCCCAATGCTTTTCGGGAACTTTTTTTACTGAAATTATATTATCCGTATTATCAGCAAATTCTTCAATCCATGCACTGCATATATCTATATCTGGATTTTGCTCGAATACGGATAATTGTTTTTCAAAACGATTGGGCTTTGCAATATCATCGGTATCCATTCTGGCGACCAAATCATATGAGCAATGTTTCAGCCCTTCATTCAAAGCCTGTCCCAATCCGACATTTTGAGGCAACGAAATAATCTTGATTATAGGATATAGATGAGTATATTTGGCAACAACAGCATATAGTATTTCCGTCAATGGACCGTCTTCTACCAAAATAACCTCGTCCGGTAATTTTGATTGCATGAAGATGCTGTCCAGACTTTGTTGTAATGAATGATGATTCTCTTTATAGTACAAAGAGAGCAAGACGCTAAAAGACATATTAGTTACATCGTTTATTACAGACTTGTTAATACAATTCGGATATTAGTTATCTGCCGCCTGTTATGATAGAGACAAACCGAGGGCATAATCGTAACACTTAAAGGAAAACGAATGAAATTGATAGTCTGCGACAATAAAATATCATTCAACAATGCTTTGTTGCAAGTTCGCAGTTGACCTTTGCCCATAAGACGTTTTTTGACAAAATTTATTGGATATTAGCCAACAGTTCATTCCATTGACCAACGATATGCTCCTTGCTGAAAGGAGCAGAGTTTGCCATTTCATAGGAGCTTAACGCCATTTGCTCCAATACATCTCGATGTTCTAATAAATATTTCAGTCGCTCATAAATAGCAACGGTTACTGATTCGGAACGTTGCTCTGAAAAAATTGTCTTTTCCGGGAACCTCCATATATCCAAATTTGGCAGATTATTGCGGTCGTAGTACCAATAGGCTGGGTCAACCAAATAGCCGTTTATTCCATCTTTGACGACCTCCGGGATGGCAAATAGGCGCGATGCAATAATTGGTAATCCTGCATGCAGAGCCTCGAATACAGTTAACGGACAACTATCAGCACTGGTCGGATGTAATAAAATATCGTGGTCTGCATAAAGTTTCTCCATCTGTTCATATGTAAATGCAAAGTCGTATAAAGTAATACCGGTGATACTTTGGATTGGTTGTAAAATATCAGCCCGTATTTCAGATAAATTAGTCACCATTGTAAGAGAACAATTCAATCCATCGGAATGTAGTCGCTTATATGCTTCCACAATCTCCAATGCTCCTTTTGCTAAGAAATATGGACCTTGTGAAATAAAAAGCAGTTTCACCTCCGAGCGGGATTTTTTTGCTCGGATTTGTTGTTCCGATACATGCCGATTTTGTGGAATGAGCGGGTATATACGTTCAGTGCGGCAGTGTGGGGCTATCGGTCCGCATTGCGACTCGAAGGTCTTTTGGCATACATCGACCATAAATACAATAGCTTTCAGATTGGGATTTTCCAGATTCCGTGATATGACTCTACTGCCAAATATGGTTTTATTGCGTCCCAAACAATAATTGTACGGAGCAGACGGGGTTTCAACGTACATGAAATATGGTTTATCGGAATCAAGAAAACGGTTAAAACTACCATGTATTTCACAGCCCGTTTTTTTGCATTTGATAATCTGGATTATACCAAACCAGTCAAATATACGCCAGCGTAGGATTTTACCCAACAACTTTCGGATTTTCGGATTGTTCTCATATATACTGCTATTGTCATAAATAAACTGAGCATTAATACCCTGAGCTTGAAACAAATGGCGGAAGAATCCGCGTGCACGGGTTGCAAAAAAGACTTTCATGGAGTATTTTATTCGGATTTTGATGATGTATATTCATGAATTATTCTGCAAATCGATTTTGTTGCATTTCCTGTTTCAAAACTTCCCAAATCATTATGGTGTTTTTTGATGCGCGCAATAGCAGCGGATTCATCATAATCGAGAACTGCACTACAAAGTTCATCCATGCTTCTGGCATGAGGATACTGCCAGCTATCTATTGGGTAATGGAAATCCGTATCTCGTTTATAATCGTCGAGGTCAGGAGTATAAAGGAATCCGGGCTTATAAGTGAACGAATAATCCCATATTGATGAGGAATAGTCAGAAATCAAAATATCGGCAGCAACTAATAACTCCTGCATATCCGGATAGTTGCTTACATCAACTATATTGTCCAACATTTGATGCTTGTCCATTAAATGCGACCTATATAATACGACAGCCGGTTTGCCGAATCGTTGTTGTATTGCTGTGCAAATTTTAACAGGGTCAAACTGCAAATCTATACATGAAGCAGCACGCCAATGACCGCGGAATGTCGGTGCATAAAGCAAAAACATACAATTATTATCAATGTTATATTGTTTGCTTATTTGTTTTCTAATGGCCGCATGTTTTTCGGTTTGGAAAAATATATCATTCCGCGGCATACCGATAGACAAAAATCTTTCTATATCGATATGCATTTGTTTACTCAGCAACTCGGAGAAAATTTGACATCCAGATATTACATAATCAGTTGCAGAAATCCGCCAATTTCGAAGTTGTGCTATATAAATACAATGTAGCTTTGGTAGAAAATTTGTATCTACAAGCCCTTTTTTATATGCACCACCACCATGCCAAGTATTGATGAAAATTCGGTCCTTTCGTTTCGATACAAAAGGCTCAATCACCATATTACTAATTACCACAGCGGATGTCGCAAGATAAAACAAATGTCGCAATGACATAAATTTGACGCATTTGACCTTATATTGTATGGGAATATCATTAGGGTCGGATATGCACCATACGTATTCATACGTATCGCCATACTCCTCATATAACATCTCGAATATATATTTTGGATTGCAGTTGTAGCGCTTCCCTTCATGTGCAGAGAACAAAATTCGGTTTTTCTTTACCGGGAATAGATATAGCATACGCATAAATATGCGCGCCATATAAATAATCGCCAATTTGACACAATGTTTCATTGATTAAGATGTTTGATTGTTAATAAACACTATTTATACAAGAAAGGAGTTTTTATAAATTCAGATATCATTCTACTATACATTTCTGCAATTCCCCCCCCCTCAGATTTCCAGCCAAGACTTTGCAACAGGCTGGTATCAAGGTACATATACAAAGTTTTAGGGAATCCGTTTAGTGCTTCGGGCTGTATGTCGTAGCGAACTTTTATTCCGCCTTGTGCTGCGACTTTTTCCGCCATCTTTGCAATTGAACAATAGGTGCTCTCGTTGGCGACATTATACGCCTGTCCTGCACTGCCCTTCAAAAGTATC
The DNA here is from genome assembly GCA_022509045.1 of Muribaculaceae bacterium. GTDB lineage: Bacteria > Bacteroidota > Bacteroidia > Bacteroidales > Muribaculaceae > JAFLTZ01. Next base: position 9,462 of record JAFLTZ010000046.1, on the reverse strand, counting down.
GTGAGAATTGCTGTTGCTGCGTCAGCCGTATACAGATAACACCGCTCAGTTTCTCCTGTCGTTTTGAGAACAATGTCTCGTTTCTCGACAACGCATCGCGCAAATTCGGCAAACACACGTCCGTCGTTATAATTAACGCCCGGCCCGAGTGTCTGGGTAAGTCTGGCTGACATCACAGGTATACCATACTCTTTTGCATAGGCACAACACAAACTTTCGCATTGAATCTTTGAAATGGGATAACTGTTTCTTACATCAAGTGGCGATAGGGTGCCGATTTCATCCTCTGTAACTTTGTGACCTTTCTCTGGAAAGCCATATACCTCCATACTTGAAAGGTAGACCATACCTGCCACATTCTTTGCTTTTGCAAGCTCTAACAGATTCTCAGTCCCTTTGATGGCGGTCAGTATAGTCTCTACGGGTTGATTCACGAAGGCTTTGCTTGCAGTTTGGCTTGCTCCATGCACGATGTAATCTATTGGATGCTCAATATACGGCAGTTGTTCTACATTGCCAATAATATATTCGAGAGCATCGTTGTCAACATCCTTAAATCGTTCTTCGGCGCGACATAAATCTCTCACCAGTGCCAACACTTTCAGATTAAGTTGCCTTGTCTTGTTTGCATAAAGCAATGCCTGCACAAGCGTATAGCCAATCAGTCCGGTCGCTCCGGTTATAAAGACGGTTTTATCTTTAAGATTCTCCCACGGAATAAATTGCGCATTGCAAACGTATTCCATGTCTTTAATAAATTGAGGGCTTGTCTTCATTTGCGTGTCAGAATCCGAAAATCTGTTGGTTCTCATGAACATCGACCATCGCTTTGAATATGAAATAATCGGTCGGCGTGGTTATTTTAATATTCTCAATCGGGCCTTCAATCGTATGCAGTTTATATCCGTAGTGACTCATCATCGAACAACTGTCGATAAAATCGTGGCGGCCTTCTTCTACGGCACGACGGTGTGCTGCGAGAATATCTCCCAATCGAAAACTCTGCGGCGCGCGTGCGATATGCGAATCTGCACGAGTCGGAATGTCTAATCCGCCGTCGCTGCGCGACACGATGAATGTTTCGGTTGCCGGAATGCAGGTAATGCATGTGCCGAATTGTCGTACACATTCGATATTGTCCGTAATGGTCTGTTCGGTAATGAGCGGCCGGACCCCGTCATGAATAAGTACGATGCTATCTTTGTCTCCGATTGTTTCGGCAGCCTCCAATCCTGCACGAATAGAGTCTTGACCTGTTTCGCCCCCCGGAACAATGGCCTGCACCTTGCTGATTTCGAATTTACGAATCATCTTCTGCAAGTAGGGAATCCATTCTTCCAGACAGGCAATGACGATTCCATCAATTTGAGGATGGTTGTCGAAAAGTTCGAGCGTATAGATAATTATCGGCTTGCTGCGGAATTCAAGGAACTGTTTTGGACGACTTTTGGTGTTCATCCGCTTGCCAGAGCCGCCCGCAAAAATTATGGCAATATTTTTCATTTGATTTGATTTTCGAATTCATCCAGAGCTTTTCGCAGAGCCTTTATATAACCTTTGCCATATTTTAAATCCGGCTCCATATAATTGCCTTCTGCCCATTCATTCCATGATTTCAGAAATATGACTTTATCCTCATCCGCTTTATTTTTGATGCGGTCTAATGTTTTTTTGACATGTTTGTAGAATAACTCTGGGGTGGAGTTGTGATATATAAGAGCTGCACCTCCTCTTCTTGGCGACGGGTCCCAATTAGGCACTATTGAAGGATATATTTTTTCTTCCTCATATAATGGCGTGTCAATCTCTTTTATTATATCAGAATATTCATGTACGTTTACCGGAATTTTGAGATAATTAGATTTTATAAATCTATGTAAACGGCTTATAAAAGAACGCTTGTGCGTTAAAAAATTAGGGTCATGTCTACAAAGACATCTCGCATTTGCTGATTGGTAAATTGGTAAATGCAGGCTATCTATGCTATGTGTATGAGCTATAAAGAAGAAAGGTGGCAAACCGTTTTCTTTTGCCAGTTTGTTCCATATTTCACTAAATTTATTAAAATCTGGGATATCTTCGATTTTATATATTAGGAACGGAAGTTTATCATGTATCTTGATATATCTATTGTCCTTAAAAACAGGCAACATAGTGTAAAAATGATTAATTATGTCTTGTTCTCCCGGATACGTTTGTTCAATGAGAATCTTTTTTGATAGCATAGAGTCTGCAAGATTCCAATCACGGCTGACCCATGAATGGTTGGCCCAACCAAGCATAAACGGGAAATCAGGTTCGCCTAATCGCAAGACCTCTTGCAACGGTTTTTCAAGCAGCTGTTTCCCATTTCCTAACCAATAATGCCAATAGCAGAATGCTGTTACACCTGCCTCTTTGGCTAATTCTGCTTGGGCCGCACGGGTTTCGGGAACTCTCAAATCATAAAAGCCCAAATCCGCCGGAATTTTTGGTTGATAGTGACTCTTATAGAATTTTTGTGCTCTTGCTACATTTGTCCATTCCGTAAAGCCCTTGCCCCACCACTCATCATTTTCCGGAATAGGGTGGAACTGAGGAAGATAAAATGCGATTACTTTGGTTTTTTGATTCATATTTCTTCAAATTATACTATTAAGCAATATTCTGTTAGAGCCTGTTATAATTATCCCGCATTGTTCAATACTCATTTTGCTTAGGAGGAGGGTATCCGAACGAATTATATATTTGTTCCCTTTGAATATCTATATTTCTCTCTATGACAGAACTGTACGGATAACAGTATATATCATAATTCGATTTATGTGAAGTATATAGTAAAAGAAAAAAGAAAGGGAAGAATATTATGCATGTTTTAGCGAGATTAAGACTAAAAAGAATAGTCCCATTATATGTCTTATTAATGCCCCTGTGCTTAATAAGTTCAATCATCAATTGAGCTATGTATATAATAATATAACAAGCATAAAAATGAACATATCTATAAGCGATAACTATATTTATATAAACTAACAGACAGCCCAAACCAAGTATAAGCATAGGCTTTATTTTCGCTAAATACCGTTCTTTATTGTAGTATAAGGCATAAATTGGATAAAACATAAATGGGAATATCTTGCCTATGAAATAATTGATATTGCCACTACTCTCGCCGTATATGTCCGAATTTGCATAAAATGTCATCTTGCTTTCTATATCTTCATTGGCTAATTCAATAAGAGATATATAATCCGATAATCCGGACTTTATGATATAACTTCCAACAAAAGCCACAATAAGAAATATCAAACATGCGATATTTGATTGCAGAAGGGGTATAAGCAAGGGAGTAATGAGCAGTGCGAAACTTGACCTGTGAAACAAACAGGCAATAAACATAAGCACATATCCGCGGCCCCATTTTCTTTCTAAAAAATAGTCGTAGCTATACAAACATATCACGACACTGATACTTGCACGCATCTCTTCCATTGTATAAAAATGGTACATCCAGAAGAAATAAAGAAATGCGCAAGTGAATATGTATTTGCTATGCTTTGCGAAGTATTTGAAGACAAGCACATTAACAAATGCGGCTTGAATAAGTTGAACAATATACCACCTTCCACCGAAGGAGCGAACTATCGAATTCATCAAGACCCATAACGGTTCGGAGGTAATGCTAAAATCATCCGAAGTTAAATTCCACAAATAAGGAATCTCGTGATAGAACATATCCAAATATGCCGTAGTATCTACACCGAGACGATACCTTAATCCTGCCACTAATGTCAGGGCTATGAGGATAGTATTGTAACAAAAAGTTTTATTGACAGTCTTACCTTTTATATCATATTGATATATAAAGGATAACAGTAATAAAGCTATTAATAAATAAATCATAACGATTTAATAATTCTCGCAGGATTGCCTCCAACCACACTGTAAGGCGGTATATCTCTGGTTACGACAGCGTTGGCACCAATAATGCATCCTTTACCTATATGTACACCGGGCAGAATACTCGCTTTTTCACCAATCCATACATTATCCTCTATGATTACGGCGCCTTTTGAAGACAACTGCCGTTCGCTTGGTGGTATATCAAGCAAATTTTTACTCGATATACCATGAGCATTATCCGTGATGAGTACTTTCTTACCAGTTAATACATGATTGCCAATAATTATTTTATCAATTGCCGTGATGTGATTATCTTCCCCTATTGAGCATCCATCACCAATCCTGATTTCAGGATTCAAAAGCTGCCCCCTATAATTATCCCAGGCTGTCAGCTGTACGCCTTTTGAAATATAGGTATGCTCTCCAATGGTTATGTATTCCATGCCTTTGATTAAACTTGCGCATGAAGCTATCCTCGAATCCTGACCAAACGCGGCAAAATATCTGGAATACCATCCTGTATACAACAGATTCTTAATACTTTGTATTCTGCGATGCGCCTTGACGGGATATACCCATGAAAAAATATACCCTATAAATAAAAATAATTTTGTCATCTTTTACTATGTCTAAATAACGAGCGGAATATACTTTTCTCTTCTTGGTTAAATAGGATAAAATAGCTGCAAAAACATGATGATACAATAGATATAGTTGTCACACACAATAATTGACCGACGGTATTGTTTATTCCGAGTCTTACCGGCCATGACAACAATATCGTGACAACTATTATCATTACCGCCGGCAGTATAAAACATTTAACATATTCAGCAATTCTTATGGGTACGATATTGCGTACTACAATCAATCGTAAAGCGTGTGCAATAATGAAAACGGCAATAGTAATATAAAACGTAACTTCCGGCAATGCGCCCAATTTGAATGCAATATACGACAGCGGCAAAGCTACCAGACCAAATCCATCCACAATGCCATGATAGCGCTTGACCTGCCCAGAAGCCTGTGCGATTGTCGTGATAGGATTGCCGATACAAATTATTATTGTATACACCAACATCAACTGTGTGAAATATACCATATAAGGCTTAACATCTCCCAACCATAGTTTCAGGATGATATCGGTTTCGAGCATCAAAGGCAAAATGATGGCATATAAAAGAGCAAAAATCGTTTTACTGCTAAAGAGAAAAAGCTGATTCATATAAGCAAAATCGCCTATGGCATAGCTTTTTGTCAACTGAGGGCGCACCGCCGTATAAAAGCTGCTGGCAAAGTTTGAAACGCCAGTGCTAACTTGATATCCTACTGCATAAGCAGTATTGGCCACAGGACCATAAAAGACATTTAGCAGAACATTGATTCCCTGATTGTTGCACACTCCTGCCACTGTTCCGAACAATGTCCACGAAGAGTAGGAAAATATGGATTTAAAAATATTATTATCCCAAGACCTTTGCAGTTTGATGTGAGGAAATCGTTTCCGGCATATACCATAATACAATATGCCGATAATGCAACTGACAACAAACATAAGTACGGCATAAAGTTTCAGTTTGTCCACAGTTGCAACAATCAAAAGTCCAGCGACTGCAAGTTTCAACAACACCTCAGCAATGCCAATATAAGCAAAAACATTCATATGCTCATGTGCTATAATCAGCGCAATGAATGGATTTGTTATAATAGTAACCGCAAATGCAAGCAACGAGAATTGGAACACCCAATAAGCTGCATCCATTCTTTCAGCAGGAATACTCATTTTGCATGATAAAAACCACAAGCCAAGAGTCTCAGATATTCCTATAATTAGCAAAATAATCCCAATATAGGTCAGAAACAATGTATTAAATATCTTGTTAAGGCGTTCGTAATTTTGCAGCCCTATTTCGTAGGCAAAAAAGCGTTGTGATGCAGAAGATAAAATTTGTGATAAAAACGATAATGACAATACCACGCCGCCTATTGCAGTATAAATTCCGTAATCTACGACATCGAGATTACGCAAGACTACCCTGACGGTATATAGTGAAACGGCTAATACAAACAGCATACGAATATATAAGAACATTGAATTCTTAAATATTCTTATATTGTTTTCTACACTATATGCCATACAAAATTCTTCTTTATCGACGGAGACTCTGGCTTTGGTTAGAATTTCTTTGTCTAAATTATATTTAGAAAAGTATTCTTTAAAAGTTTTTAGGGCTTATGATGCATGATTCTATTTGCAACGAAATATACGCCAACATCAAATAGTATGGCTGTAAAAAGCACGAAATGGAATTGAACATCTATCATAAAACCAGACACATACAATGCATACCATCCAGCAACAATTACCAAATTAAGTCCTAAAATTGAAAGAGTGGTCGCCAAATGCGAAAATCCCATGCCGATAAAAGCATGGTGAAGATGCGTCTTGTCAGGACTGAATGGCGACGTACCGTGCATCATGCGGTGTGTCATCACCCGCAGCGTGTCGAATACCGGTATCGACAACACCGCAAGCGTAAATGGTATCAATCCGAATCCGCGTCCCTTCGAAACTATCTCCATTGCCGTTTCATAATCCAAATCCCACACTCGCAGCACAAACAGCGACAATACCATTCCCATCATCAGTGTACCTCCGTCACCGATAAACATCCGCAATCTGTTTCCGAAGACATTGTGAACGAAGAACGGTATCAATGCACCGATGCACGCTGCCGAAAGTATGGTCATCATCATATCGTCCGTAAGGTAGAAGAACACGCCGAATATCGCACACGACATGATGCAATATCCTGACGAAAGGCCATTCACACCGTCTATGAGATTTATGGCATTGATGATTCCCACCACGGTCACTACCGTAAGCGGCACGCTTATCCACGGTGAAATTGAACCGATTCCCCATAATCCGTGGAAGTTGTCGATGGAGTAGCCGCCGATGTATATTACGGCCAATGCGGCCAGAATCTCAATTACGAAACGTATCCCGGGAGTAAGTCCGAAAATATCGTCCAGCGTACCGGTGTAGAGCATCAGCAACATCAGAGTAAACATCAGCATTAGTCCGGGCATTTCGTAGCAAGGGCTCAGTACTCCCATGCCCAATACAATCCCAAAAAACGCGACCGTACCTCCGAGTACGGGAACGGGTTCTCGTTGCAATTTACGTTTGTCGGGGTTGTCTGTGATGTTTTTGAGTTTAGCGACCCTGACTACTTTGGGGTGCAGCCATAATGCCGACACAAACGCTACTGCGAACGCTGCCAGCGGCAGCAATATATTCGCTACGGGCAAATGGGTAATTGTCATAAGCATATGGGGGATGTGTTTACGTATTTTATCACTTCTTATCTTGCTGGCGATGCAGGCTAACAGGCTGCTCCTGCACTATGAGCGAATATTCGGTTTTGAATCTGTTCGTTGACCCGCATGCATTCGTGAGATAGTACCACCGATATGCACCACAACCATTCATCGCTGCCGTGCAGATAATACTCGGATAACCGTGATGCCTGTTCAACGATTATGTCAACATTTCGATAATCGGACGTGCAATGGCTTCGTATCATTGCCTCACTATGGAACTCCGCACAGCCGTATTCATCTTCGAGCATATTGGGAATAATCAGATTCATCAAAGACAGATGAATATTCATCAATGCAATCACAGCATTGTCCGATAGCTTTTCGTTCAATGGAATATCCCGAATCGACAGGATTATGTTTGACAACTCTTTATTCATCACACTTGTTTATTCCAGAACCTCAATATATTCAGGCTGAACCTCTACGGCCGCAGTAAGAAAATTCGGCAAAGCTACCATCAGTCGTTTGTATTTTGAGCCTTTAATTGTTATCAAATATCCTTCGTAACCGTCCAATGTGCTGCCGATTATCCGCACATATTGACCGCACATCTCCTGTGTTATTTCTTGCGGACTGAAAAATTTCGGCAGGCGTGACGATTGTACGGCATGGATAAACCGTTCCATATCTGTATCTGGTACCACCATAGGTTCGCAATAGCCTCCGTGTATATATCTGAATTGCAGATTTTCTATTTTGTTGACAGCCGAATTCAATCTTTCTCGTACATCGTGTACGAAAAGTAAATCCTGCATAAACGGTTCTTCTTTTCTTCTGCGCTGCCTATTTTCTATTACCAGTTTGCGGGTCATCGGGGTAAAAACCTCAAATCCCATAGCCGTGAGCAACTTGTACGCTGGGGCTTTGGCGTGTCGCCGAGAGAGGTCTCGCATCGCGAACCAACAGATTTCCTTAGTTACGTTCTCACGGTCCATTTTTCAGGTACAGACAATCCTTCTAATCCTCCACAAGCCTGCATAGTGTTGCAGCTCATGGAGTTACGAGCATCTTTAAAAAAACCTCGGGGAAAACCCAAGCATCCGTTGTTTTTTCCCATTCGTTCCAAACAACTTTTCAGCAACCATATTCGAACAATAAATTTCCGAGCCGTCACTGATTCTGTTTTTCTCCCGAATTCGTGTGTAGTCTCTCTGTAAGAAAACATACATTTTGAATGACAAAGGTATAAATTATATCCTATCTGCCAAATTTTTAGCGCTATGAAATCACCCCCCCCCGATGCCTGCTTTGCAAGATGTTGAGTTATAATAACTTATACATATGAAATAAACGTTAAATGATAGAAAAAGTTAAGAATGGAAAATATGCAATGTCGTTTTGTGCAATATCCGCAGAGTTAATTGTTACAAATCTGTTGTAAAAGTTATAATAATTGGATATATGCTATTTGTTATTGCCTTAATACCAATAATATACGACAATGTATGTTTTCTTACAGAGAATACATATTATTAAATTGGCTTAGAATTCCTTTGTTAGCATTGTCAATCAACGAGTTTTCTAACAATGTTAGATAAATTCGCGTCGTACGTTCCGAAGTGTGGCCCATGCCGGCACTGATAATCGAAATCGGAGCTGAATTTGTTCGGACATAAATCCTATAACGGATATATGCTGTTTCGGAGCGTGGAATTGCTTAACGATGTCTGCTGCCGAATACTCCTTTCCTGTCTGCTGTTTCGTGGCTTCAAGGTCTTGTATAATGCGATGTAACAACGATATATAGCTGTCTATTTTGTTTTGAAGTGTGGTTTTATCATTAACGGAGATAATCTGCTGTGTTTCGGAGCACCATTGGTTGTGAACGATAGAGGGGCGAATATATTTTGCGGAATTGAAATATTATTTTTACATTTGCACTGCACTCCGCGGGGGGTGCGGACATACGACAATAATAAAGCATTGACTTTACTCTCTTACGAGTCGAACTTGGCGGTTTGAAATATCTGTAAAGAGTTTGCAAGGTTAATGCTCACGTATTTTACGGCGTGAGCATGTTGCATCATCTTTTACAGGGGTTTCGCCAAGACCCGACTCGTGGATAATGTGAAAATTGTTCACGCTTTCTTATTGTTTGATTGCGAAAAACTATTATTAACCAATTAAACAATAATTTATTATGAAAAAACTTTTATTAATCGGCCTGATTGCCATGCTCGGCATATCGACCGC
>JAFLTZ010000045.1:2394-14749 GCA_022509045.1 Muribaculaceae bacterium | reverse complement strand
GAGAGCGGAGTGCGTAAATCGTGACTAACGTTTGTAAAGAATGTCAGCTTGGATTGCATAGCTTCCTGATACTGGTCATACAGGGACTGTATCTCGCGCGCCGACTCCTCCAACTGTCGATTTTTCACTTCGAGCGCTGCCCGGTGCCTGACATGCGCCCAATATGTACGCAGCAGCATGAAGATAATACCTGCAAGCAAAATCAAAGCCGCAATTGTGACATAGAGCAATGTCGTCTGTGCCGAATGCCGGTTCCAGAATTCATCAACCATACCCTTCAGATTTTCGAGCTTATCAGCTTCGTCAATCAACACTTCATTTTGCCGCAGAAGAATTTCGGCAGAGTTTATATCGACCGGAGCAGCCGAGAAATAAAGCGAATCTTTTACGAAATGGTCGCCTTGCAAAATGGCTCGTGTAGTCAGCAATAGGTTTCCTCCCTGAGTGGGGTAGAATATCGTCGCATCAATAACGGAGTCAACAACCGCTTGAATGCCTATTTCGGGAGCAGCATCGACACCTATAATCTTAATGTGCCCAAGAGAGTATTTATCGGCAGCATCTCTTGCGGCCATAGCCATGCGGTCGTTGTGGGCAAAAACCAGATTAATGTCGCGATTGTCAGCAAAAATCGAATCAGCCGATTTATAGGCATCGTTGTAATTCCAGAGTCCGGGAGCTGAGATTATACGGTTTTCCAGCCCGAATTCCGACATTGCTTCATGGAATCCTGCGCCACGGTCATAGGCCGGTTTCGATCCCATAAGCCCGGTCAGTTCGAGTACTTTAATTTTGTTTCCGAGCCACTGATATGCAATTTCGGCGGCTACTCTACCTATAGCATGATTGTCGGCACCACGAAATGCTGTGTAGACGGTATCGGTAGTCGAGCGATCAAAAACAACTACCGGAATCCCACTATAATATGCTTCATGGATAATCGGTGTAATAGCCTCGGCTTCATTCGGGGCGACCATAATTGCGTCGAACTTGTTTTCGATAAAGTATTTTATGTCGGCAATCTGTTTTTCGTTGCTGTCGTCAGCCGAACGAATCTCAACAGACATATCATCGAAAAACATTGCTTCACGCATCAGTTCTTCGTTCATTTTATTGCGCCAGTCATCACTGCTGCATTGCGATACTCCTATACGCCAGACTTTCTGTCGTTCACAACCACAAAATACTGAAAACGTAAATACAGCTACTGCCAGTAAAGATATATTAAATAGTATATTTCTCATGTGTCCACGGTATTGTTTATGTACAAATATAGAAGAATCGGCAAATGTTAAAAGAATTGAGTCGTCTTAATTGACGTAAAATCGACTTATGTAACATCTTTGATACCAAATGAACCATTTTTGACACTCAAATATTAATCATAAAATTACTTTTGCATTGACGAAGTGCAAAAAATGCTTCAGCAAACTGAATAACATAATAAAATCGTAATATCACCTCATGAAATCGGTTCCCTGTAAATTTTTTTCAGCTTTATTGCTCTCTGCGACTCTCGCAGCATCTGCTGCCGACGACGGACTGGAGATAATGTCGCTTGGTACAACCAACACTATGGTGCGGGTTATGAAGCCCTCCAAATATCTTATACTTCCTATCGAGGAACGTATGGCCGATGCCCAAATAGATGTCCTTGTCGACGGAAATATCGCAACGACTTTCTATGCCCGTCTGGCCAATAACGATGTAGACTATACAGTGCCGTTTGACCTCACTCCATACACAAGCTGCGGCCAGGTCATTCTTAATATCGTAACAGAAAACGACCGCGCTACCTCGCGCGAAGCAGCAGACTTCGTATGCTGGGATGAAATGTCGCTATCCAATGAGTTTGACACTAAAAACAGAGAGAAGTATCGTCCGGCGTTTCACCATACGCCTCTATACGGCTGGATGAACGACCCTAACGGAATGTTTTACAAAGACGGCCTCTGGCATCTGTATTTCCAATATAATCCCTATGGTTCCAAATGGCAGAACATGACATGGGGTCACTCAACATCAAGCGATCTTGTACACTGGACCCAACAGCCTAATGCAATAGAGCCCAACGGTATCGGCAGCGTATTCAGCGGCAGTTGCGTTGTCGATCATGAGAATACCGCAGGTTTCGGCAAGGAGGAAGTAATAGCAATTTTCACATCGGCCGGCGTAAGTCAAGTCCAGAGTCTTGCACACAGTTCGGACAACGGTCAGACATTCAAGATTTATCCCGGCAGTCCTATTATCACGACAGAGCGTGAAGCCCGCGACCCAAACATGTTCTGGAATGAACAAACCCAAAAATGGAACCTTGTGCTTGCCGGCGCGCTCGATCATGAAGTGCTTTTCTTCTCATCATCCAATCTGAAAGAATGGACTCTCGAGAGTAAATTCGGGCAAGGTTATGCCGGTCAAGACGGTGTGTGGGAATGTCCGGATCTTATCAAACTACCTATCAAGGGGACTAAAAAAGAAAAATGGGTGCTGATAGTCAATATCAATCCCGGAGGCCCGTTTGGAGGCAGCGCCACTCAATATTTCGTCGGTGATTTTGACGGACACAAATTTACCTGTGACAACGCAGTGAATGAAACTCGCTGGATGGATTACGGCAAAGATCATTACGCTACCGTCACATGGAGCAATGCCCCCGGAAACCGCCATACTGCAATTGCCTGGATGAGCAACTGGCAATATGCCAACGAAGTGCCGACAATGCAATTCCGCTCAGCCAACTCTCTGCCCCGAGATCTCGAGCTATTTCGTGCTCCCGACGGAGATCTCTACCTCTCAGTGACGCCTGCCAAGGAAGTCGACTCACTCCGTGGCGAGAAATTGAGCTACGATGCGACCAATGTAGAAGACGCGCCGGTATCGTTCAATCTGCCGACAGCCAACGACGGGATATGTGAAATAAATCTTGGCTACAACATCAAAGGGACGCAGTATCTCCATGTCACTCTATCTAATGACAAGGGAGAAAAAGTCGAAATGACGTATGACGTTCGCAAACGTACGTTCAGGATGAACCGCCAGGAAAGCGGATTAGTGAAATTCAGCCGTCATTTCCCTACTACGACTGTTGCACCGACGCTTACCAATGGAAATGAAGGTTCGCTCCGGCTGTATATCGACCGTTGCTCTATCGAGGCGTTTGACGGAGACGGCCGTTTTGCAATGACCAACCTTGTATTTCCTACTATCCCCTACACAAAAATGACAGTAGCCGCCGAAGGAGGCAAGGCTAAAATTACCGGTCTCGACATTTACTCAATCAACTGTAAATAAAATATTCAGAATATGGCAACTTCTACATCACCGCAACGCACTTCATCGCTTGCACAAATCATCCCTGTGATGCTTTGCTTCTTTGCTATGGGATTTGTCGATCTCGTAGGCTCCGCGACAAACTTTCTCAAGGCAGACCTTGGCTTGTCGCCGGCAAAAGCCGGATTTCTCCCGTCGCTCGTATTTCTTTGGTTTCTGATATTCTCAGTGCCGACCGGGTTGCTGATGAACAAAATCGGTCGTAAAAAGACCGTGCTTCTTTCGCTTGTCGTAACGTTGCTGTCGCTCATATTTCCTCTTATAAGCAGTACTTACGAGGTCATGCTCATAGCCTTTTCGTTGCTCGGTATCGGTAACGCGATAATGCAGACTTCACTTAATCCGCTCGTGTCGGGACTCATCAACCCGTCGAAATTGGCATCTACGCTTACTTTCGGCCAATTTGTGAAAGCTTTGTCTTCGCTTCTGGCACCTTATCTCATGTCGTGGGGTGCTGTGAGCATTATTCCTACGTTCGGCCTAAATTGGCGCATATTGTTCCCAATTTTCGCCATAGTGAATATTGCTACGATGTTGTTTCTGGGAGTGACTCCCATAAAAGAGGAGAAGGCTGAAAAGGTGACCGGAGTGATTGAGTGTGTGAAGCTCCTCGGCCTGCCATTTGTAGCTCTTTGCTTTATCGGTATCATGTGTCACGTAGGCATCGATGTAGGCACTAATACATTTGCCCCGCAGATACTGATAGAGAAATTTGGCTACGCCGTTGAGGACGCAGTAATCGGCACACAGATTTATTTCTATTTCCGCACCGGCGGTTGCCTGCTCGGGTCGTGGATACTCGCCCGTGTCGCAGCAAAGAAATTTTTTGCCGTAAGTGTCGCAGCAATGTTAATCGGCGTTATCTGCCTCTTTGTGGCATCGTCGTCGATATTGGTGCTTGCAGGTGTCGCATTAATCGGTTTCGGCAACTCCAACATTTTCTCAGTTGTATTCTCACAGGCACTCATAGCTCAGCCCAATGAGAAAAATGAAATCTCAGGTCTTATGGTTATGGGGCTTATCGGCGGCACAGTATTCCCATTCTGCATGGGCTTGGCTCAGGGTTACACAGGCATATCCGGAGCTATCGCCGTTATGTCGGCCGGAGTAATTTACCTGCTTTTCTATACATTCAGAATTAAAAAGGCTTAAAAGACACAAATACCATGAATAAACTTATCGTAGGTATCGGCGAGGCGCTATGGGATGTGCTTCCCGAAGGAAAAAAACTGGGCGGCGCGCCTGCCAATTTCGCATATCACGTCAGTCAATTCGGGCTTAACAGCTGTGTTGTAAGCGCAATCGGCAATGATCGGCTTGGGGAGGAAATCATCGAGCAGCTCAACGCAAAGGGAGTAAAATACAACATCGACACAGTACCGTATCCAACCGGAACTGTGCAAGTAGAAATCGATCAGGCTGGAATTCCACAATACAATATCAAAGAGAATGTGGCCTGGGATAATATCCCTTATACCGATACGCTTTATGAAATCGCCAAAGATGCTTGTGCGGTATGCTACGGCTCATTGGCACAGCGCTCTGTTGTGTCGCGCGAAACGATAAACCGTTTTATCGACAAGATGTCATGTGACGACGAGTGCTTGAAAGTGTTTGACGTAAATCTGCGTCAGGGCTTTTACAACAAAGAGATTCTCGTGAGCTCCATGGAGCGATGCAATGTGCTTAAGATTAACGACGAAGAGCTTGTTACTGTAAGCCGTATGTTTGGCTATCCGGGTATCGATCTTCAGGACAAGTGCTGGATACTTCTCGGTAAGTACAACCTGAAAATGCTTATCCTCACATGTGGCATCAACGGCAGCTATGTTTTTACGCCGGGTAACGTCTCGTTTCAGGAGACTCCGGTTGTTGAAGTCGCCGATACAGTAGGTGCCGGAGACTCGTTTACCGCAGCATTTATTGCATCAATAATCAAAGGTAAAAGCGTGCAAGAGGCTCATAAAATCGCAGTAAAGGTGTCGGCATATGTGTGTACACAAAATGGAGCTATGCCAAAACTTCCAGAGGAATACACCGAATAAAAAACAGCCATTATAAAGTCGGAGAGGTGCGCCAAAATTGTAATCGGCACACCTCTCCTTCATTTCAGAGGAACCTGTCAGTTCTGACTGCCGAATTTGAACGGAGTCAAAGCCGGGGTTTCAGAAAGTAAAAGACCTTTTTATACCTTTTGTTTTCTTCTTGTACTATTAAAAATAAGTTTCAACCTATCAAGAAGTTAAGATATTCTTATACAAATGTTATGATTCTTTCGGTTCCAAAAAATAGCGAAAGATGCAAGTTCCGGGGACTACAATCCCGTTCTTAACATCAAACGCTATCCATCACACTTTTTCCGTCAGTTGAGGTAGTTCTACCGGCGTCATATATAAATCATGCAACAGCGTTGTCGATATGGACAACGTTGTTGCATGATTTTAACGCAAGCCCTATCCGGGCATCGAATATGCTCTATTTCATCATGTAGTGTACCCGCACCTTCACGCAGCGGTTCAGCTTGGCATTCAGGCCGCGCGTACTGGTGTCGTCCACCTTGCGGACCGGACCGCCCAGACTGCTCACCAGATAAATCTGCGACGCCGCATTGCTCAAACGCTCGTTCTCCTTCAGCCACGTTATAACCGTATTGGCACGGTTCTGCGACAACGCCGTATTACGTTCGGCTCCGATTCGTTCGGCATCGGCTCCCGAATAGTTGTCCTGACTGGTGGCCAGACCCTCGGCCTGAATCATCGTAATCACACCGTTCTCAAGCACGCGCTTAACATAACCGACCGTTTCGGAATCGGCATATTTCGCTATGTAACCGTTGTCGGAGGTCATGGCCGCATACACGTCGGCAAAACTTACCAGCGTATCGTCATCGTCAATATCCATGTGCGACCGAACAATCTCCAGACCGCCGTGGGCATTCAGTCCGAACGATTCGGTCTCCGTATAGTTCATGCTGTTCAACAGCTGCTGTCCCAGCGCAGCGTTGTCGATACGGTACATCCACACATGCTGTCCGTCGAAGATGGGCGCATAGTAGAACCCGGCGCGTTCGCGGAATGCCGTCATATCCTCGGGCAGGAGGCTCAGCGACATGGGTGCCGAGTCGGACATCTCGTAACCGCGCGGCACGTAGTTAATCTCAAATTCGCGGTCTGCGGGTTCCGTGGGGATATTCTCCGTCGCCAGTCTGTTCGGCGAGTCGCCCTGCGCAAGGCGCGAAGTTACGGCGCTGGTGTTTACGTATCGTTTCTGCGTAAAGATACCACCGGCAAGATAGTCCAGCGCATTGACCGTTGCACCAGCCACCAGCGGCGCATCGTCGCGGCCCGAGTAGTTGTTGGGATAGAACACATAGAATGTCATGGTTCCGTACTCGATTTTGGGCTCTTCGACCTCGCGTTCCTGTACGACCATCACTCTCTGTTCGCGATAGTCGCGCTGGTAGATTTTGGTCGTGCTCTGGCTCCATCCCTTGCCCAGATATACCGTGAAGCCGAGGGAAACGCCGACATTGAGGTCGATTTTGTTAGCCGCATAATTGGCCTGTCCCCACTCGCCGTCGTGATTCGTTTCGTAGAATATGCTTCGCACCTTCAGGTCGAGCGATGCGCGCTTCTTGGGCGAGAAGAAGCGGCTGTACTGGAACTCGAGACGTGCATTCAGTTCGTTGTTGGAGCCGTAGCCTCCGCCGTAACCCGTGTGGTGCACGATTCCGATGCCGGCATACAGCAAGAACTGGTTCATCAGCCGCCGGCTGCCGTAGCCTTCGTAACCCACGAACAGACGCGACAGATTGAGCAATGCGCCGGCATTGAAGTCGAACCAGTTGGCTTTTATGGCGTTGTAACTGTAATCCTCGGCTGCCGGATTGTTGTGCAAATATTCGCTGAAATATCCGCGCGTGTTGGAGTACATGGCCCCCACGCGCAGCGCTATTCCGGGCGTGAACCACTTTCCGAATCCGACCTCGAAGTCGGGCGACAGCGTGCCGCTGAATTTTCCCAGATTGGAGTAGTCGCCGCGGAACGTGTGCACGCCGACGTCGCCGTAGAGGAACCAGTCCTTGCTGAAGCGGTTGGTCACGACACGCATGGGGTCGAACAGCGAATCGCGCTCCACATGGATTGTAGTCGGCGCATCGTAGTAGGTGGTATCACGCAACACCTCTCTTAATGCACCGGCATTGTTCTGCGCTGCGGACGTCAGCGCAAAAGTGGTCATCAGGCCGGCAAGAAACACTCTCGCCGCGAAACCGATTGATTTTCGTGTCTTCATATTGCAATAATTTTTTATATTTTTTTCTATTCAAAAAATCTCTCTGCCATGTGTATGTTGTGGACGTCGGTCCCCATGCAGTCGTAAAATCCATTGTGCTTGAGCCATTCGGCCTTCTCGCGCACATATTTGCCGTACATGCCTGCCAGCGACGGCACGTTGAGCTGCAGCTCCACGCCTTCGTCCTTCAGCCGGCGGTAGTCGTCGTGCCCCATGTACAGGTATCGTTCCGGATGCGCCAGCACGGGCGTATATCCTTTGCTGCGGAGCCTTTGCAACGTATTGTACAGCCCCATCGGAGGGTTGAAGTACGAGGTCTCCACCAGCACTCTGTTTTCGTCCGCCGTCAGCAGGTCGTCTGCCGCCAGCCGCTCCTCGAACAGGTTGTCGAGCATGTTTTCCGACCCGAGGTGCAGCCGTATGCCGCCCCCATAGGCTGCCGCCAGTTCATCGAACCGTGCGCGCAGGCCGGCGGTGGTGTTGGGGATATCCTCCATCACGTGGGGCGTGAGCCACACCTCGGCCACCCCCAGCCGTTCGTACAGACTCAGTATTGACAGCGCCTCGTCCAGAGTCTGCACGCCGTCGTCGACGCCGGGCAGGATGTGGCTGTGCCGGTCGACAAAGCCGTCGAACAGCCCCGATGCCTTGAGCGATATTCTTCTTCTGAAAGGCCACATGGTTCAACGCTCCCGTTTTTTGTTCTTATACTCGGGCACGATTCCGCTCATCATCTCCACCGTCTGCCGGGCATCATACGTGCGTGCCACCTCTATCAGCGTGCCTATCCGGCGGCTGACATCCTCGAAATCGTACTCGCGCACCTTGGCGATTTTTATCTTGTCGTGAGATGTAGGCAGCACCGTTTCGTCGTCCGTGAGCACCTCTTCGTAGAGTTTTTCGCCTGGACGAAGTCCCGTATATTCGATTTTTATATCCCGTCGCCGGCTTATTTGTATCATCTTCTTCGCGAGGTCGGCAATGCGCACCGGCTCGCCCATGTCGAAAGCAAAAATTTCGCCGCCGTGGCCTATTGTCGCAGCCTCGAGCACCAGCCGGCATGCCTCGGGGATTAGCATGAAATAGCGTATAATATCCGGATGGGTTACCCTCACCGGACCGCCGCGCCGGATTTGTTCGCGGAATATCGGCACCACCGAACCGTTCGACCCCAACACGTTGCCGAAACGCGTGGTGATGAACTGACAGCTGCCGTGGCGCACGGTATCGCGCGCCAGACTCTGGCAGTAGATTTCGCAGATTCGTTTCGAGCATCCCATTACATTGGTCGGGTTCACTGCCTTGTCGGTGCTAATCATCACGAACTTGTCGACGCCGCTGCGCACGGCCAGATTGGCCAGTTTCACCGTGCCGTCGACATTGTTCAGCACGCTCTCCACCGGATTGTCTTCCATCATGGGCACATGCTTGTAGGCCGCGGCATGGAAGATAATCTGCGGACGATACTCCACGAATATGCTCTCCATGCGGTGGCTGTGGCAGATGTCAGTCACAATCGCACGGTATTTCACCGACGGATGTTCGCGCTCCATCATCATGCAGACGTCGTGCAGCGGCGTCTCGGCCTGGTCTATCAGCACCAGCGACTCGGGTTCATACCCGGCCAGAATATTCGCCAGTTCGCTGCCGATGCTGCCTCCGGCGCCAGTCACGAATATGCGTTTGCCGTGCATTTCGCTGCGTATGGCCTCGTCGTCGACCTCAATCGGCCGGCGCTGCAGCAGCTCGGACATCTCCATGTTCAGCAGCGCCATGTCACTCAGACCGTATGCTCCCACGGTGCCGCTGCGCCGGCTGTATATGTCGTAATGCGCCTTCACCAGCATACGCAGCATATTCATGCCGACCATGATGAAGATTACCTGCAATATGAAATCGCGCGCCGCGAATATCTTCATCTGTCCCAATCCCGAGAACCGGCTCAGCAGTACAGATGCCGCCGCACCCAATGCGACAGCCGCCACGGCGCTGCGGAAATTGACGTTCGACGGCCGTGCGAAGCTGTTGTATGTTCCCGTCAGCAGGAAGCCCGCCAGATAACACAGCATGACCGCCGCCAGCAGCTCCAGCAGCCACACGTAATTCGTCACGGCGTTCGTCACTCCGTGGTTGAACATATAGGCCATGCCGCCGGCAATGACCGTAATGGCGCAGTCGGCCATCAGCAGTTTGCCCCAGTGAGGGCCTAAACCGTGCCCGAGGAACCACTCCTTTATCTTTTTACACATCTTACGATTTCGTTTACGATTCTATGCACATCCTCTTCGCTGACGCACGGTCCGCTCGGCAGGCACAGCCCAGCCGGAGCCAGCCTTTCGCTCACGCCGTCGACATACCGCGGCGCATCCTTGTACACGGGCTGCATGTGCATGGGTTTCCACAACCGGCGGCTCTCGATGTTGCACGACTCCAGATGCCGGCGTATATGTTCGCTGTCGGTGCCTGTGACGGCGCTGTCGATTATTATGGTGCTGAGCCAGTAGTTGCTGTCGAACCGCTCCGACGGATTCATGTGCATGCTGATGCCGTCGACTCCGGCCAGCAGTCCGGCATAGAGTTTCGCCAGCCGGCGGTGGTGCTCCACATGCTCGTCCAGCACTGACATCTGTCCGCGTCCGATGCCGGCGCATATGTTGCTCAGACGGTAGTTGTAGCCTATTACCTCGTGCTGGTAATATGGCACCGGTTCGCGGGCCTGCGTGGCGTAGAATAGCGTGCGTTGCTTGGCCTCGGCCGTTGGGCACACCAGCGCACCGCCGCCGCTGGTGGTTATCATTTTGTTGCCGTTGAAGCTCAGCACGCCGTAGTCGCCGAACGTGCCGCAGATTTGCCCGTCGTAGCGCGAGCCGAGTGCCTCGGCGGCATCCTCCAGCACCGGAATCTCATACCGTGCGGCGATTTCCATGATTTCGTCCATGCGTGCCGGCATGCCGTACTGGTGCACTGCCACGATGGCTTTGGGTTTGCGTCCAGTGATGCGTATGCGGTCGCGCACGGCGGTTTCAAGCAGTTGAGGCGAGATGTTCCACGTATCCTCTTCGCTGTCGACGAATACGGGCGTAGCACCTTGATAAACCACCGGATTGGCCGACGCGGCGAATGTCCAGCTCTGACATATTACCTCGTCACCGCGTTCGACGCCCATCATGACGAGCCCCAAATGCAGAGCCGCCGTGCCCGACGAAAGAGCTGCTATGTGTTTGCCGCAGCCTTCATACCGTTCGAGCAAGGCCTCGAATGCATCTACATTTGGACCCAGCGGGGCTACCCAGTTGGTATCAAACGCCTCCTGTATATATTTCTGTTCCTCGCCGCACATGCGGGCAAGACACAGATTTATACGTCGGTTTGCCATTTAATCACAAAAAAGTGTTTGCAATATGATTTTAATATCTCCTGCAAAGGTACGATTTTTTAGATATTCCAGATTGATTCGCACCTTGTCGGGATATATTATTTCATCGTTGTATCGTTGTGCATCGGGCTGTGCGGCCAGCAGCTCCTCCTCGTTGCGGTATTTTAGCGTTGCCGGGCCAGTGATTCCGGGCCTTAGTTCCAGAATCCTGCGCTCTTCGCCTTGAAGACGGTCGGCATATCCCGGCACATCGGGACGCGGGCCAACGAAGCTCATGTCGCCCCGCAACACGTTCCACAATTCGGGCAGTTCGTCCAGTTTCCGGCGACGCAGAAATGCACCCAGAGGCGTTATGCGGCTGTCGCCGGCGACACTCACGCACGCCCCGCCGTGATTCGCCGTCATCGTGCGGAACTTGACCAGCGTGAACAACCGCCCGTACTGCCCCACTCTTTTCTGGCGGAACAGCACCGGTCCGTCGGGCATCTTTACCCTCACCGCCGCGGCCACGGCCAGCAGCAGCGGCCACAGCACCAGCAGCCCGAAGAGCGAAGCCGTAATGTCAAAGAGTCTTTTCATCGTTTCCGGATTTACACTCGACCAGCAAATACCCGCCGGCAAGCTCTTCGGTCACCGTCACCTGCGTTCCGCGCCGTGCCGATGCGAGCGACGCACCATTGTGCCGCGACACAGTGGCGAACATGCGCAATCCGCAGCGGTCGCAGATTTGCGACGACACGGCCCACATCGAGGTGCCGAGTCCGCGGTTCGCACAGCTCCTGTCCACAATCAGGCCGTGAAACGCACGCCCGATGAAGAAACAGCGCAGAAAAAAATATCCGGCGAGAGAGCCGTCGTCACGGCGCACGGCCTTCATCATCGCAAAGGCCGGATTGCGGAGCAGCCGCGTCAGTGTTCCGGCATCGAATCCGTGGGGGTCGAAATGTTCGCGGCTTTCGGCCGGCTGTCTGTTCAGAAACTCCGACAGAGCCGGAATATCTTCGGCCGCAACCGGTGCGAGCCCGAACTCCCCGCCGCCATACTCCGCCAGCACCTCAGCCACCGTATGGCCGAAGCCGGGACGGCGCCATGCGAACAGCCGGCCGTTCACCAGTTCGACCGCCCGCCAGATTTGCGGACAGCGGTGTTTTATCAATATCAGCAGCGATGTCATTGCAGCACCGAGCGGTAAAATTCTCTGAGTTTCGAGCGCACAAATCCCTGCTCGTATCGTTCGGCGACAATCGCACGGGCACCGGCTCCCATAGCCCCGGCCCGCTGACGGTCGGCCGCCATACTCTTCATCGCCCCGTAAAGCGCTGCGGTGTCGCACGGCGGCACTATCACGCCGTTGCG
>JAFLTZ010000045.1:0-2294 GCA_022509045.1 Muribaculaceae bacterium | reverse complement strand
TGACATCTTGCTGCCAGCCGGCTGCACAGATTCGGTCCGATTCGGCGATTATCCGTTTGCTGCGACACGAAACAGGGTCCGCCGCCTCTTCGTCGCCCACCAGCAGCAGGTGCACGTCGCACCCTTCGCCGCTCAGCCGGCTGAAGGCATCGACCAATTCGTCAATCCCCTTGTCGTGCACCATGCGTCCGACAAACACGAACGTGAAGGTCGCCTCCGACACTCCGAGCCGCTCTCTGATTCGTGCAGCCTCGGCTTCAACCTCGGGCGTGCGGGCATAGTAGTTCAAATCTACCCCACGCACATTTCCGTAGCCCAATACCCGCACATCTTTCTTCGTTATTCCGTACTCCAGCAGGTCGCTGCGCACACCCTCGCCCTCGGCGATTACGTGCGTGGCGCAGCGGCAGATGACCCTGTCGGCCAGCATCAGAATCCGGCGCCGCAGCCCCGATTGCGTGGGGAACAGCAGCCCCGTAAAGGTATGCACCCGCACCGGCACACCGGCAATCCGTGCCGCCAGCATCGACAGCAGCCCCGCTTTGGGGGTAATCGAGTGGACCATCTGCGGGCGTTCGCGCCGGAATACCCGCACCATCCGCCACAATGCGACCGCATCGCGCAGCGGAGCCATGCTGCGGCACATGGGAACCGCGATTGTCCGCACCCCTTCGCGCGCGGCTATATCCGCCAGCTCGGGCTGCGGCGACGAGAGCGCCACGACTTCATACTCCGACGACAGTTCGCGCAGCAGACCGCGGCAGAACAGGTCGAGAGAGAGTGGTATGGTCGACGTGCGGATTATTTTGTACATGTCAGAATCTGATGCTCATACCTGCACCGGCGCAGTGCTCCGTAACGACCGGAGCGAATGCCAGTTCGGCGTCGGGGTTGCCGTCACGCCGGATGACCACGTGACGTGCGCCCCTGGCCACGGCCGCGTCAACCAGATTGTAGACATACAGACCGCCGGCCAGTATGAGGCATGTGTTGCGCATGCTGCGGAACGTTGCGGCATTGCTGCGATAGCTTCTCTCCTCGCTGGGGTTCTGGCGGGCAAGACGGTTGTAGCGCGACATCTCGACGGCCGAATAGACCGTGCCGCCTATGAGCAGAATCTCAGTGCCCAGAATGGCATATCCCTTGCCCGCCTGTCCCTTGCGGATTTGGCCCAAACCCGGGATGATTGACATCAGCACCGGTTTGACCCCGTATCTGTGCGTCACGCTGAAATTGTCGAATGCGGGCGCCGCGTCAGGCTCCGAGACGGCATAGAGCTGATGGAACTCGAATTCCAACTTCGACACATCGTCGTCGAGCCGCGCCCAGTCGTCCACGAGCTGTGCGAAGACCTCGGCAGGCCGGCCGTTGGCGTCGGGGAAGGATATGCGATAGGTCGTGCGCCCGTCGCCAGTTATGCTGTCAAGCTGCATGCGGTCGGTTGCCACGCCGTAGCGGGCCGCCAGCTCCTCTTTCAGCGGTTCAAAACGCCCGGACTCGAGCAGGCTCAAATCGGCGCCCGAAGTTCGGAAAGCGTGAAAACGGTAGCTGCCGTCCTTACACTCACGGTTCAACGACCTGACCCCCTTCTGCACCCAGCGGGGCTTGGTCTGTGCCGACACCGTCACCGCCGGCACCAGCCATGCGGCCGCCAGCAGCAACATTGCAATCTTTTTCATATTCATTATCATATCATTTGTTTCTGTTTACAAGTTTCGTGTAGATTCTTTCGTAGCCGTCGACCGTATGCCCTATATCATACTGCATCGCCCGCTCGCGGCATCCGGCAACCACTTCAGTCCTCAGCGAGTCATCCTCGCAAACACGGCGGATTAATTCGGCCAGCTGCCGGTGGTCCCCGTGCGGGAAAAGCAGAGCCGCACCGCCCGCCACCTCGCGCAGCCCCTCGACATCGCTGGCTATAAACGGTTTGCCGGCAGCCATTCCCTCGATGCTCGCCAGCGACATGCCCTCGTAATGCGACGAAAGTACCACGACATCGGCCGACGCCATGAGCGCAGGGACATCATCACGCACACCCAGAAAGCGCACCCGTTCAGAGAGATTCAGTTTCGCGGCCAGCATCTCGCACTTTTCGCGGGCAATGCCGTCGCCCGCAAGCCACAGCCTGTAATCGTCCGGCAGGTGCTGCATGGCCCTAATCAATGTCGGCTGGTCCTTCTGCGCACGGAATGCCGAGACCATGATGACGACTTTCCGTCTTGTTTCATCAGGCATCCGCAGCGACTCGTCGGGCTTCGCCTCCGACACGGCCTCCAGCGCTATGCCGTTGG
>JAFLTZ010000044.1 GCA_022509045.1 Muribaculaceae bacterium | reverse complement strand
CGGATATTTTGATTCGCCTGATGAAGCTATTCCCAATGTGCCGCTCACATTCTACTCATTCCATATAATGGTGATATTGGGAGGGATACTGTTTGCTGTAATTATATTAGTCGGATTCTTTGTGTATCGCACGGAAATAATGCAGAAAAACAAATGGATGCAGTGGATAGCTATGCTTTCAATTCCACTTGTGTGGATATGCAGCGAGAGCGGATGGATTACGGCAGAAGTCGGCAGACAGCCATGGTTAGTACAAGATTTGATGCCCTCGCGCGCAGCAATTTCAGCCATATCTTCCGGACAAGTACAGCTTACATTTTGGATATTTGCCGTATTATTCACAATATTCTTGGTTGCAGAAATATGTATTCTGCTCAACTACATAAACAAGCAGTCGAAGTTAAATATAGATAATCAATAAACAGAGCAATATGGATTACGAATCATTACAAATATATTGGTGGTTGCTGATATCTGTTCTCGGCGCCGCTCTGGTATTCCTTATGTTTGTTCAAGGCGGACAAACAATGTTGATATTCACAAAGAATACAGATACCCGCACCATGCTTGTGAATACACTCGGCAGAAAGTGGGAGTTTGCATTCACCACTCTCGTAGTATTTGGCGGAGCGTTTTTCGCATCATTTCCGTTGTTTTATTCTACAAGTTTTGGAGGAGCATACTGGCTGTGGATATTAATATTGCTGGGTTATGTACTGCAAGCGGTATCATACGAATTCCGAAGCAAGAAAGGCAACCTGTTGGGAGTAAATGTTTATGATACATTTCTGTTTATAAACGGGACCATAGGGTGCATTCTGATTGGTGTTGCCGTTGCAATGTTTTTCTTTGGAGCGGAATTTACAGTTAACCGATTAAATTTCGTAGAAAGTTCTTCACCGGTAATTTCCGTGTGGGGGGAATGGCATGGATTAGAAGCTATTGTCAATTGGAAAAACTTGCTACTCGGGTTTACAATCCTATTCTTGGCACGCGTATCAGCATCTCTGTATTTCATAAACAGTATTGACGATGATAGTATAGTAGCAGCACAAAAAAAAGGATTGTTGTGGAACGCACCATTATTTTTAGTGCTGTTTATCACGTTTGCAATCGTGCTGTTTACTTCAAACGGGTATGAATCGGTATCGACCGACATTGCCGGAGTATATGAGTTTAAAGTTGTTGCATATAAATATTTCCTCAATTTGGTAGAAATGTGGTGGTGCGCCACAATGCTGCTAATCGGAGTGCTCATGATATTGTATTCGCTCTACCGCACTCTATTTACCGCCAAATATTGTAAGGGAATATGGTGGTACGGCATTGGAGTGGTTCTTGTGGTAATGTCGCTTTTCTTCATTTCCGGATACAACAACACGGCATACTACCCATCGCTACTTGACATCAATAGCTCACTAAGCATCCGCAATAGTAGTTCGAGCGAATTTACTCTTACTGTGATGAGTGTAGTGTCACTGATAATACCTTTTGTCCTCGGATATATAATTTGGGCATGGCGCTCTATGAACAAAAACAAAATGACAAACACAGAAATGAAAGAAACTTCGCATAAATACTAATAATTTAATCACCAACCGATAAGGCTGCATAAACAATGATTTTATGCAGCCTTTTTGTTTTGAAGCCGAACAGAACGTAAATAAATAGCGTATTTTTTCGTACCTTTGCGCCCGATTTGTAAAATATACAATACACAGATTTATGGAGTGGATTGAAAGTTTGCTATTTGAAACAGACTCAATAGCGCATATAGTGTTTATTTACGCTCTCACCATTGCACTTGGAGTGCGACTCGGCAAGATCAAGATATTCGGGGTGTCGCTCGGTGTAACGTTTGTACTTTTCGTGGGAATTTTGCTTGGGCATTTTCAATTTTCAGTTAATACCAATGTGCTTAATTTTCTCAGAGAATTCGGATTAATACTATTCATATTCTCCATAGGTATGCAAGTTGGTCCCGGATTTTTTTCATCATTCAAACAGGGGGGTATATTGCTTAACGGATTGGCCCTTTTGATAGTCGGGCTCAATATAGCAGTTGGACTCATTATATATTTCGGTTTTGGAAATATATCCATTACAGATATGATTGGGGTGCTGTCGGGTGCTGTAACAAATACCCCCGGATTAGGTGCCGCCCAGCAAACGTTGATTGAAGTAAATGGCTCAACGTCCGATGTCAGTGCTACGATACAAAACATGTCGATGGGATATGCCGCAGCATATCCGCTTGGTGTAGTAGGTATTATTTTGTCATTAATAATTATTAAAGCTCTCTTTAAAATTAATCTTGAAAAGGAAACTTCAGAAATAGAACGCGATACGGAACAAAGTCAACTAAAGCCATATCTGGTGACATTTGCGGTTGAGAATCAGTTTATCAGTGGAAAAACCATCCAAAAAGTTCATGATATTATTGACAGGAATTTTGTAATATCCCGAATTAAGAAACCATCCGGCGAAATAATTATACCGAAATCATCGACTGTAATTGAAACGGGAGATTTACTATATAGTGTTATCTCGGCTCAAGACCTTGACACGTACACGGCTGTAATCGGTCCGAATTTAGATATGAATTGGGACGATGTCACTCCACAGAATGTAGTGTCGCGCAGAATATTAATAACAAACAGTTCATATAATGGTCGTAAACTCGGGTCATTACGCTTGAGATACGGATACAAACTAAACGCCACTCGCGTCAACCGCGCCGGAGTTGAACTGCTAGCCTGTGCAAACCTCACATTACAAGTTGGCGACAGAATCACAGTTGTAGGACAAATAGATGATATCGAACGCCTTGCGATAAAGATGGGAAATTCTATGAAACGCCTTAACGAACCAAATATGGTGACAATGTTTATTGGCATCCTCCTCGGTATCATTGCCGGATCCATTCCATTGCAATTTCCCGGAATGACAGTGCCTATGCGTCTTGGTTTAGCCGGAGGACCACTTATTATGGCGATTCTCATCAGCCGATTCGGCTATAAAGTACATTTAGTTACTTATACCTCGTCGAGCGCAAACTTATTGCTCCGCGAGATAGGAATATGCTTATTCCTTGCATCGGTAGGGTTATCATCGGGTGAGAGATTTGTGGAAACGGTATTTAACAACACCGGACTGCTTTGGGTGTTGTATGGCTTTGCAATTACTCTTATTCCGCTATTGATTGTAGGAATTATAGCACGTGGAAAATACAAATTAAATTATTATTCAATAATGGGACTTATCGCAGGAGGTACTACTGACCCGCCGGCACTTGCTTATAGCAATAAAGTGGCAAACAGCGATGCTCCGGCTGTGGCCTATTCCACAGTATATCCGCTTACAATGTTTGTACGAGTGATTACCGCGCAAATCCTTATCCTTGCATTAGCATAATAGCTATCAATTGTAATTATATAAGTGAAAGTAGGGGGAAATAATTTGATGTTATTTCCCCTTTTATATCTAAATTTTAATTACTTTTGTAGCGACATTACTGAAAAAGAAGCGTAATGCTTATCTCGTGCGAATGAAAACGTAGGAAATTTTCAACCGTGCACACAGATAGAGCAAAACGGTTCTCACGCTATATGCGTGGGCTGTTACTACCACATCTGTGCACAACGGTTTCCTACGACCTTCATTCAAAGAAGTGGCATAGTTGGCTCACGCTTCTGCATTTTAGAATAACTCAGGAGCCAAGAGTTATCAATTACACTATGAGAATTTATATTTCTATTCTTTTTGCTATCTGCTCTTTATCAATGTTTGCACAAGAACAGGTAACAAGTTATCAAAACTCTTATTGGAACAGAGCTTTTAGTATTAGTGCCAATCTGAAATCAGGGAAAATCGACAAAATCTTTATTGAGGTGATGCCAGATAAAGCGAAAATAGCGAGTATTGTTATCGCCGGTGACGATTTATACACTTTTAAATCAGCATTGACGCAAACTAAAGAGAAATACCTTGAATGGAAGAAAATAGCAATAGAGAATAAGGTGACTGATATGACCAAAGAATTCGGTATTGTATTTCCTCTGGTTACATATGGTTGGTTTAGCTCTAAATGGTGGTTTGCTTTTTACAATAAGCTCAATATGAAATTCAAAATTCTTGAAAATGGCAACATGATAGCAACAGCAAGTCCCAAAATATCGGCATCGTCAAATAAATACATTGATGAACAGATATATTTTGTGTTCGGCGATGCACAGGATTTTGACAATCTTATCAATGCCCTTAATAAAGAACAAATAATAAATACTCTAACTGAAAAGCAATCACAAGAAGATCTGTTTAAGTAATACAGATTTCAAATATCCCCCATATAAAAAAGTCCTGAATAACCAACTGTTCAATTATTCAGGACTTTTTGCACATTTTACATCATCAATTCAGGCGAAGGACTTTGCCAACTTGTAATTTTGATGAAGTTGTGAGATTGTTCAACTTACAAAGTTTGGCAACAGTGGTGCCATTTCTTTTGGCAATTTTAGACAAGCTATCGCCACTACGTACTTTGTAGGTCGATTTCCCTGATGCCGCATAAGTTGACTTCGTATTTCTGCCGCGAGGTGAATAGTCGCGTGAGTTTTCAAATGTCTTTTTATTAAAGGTATATGTATCGGTGTGCGTTGTTTGATTTTCAAAATCAAAAATCGCAGCCGGATTAATGGCATATCCCATAAATCGTGTCTCAAAATGAAGGTGACTGCCTGTTGAGCGTCCTGTATTACCGCCAAGAGCTATCGGGTCGCCAACTTTTACATATTGATTAGGTTCCACAAGGAATTTGGATAAGTGACCGTACACTGTTTCCAGACCATTCTCGTGACGAAGCACCACATAATATCCATACCCGCGACGCTCGTATTTAGTAATTCGCACTTTCCCATCGAATGCAGCTCGGATGGTATCGCCAATCTGAACTTTCAAGTCAATACCTTTATGCATTCGGCGGAAGCGCTTACGATACCCATATGGTGATGTAACATATCCGGGATGCGGCATTGCAAACTTCGACACATTGATTACTTTTTCGTCGGGGATTGATGCTTTTTGATAACAATTCACCAAACCACTATCCCATCCTTCCTCATATATATCCATTTCGGGCTCTTCTTCCTCGAGATAGTTATTGTCGATATATGATGTTGTTTCCGGGAGTTGAATCTGATGTTGAATAACAGCTTGCGATGCAAGCAAATTGCTATGAACATCTCCATGTTTCACAGCCTGTAGATTCTGGGCAGACAAATGTGCGCCACAGCACACACATGCCATGATTATAATGCTTGAAACTTGCTTTATATATACCATTTTCATAAGTCAGTAACGACAATTTTTGTCACAAAAACGAAGCCGTCAAAAAAGCGGCTATTTTACATTTTAGCAAAGATAATACTATTTCTATTGAAAAACCAAAGAAAACATATTAAAAAATACAAAAAATCTCTCACAGACGCTATTTTTGCGTGATATGCACTTGTAAGTGTAAAGTTTTACTCGTAATTTTGACCCAATTTAAGTGATATGATATCACAGTTGCCAATAATATCGATAATCGCTCCTTGCTTAAACGAAGAACAATCCGTTAAGCCACTTGTAGAGAATCTGTTGCTGATTATAAATAAAATGTCGGCAATGGGTATAGCTCATGCCGACAGTTATGTGATATTAGTGGATGATGGCAGCAAAGATGATACGTGGGCAAACATAGAGCATCTGCATTCCAAATATGGGAACAAGGTGACCGGTGTGAAACTCACTCACAATGTAGGGCATCAGAAAGCTCTGATAGCAGGACTCGAACACGCGCTTTGCCGCAAATGCGATGCAATGATAACCATAGATGCCGACCTGCAGGATGATACTGAATGTATCATAAATATGACACAGCATTTTCATCAAGGGTATGATATTGTGTATGGAGTGAGAGATGACAGACGCTCTGACACACGATTCAAGCGAAACTCAGCGTCCTTGTTCTACCGCTTAATGCGCCATTTTGAACCTACAATCATTAAAAACCATGCCGACTATCGTCTTATGAGTCGCCGCGCTACAGAAATGCTTATGCAATATTCTGAACGGAATATGTTTTTGCGCGGAATTGTACCACAAATAGGACTAAACAGTTGTGAAATACAATATTCACGCAATCCACGTGTTGCCGGAAAATCGAAATACCCACTTGCCAGAATGATAAATTTTGCAGTAGAGGGAATCACATCATTTTCGATAGTACCAATGCGTATGATATTGATACTTGGCATTGTGTTTATGATATGTACAATTGCGGTAACTATCTATGTAATAAGCGCAATTTTGATAGGTAGAACCATTCCCGGATGGGCTTCTATGATGTTATCTCTATGGTTTATTGGCTCACTTGTTCTTATAGCTCTCGGCATAATAGGAGAATATGTGGGCAAAATCTACATTGAAGTAAAACATCGCCCACGATATTTCGTTGAAAAAACCACCGAAGATTTCGGCAGTCCAGATAAATAGTTATTATTTCGTCATCAACAATCCAGCAGCGAGTTCTTCAGAACAATCCTTACCGTAATTTGCAGAAACAATAGCCAAAGCGAACGGCATTGCTGCGGCAGGGCCGTTTGCAGTGATAATGTTACCATCTTGCACAACAGGACCGGACACAAACCGAGCATTCTGAATCATTTCTTCAAATCCGGGATAACATGTAACATTTTTTCCGTCAAGCACGCCAAGTGGAGCAAGCACTACTGCCGGAGATGCACATATAGCAGCTATTTTGCCTCCTGCATCATTCTGACGTTTAAGCATCGCATTGAGTGGGTCAAAATCATGAAGATTGACTGCACCAGGCATCCCTCCGGGAAGAATTAGCCAATCAATTTCTGAAAAATCTGCTTCGGCAAACAACAAATCCGCCTTTACCGGAATAGAATGTGCACCACTCACTTCATAATTATCAGTAATAGAGACTGTGTAAACAGGAATTCCGGCGCGACGCAATACATCTACCACCGTGAGTGCTTCTATTTCTTCAAAGCCTTCCGCCAAAAAAAGATACGATTTTTTTTCCATAAAAGTCATTAATAAATTCTACAACAACAAAAATAATAAAAATTACGCATATATCAACAATTTCGATTGGCACATTTTTTGTTATCTATATAGAAACAAATCTCATTTATTTAATATGTATATTATAATCTTCATAGTAATTGCCATAGCGAGTTACGCAGTGCAAAGTTCACTAAATAGCAAATTTAAAAAGTATTCAGCCATACCTCTTGACAGCGGTATGACCGGCAAGGAAGTGGCAGAAAAGATGCTGCACGACAACGGGATTACCGATGTCACAGTAAAGCCTGTTAAAGGAATGCTAACCGACCACTATAATCCGGTCACAAAAACGGTAAATCTGAGTGAAAAAGTATATTCAACAAATAGTATTGCCGCAGCTGCAGTAGCTGCCCATGAGTGTGGGCATGCGGTACAACATGCCACGCATTACGGACCTCTCACCCTAAGGTCATTACTTGTTCCCCCTGTAAATTTTGCATCGCAACTCATCCCATGGATTTTAATGGCAGGCATATTACTCGTGGAAACAGTGCCACACGTGCTGATATTCGGCATCGTACTCTTTGCAATGACAACTTTATTCAGTATAATCACATTGCCGGTAGAAATCAACGCGAGCAAACGAGCTGTGGGATGGCTTAATCACTCCGGAATAGCCGTTGGACAAAAAAATTATTTTGCCACAGACGCACTAAAGTCAGCAGCCTACACTTATGTGGTAGCAGCTGCAAGCAGTCTCGCCACGTTGTTCTATTATGTAATGATTTTACTGGGCTCAAGAAAGAATTAACCATCGCAGTATGAAAGAAATTTTTAATTTTGCAGCAATACTATCGTTTGCACTTACCGCATGCACCCACCACACATCCATTTCGGAACAATATTCTACCAACTGGCACACTGATATTTTAGGAGACGGATATGAAGCACGCTACGTTAAACAACCCGATGATTATTCCGGCAACGTAAGAAGCACAATCATCAGAAAGAATGCTAAATGCGATTCATCCAAGCATGCTATACTTTATGTACATGGATTCAATGATTACTTCTTCCAAAAAGAGATGGGCGACAGATTTGTTGATTCGTGCTATAATTTCTATGCTGTTGATTTAAGAAAATATGGTCGCTCATTATCCAACGGACAAACGCCCTTCGAAGCAAGAGATTTGAAAGAATATTTCACAGATATTGACTCTGCTTTACAACAAATAGTAACAGATGGAAATAAAAAAATCACACTCATGGGACATTCCACCGGCGGACTTATCACTTCATATTATCTCGCGTCGAATACCAATATAAAATATCCTGTTATCAACCTGATACTCAACAGTCCTTTTCTTGATTGGAATTTAAGCAACAATACAGAAAACATATTGGTACCTGCTGTAACATTCTTTTCTTCTATTCTAAAAAATGTAAAAATAAAACAAGGGGGTGGGACAGGATATTCGCACAGTCTGCTCAAAGAGTATAATGGAGAATGGACATATAACACCGAGTGGAAATTGATTAAGTCGCCCGATGTATCAATCGGCTGGATTTCCGCAATTCAGAAAGCCCAACAAAAATTACAAGACGGGGAAAGCGATGTCAAAGTACCGGTACTGTTGCTGCGTTCAGATAAAAGTGTTAACGGGACCTCCTGGACCCCGGAATTTAACAAAGCGGATGCTGTGCTCGATGTGAACGATATCCACAATTATGGAACAAAAATATCAAAATCCAATGTAACCGAAATTGTATATACCGATGGTTTACACGACCTGATTCTTTCAAGGAAAGATGTAAGAGAAAAGGTATATGATGACATTTTCAACTGGCTGAATAAGTAAAAAGTGGCGAATACACTTTTTACATCTGTACCCGCCACCTTTATACCACTCTATTCTTATTTCTTGAAATATCTTTTGTAAAGTCCAAGGAAACCAGAGCCATGACGAGCTTCATCTTTTGCCATTTCATGAACTGTGTCGTGAATAGCATCCAAATTTAACTCTTTTGCACGTTTAGCAATACGGAATTTATCGGCACATGCACCTGATTCTGCATTCATACGTTTTTCAACGTTTGTTTTAGTATCCCACACTACATCGCCAAGAAGTTCTGCAAATTTTGCAGCATGCTCTGCTTCTTCCCAAGCATAGCGTTTGAATGCTTCAGCAATTTCAGGATAACCTTCACGGTCAGCTTGACGCGACATTGCCAAATACATACCCACTTCCGTGCATTCTCCCATAAAATGTGCATTAAGGTCTTTGATCATTTCTTCATCACAACCTTTTGCCACACCAATTTCATGTTGGGTTACGAAAGTTACTTCTTCACTTTCATCCAATAATTTAAATTTAGAAGCAGGGACATTGCATTGCGGACATTTTTCCGGAGCTTCGTCACCTTCGTGTACATAACCGCACACTGTACAAATCCATTTTTTTGCCATAATCTAATTTTTTATTATTAAATAAATTGAAATCAAACGATACATACGTACAATCAGAAACATCCGATTCTATCGCAAAAGTATAACAATTTCAGATAACTCACAAAAAAACATATTTATTTTGTCAACACCAAATAAAAGTATTATTTTCGCAGTATATAAACTTAATTTCGACATGAAACGGTTTGCATTATATATTTCATTCATCCTATCGTTGTTGCCGCAGTTATGGGCTGAGCCATTTATCATCATGCACACCAACGACACACACAGCATGATTGACCCGGATTTTGACAACAAAGGAGGCATACTCAGGCGCAAAGTTGCAATCGACAGCATACGTTCGACTAATCACGAGAATATTTTAATTGACGCAGGGGATGTCGTGCAAGGGACTCCCTACTTTTCTCTTTTCAACGGAGAACCGGAATATGCATTGATGGATAGTCTCGGATATGACATAATGATTCTTGGAAATCATGAGTTTGACAATGGCATGAATGACATAGCAAAATATTATAGCCAACTAAAAGCTGCAAAAATCTCCACGAACTATGATTTAACCGATACTCCGCTTGATAATTTGTTTGTACCGTATATAATACGTGAATTTTCGGGTAAAAAAATAGCTTTTTTGGGAATCAATCTCAATCCGGAAGGAATGATTGCAGCAACAAACTCACAAGGCATTATATACAACAATCCATACACCTATTCAGATTCAATAGCCGGAATGCTTAAAAAATCACGCGAAGCCGATGCCGTTGTTGTGATATCTCATATAGGATACAAATACACACGTGGTAAAGAAAACGATGTGGAACTCATTAACAAATCAAAATATATCGACTTACTTATCGGTGGACACAGCCACACCGCTATCGACCCGGAAAAAGATAATTCTCCTGCATGGAAAATCCCTAATGCCGAAGGTAAGTTAATCACAGTGTGTCAAGCAGGCGGAGCCGGCAAAAACTTAGGTGTTATAGATGTATCGTTCGCTGGAGACTCATTAGTTGCCAAATCCCAACTATTACCAATTGACTCGCATTACGATACACATATCGATTCATCTTTGGTAAAATATATCGCACCCTATAAACATATTGTGGATTCAATGATGAATAATGTGATTATTGTTTCTGATGTAGAACTTCCAAACCGCACATCTTCTCAAACATTAAATTGGATTGCCGATTTAGCTTATTCGCTGGGTAACAGAATTTACAATGAACACATTGATTTGGCAATTATGAATAAGGGCGGTATGCGCCGAGATTTACCAAAAGGCAATATCTCCGAAGGACTGCTTGGAGCCATGTTCCCATTCGACAATCGTTTGGTTGTTCTTAAAATAAAGGGTAAAGATTTAATTGATGCATTCTCCGTCATGGTCTCGCGTGGAGGCGATGCTGTGAGCAATGGAGTACATGTAGAATATGATGGCAACAACAGAATCACCAAAGCCACACTTCATGGTCACAAAATAAAAGATAACAAAATATATACCCTGCTTACTCTCGATTATCTCGCGAATGGAGGGGATTATATGGCACCTTTGAAAAACGGCACATTGGTTGCTGTCGATGAAGAAAAGTTCGGTACCGTTGTTATAGAATCTTTAAAAGAAAAAGGAAACAACCGCGAGCACATAACCTCATCATCCGAGACAAGAATGAATTTGAAATAAAATAATACGGTTTTGAAACGATTTTTCCATAAAATACTGTTTTTTACTGTTTGCACAGTATGCTCAATGGCTCACCCCGTGACTACCGACGCATTGACCCCGGAGATTTATGCTGCGCGTATTTCTGAAAAATCACTCTATTGGACCGACTCAGTATTCAATTCATTGTCAGAAGATGACAGAATTGCACAATTGTTCATGCCGGTCGTAGCTCCGTCCGATTCGGCTTATGGCATGAAAAACATGCTACAGTTCGTAACTCATAATCACGTGGGAGGACTTTTGATATCGAAAGGCAACGCAGCAGAGTATGCGTCTATGGTAAACGAGGCTCAGAAGCTATCCAAAGTTCCTTTACTCATCGCAATTGACGGTGAATGGGGTGTATCGATGAGAGTTAGCGATGCTATTCGTTTTCCACGCAATCTTACTCTTGGTGCAATCTCGGATGACAAACTTCTGTTCGAATACGGACAGGAGGTAGCTCGTCAATGCAAATTATTAGGCGTAAATATTGATTTTGCCCCTGTCATTGATGTAAACAGTAATCCTGATAATCCGGTAATCGGTGACCGTGCCTATGGTGAAAATCCTCTTAATGTAACAGCAAAAGGTGTAGCATTTGCAAAAGGTCTGGAAAGCATGGGTATTCTTTCTGTAGCCAAACATTTCCCAGGCCATGGCTCTACCTCGGAAGATTCTCACGCCACACTACCTGTCGTTGATAAATCATTGGCTGAGATTAATTTTGTAGATTTGCTGCCATTTAAAATGTATATCAACTCACGTCTCGGTGGTATATTAACTGCTCATCTCAATATCCCGGCATGGGACACATGGCAATCCGCAAGTTCCCTCTCTTCTGCTATTGTTACTGATTTGCTGAAAAAAGAGCTCAATTTCGACGGTATTATTTTCACAGATGCACTTACTATGAAAGGCGCTGTTACGAACAACAACTCTGTATGTGTGGAAGCACTCCGAGCCGGAAATGACATCCTACTATCCCCTGCCAACATTTCTCAAGAAATAAAAGCTATTAAAACAGCACTATCTGAAGGAATACTTGATTCAACTTCAATAAATACACGTATTAAGAAAGTTTTGAATTACAAATATCTTTTAGGTGCAGTTGATTTTACACCCATCGACACGGTTAATATCATAAATCGCATTAATTCGGCAAGTGCCGAGAATCTGAAAACCAAAATATACAAAGCCGCTGTCACAATAGTTAAGGACCCTTTACATTTAATCGGTAATTTATCTGACAAATCACATGTTATTTATATAACAAGTGAATCGCAATTGCACGACAAGACGGTTATTGATAGATTGTCAACCGACAGTCCGATTGTTGTAGTAGCAATGATAAATCCGTATTCGCTCGCAAAAATAGCTCCAATTCTCTGCAAAAATAACGTATCGCTTATTGTCACATATAATAATAATCTGCAAGCCCGCAAAGCTGCCATAGATGTTATTGACGGCAAGCTCGGCGCATCAGGGACTTTACCGGTAACTATTACCGGGCTCGCAAAAGCAGGGACCGGAATAAAATTAAATAAACGATAATTTATAATAACTCAAATATGTATCGCTTTAAACCTTTTATTTCTCTTGCAGCACTCATATTGTTGATGTCATGCTCCATGGCTAATGCTGCAACAATTAATCAAGAATCAGAATGCGAAAAACAAATCGCAGTAGTTCAAAACAGTGCATACGAAATTATACCTTTGAAAAATCTTGATGGCATTGAGGTTTTGGGTAATAGTTTTGATGCCGCTAATTTTTCTCATTTCTGCAAATTGTATGCACCGGTATCTTTTAGCAAAGATATCAATGATGAGGCAAACACATTGGTGGTCGTGGTAACCGACAATTCCAACAACACAAGAAACACGATGACTCAGGCTCTAAAATCCGGCAA
This sequence comes from Muribaculaceae bacterium, assembly GCA_022509045.1. Lineage (GTDB taxonomy): Bacteria > Bacteroidota > Bacteroidia > Bacteroidales > Muribaculaceae > JAFLTZ01. Next base: position 2,362 of record JAFLTZ010000044.1, on the reverse strand, counting down.
ACCGGTAATAGCTGTATTCATTGGCTCTGAAGATTTAAAGAATTCATATAACGAACTGTTTGTCAATAATGCGCCTGCTGCCATTATTCAATCTAAAACCGATGATGGGATTGCGGCTCAAGCCATTTTTGGAGGTATCGACATCAAATCAGGCTCCAAATATATTAAAGCAAACCGTCTCGGATATGATTCCCCCGAAGCCGTGGGTGTCGATTCCAAGATTATTCTTACCATCGACTCACTCGCTAACAAAGGTGTAGAAACAGGGGCATTCCCTGGATGCCAAATTCTAATGGCTCGTAACGGAAAGATTTTCTTCAATAAAAATTATGGATATACCGATCCTGATAAAAAACACTTAGTCGATGACTTCACAATCTACGACTTGGCTTCAGTGTCAAAAGCCACCGGCACCCTGCCCGGAATCATGCTTGCTTACGACAAAGGTATGATTGCACTCGATGCTAAAATTTCCACATATATTCCACAATTGCGCGGCACTGACAAAGAGGATATCACTGTTAAAGAACTTCTGTTTCATGAATCGGGCATGCAACCTTCAATCAATTTGTATGATGTGATGATTGACCATGATTCTTATTCCGGAGAGCTATTTGCCAACAAAAAGGATAAAACCCACACTGTCCATATTCAAAAAGGCTTATACGGAAATAAAAAAGCAAAATTACGCAACGACATTGTCAACAAAAATCGTAATGGTAAATATCAGTTGCAGATTGCCGATAACATTTGGGGATCTCAGGAAACATACGATACCATCATGCACCGTATATATAATAATAAATTGCGTAAAGACAAATCGTATGCATATAGTTGTTTAAATTTCTGCTTATTAATGAATATTGAGCAGAATGCAAGCGGTATTCCACACAATTTGTTTGTTAATGATAATATTTATGCACCAATTGGCGCTTACCACACAGGATACCGTCCATTTGAAAGATTTGATAAAGATAATATTGCTCCAACAGAATTCGATGCACTGCTTCGAAAACAAAAGCTACATGGATTCACTCACGATGAACTTGCATGCTTCTCCGGTGGCATACAAGGAAATGCCGGATTGTTCTCTAATGCCACCGATATAGCAAAACTTTGTCAAATGTGGCTTAATATGGGCGAATATGGTGGCTCGCGCATCCTTTCACATAGCACAGTTAAGCGATTCACTACCGAAAAAAGTGCTACATGCCGTCGTGGTTTAGGTTTTGACAAACCGGACACAGAGAATCCTGAAGACTCTCCAACCTGCGAAGAAGCAGACCCGTCTGTATATGGACACCTCGGATACACCGGCACCATTTTCTGGGTAGATCCAAAGAACGATATGATATTCATCTTCCTTTGCAATCGCGTTAACCCCACTCGAAGTAATCAGGCGTTCACCGACCTTGATATTCGACCAAAACTTTTTAAAGCTTTTTACGATAATATACAAAAATAAATTTTTTGGTGGTATATTTATCCATAAAAATCCACCAATACTACGCAAAAACGAAAAATATTTAATAAAAAAAGCATTTCTGCTTTGCTCTATTAAAATATTTAATATAAATTTGCGATGCGTTTGCGTAAATTTTCAATAGATTTTTTACGGTTGTTATAATATTTATGATTAATTTTATAGCTCTGACGTAAGTTTTAATAAGTGAAAATTAAGAGATAAATAAATAGATTTAAAAACAATTTAATTAATTATTTAACTAATAATCAAAACAATTCATTAAATTAATTATGGAAGCTACAAAGAACACCCAAACCGGCTCCAACAAAAGAGTAGAGAGCAAGGTACGTGGTATTAAAAATGCATTCTTGGTAATTGTTGTATGCCTTATCGCTGCAGTATGCATTTACCTATTTGTCTATGGTGACCCATCTAATTTCGATCCAGACAGCCATCGTCCGGTTAACCTTCTTGGTACAGTTTACGAAGGTGGATTCGTTGTGCCTATCATCCAAGGTCTTTTCTTGACAGTTATCTGCTTAGCTGTTGAACGTTGGTTCGCACTTAGTTCAGCTAAGGGTTCTGGCAACATCTCTACTTTTGTTAAGAACATCAAAGCTAAATTAGCTACTAATGACATCGCTGGTGCTCAAGAACTCTGCAAAAAACAAAAAGGTTCTGTTGGTGCTATCGTAAGTGCTGTTCTTATTAAATACGACGAAATGGACAAAAACACTGTCCTTACTAAAGAACAAAAACTTCAAATGATTCAGAAAGAAGTTGAAGAAGCTACTGCTCTTGAAATGCCTTCTCTTCAACAGAATTTGCCTATCATCGCTACAATGACTACTCTTGGTACTCTCGTCGGTCTTCTCGGTACTGTAATGGGTATGATCA
>JAFLTZ010000043.1 GCA_022509045.1 Muribaculaceae bacterium | reverse complement strand
GCGATGAGTGACGTAACAGTACTTTTGCTTACTTTCTTCATGTTGACTTCTACATTCCTTCAGAAGGAACCTCTTATTGTGAACACTCCTGCTTCGGTTTCTGAAATCAAAGTTCCGGATCAAAACTTGCTCACAATTTTGGTTAGCCCGAAAGGTCAGATTTTCATGAACCTTGCCGGTGACGGTGACACTACTTATTCAAGTGAAAATGTTCGCCGACAACTTCTGATTAATGTGATGAACGAGTATAATAAATATCACAAATCAAATCCAGTACAATTTACTAACGAACAGGCTGAACGCTTTGCTAAAGGTGGTATGTTCGGATACCCAATCGCTGCGCTACCTGAATTCCTTAGTAAGGAACCTTCTAAACAGGATGAACTCCTCGACCCTGCTAAGAATGCCAACTCCGGTATTCCTATCAATCTAAATCAGGACCTCGAGCATCCTAATGAATTCCAAATCTGGATGAGAGCACTTTACAACACTGATAGTCCTAACCTGAATAGTACTATCAAGACAGGTACCGGTATCGCTATTAAAGCTGACAAAGATACCCCCTATGAGGTTGTAAACGTTGTGATGGATAATCTCCAAACATTGAAGATGAATAAGTTTAGTTTAATGACGGCATTAAAAACTGAAGAAGATTAATTATGGCACAAATAGAACCAAGTGAAGGTGGTAAAAAAGGTAAAAGCCACCAAAAAAAGATGTCGGTTCACGTGGACTTTACTCCGATGGTGGACATGAACATGCTTTTGATTACTTTCTTCATGCTTTGTACCACAATGATCAAATCTCAGACCCTTCAAATTAGTCTTCCTACTAACGAGAAGGTTGATAAAACGGAACAAACTAAAGTTAAGGAATCGGAAGCAATCACTATCATCCTTGATAGCGAACGTAATCCCGACTATGTTGATGAACTCACCGGTAAGACTTTAAAAGGAGCTGTTAGACGTGAACACGTTTACTATTTCGAAGGACAGCCTGACATTACCGATGAGAATAAGGACGGTATTCTTGACAATAACAAAATGCAGGAATCTGAATTCCTCGGAAACGAAGGTGGTCAAACTCGCGGTATCCGCAAGATTCTTCACGACCGAAACAAAAAAGTTATTGAAAAGATTAACGAACTTAAGGTTAAATGGCGTAATAAGGAAATCAATGAAGCTGAATTCCAGGCTGAAGCTAAGAAAGTACGTAACGACTCCACTATTTCACGTCCTATCGTAATTATCAAAGCTACTCCTAACGCTTCTTACGAAGCTCTTATTACTGCTCTCGATGAAATGCAGATTAATGGTATCAGTCGTTACCAAATCGACCGTATCAACGCCACTGACTCTGCTATGATGATGGAACTAAAGGCTAAACATCTTAAATAATGGTGAAAAGGTCATAATTATTAACTATTAAAACTTAGAATAATATGTCTCAAGATGTAGATCTTTCATCAAAAGAATGGCGCGACATCGTTTTTGAAGGTCGTAATAAAGAATATGGGGCTTATACACTCCGCATGGAGTCGCCTAAGCGTCACAATCTCGCTACTATTATTGTTGTTATCGGCATAGTTCTTATTGTCATTATCGGTCTTGTCACAAAACAAGTTTCTTATCTTCTACAAGAATCCGACATCCAGCAACAGGCAAGCCAGGAATTGGTTTCTCTCGTTGATATGGAAGAAGAAGAAGAGGAAGAAGAAGATAACGAACGTGTGGAAATGGAACAGCCGGAAGCTCTTCCGGAAGAAATCCTCAACACCGTAAAAGTTACAGAGCTTGCTATTGTGGATGATAGTGAAGTTAATCCTGAAGACGAAATTAAATCACAGGATGAACTTGCTGAAACACAGACAGCTTTCGGTGCTACTAATTTCGATCAAGGTACCGATGACCGTAATGTAGTTCGTGAATATAAAGATGAAGTTATCGTGGAGGAAAAACATGAGGAAGAAGTATTTACTGCAGTTGAGCAAATGCCTCAATTCCCGGGTGGTACTGAAGAACTTATGAAATTCCTTAAAAAGAATATTGTTTACCCGGCTATGGCTCAGGAAAACAACATTCAAGGTCGTGTAATCGTGCAATTCGTTGTTACAAAAACCGGTGATATCGGTGAAGTTAAAATTGCTAAGAGTGTTGACCGTGACCTCGATAATGAAGCTCTTCGCCTTGTCAAGAAATTGCCTAAATTTATCCCTGGCAAAATGAACGGACAGGCTGTGAACGTTTGGTTTACTCTTCCTGTAAACTTCAAACTTCAATAATCAGAGTATTCTTCTAACAAATATGAGTAAAAGGGATGCATGATTTGTGCATCCCTTTTCTTATACTCAAACATTTTCATATTTAAAAATTATTGCATAACTTTACGCACAAATATTGTAACTATATGCCAACAAAATTCTATTTTTTACGTTGTATTGGTATAATCATAATTTAAAACAGATTCTATGCAGGACGTTAATCAAGCTATTCCTTCTAAGCTCCGTATAATATTCGGATTAATTATGGCAGCCGTATATATTGCTGTTGGCATATTGCTTCTTATAAACTTTTTTGGCTGGACCAATGATTCCGCCTGGGTTTTTGCACGATATGTTGTCGGAATAATTCTCATCATATACGGAATTTTCAGAGGTTACCGTGTGTTTATTTAAATTCCTTTATTAAACCAACGTGACTAAGATGAAGAAATTATTATTTTTAGTATCCATTCTGTGCGGAATAACGTTGCTTGGTTGCAATCAAGGTCCTAGAAGTTCCAAACCGCGTAACACAAGCACTTCCGGTCTCGCTACCATTGTATGCGATGAAAGTTTTAAAAACATTCTCGATCAGGAAATTGAAGTCTTTGAATTCACTTATCGCAATGCTCATATTATTCCTTACTATACCAGCGAGGTTGCTGCAATTGACTCTTTACTTCAACTCAAAACAAAACTTATTGTCACAGCTCATGAGTTAAATACACAGCAAAAAGAATATTTGCGTGAACGTCGAGGATTTTGCCGCACACAACGCATTGCTGTAGATGCTATAGCACTCATTGTCAACAACAATAATCCATGTGATATTTTATCGTTAGGGGAAATAAAAGAAATCCTACAAGGTAAAATCACTGACTGGAATGAAATATCACCTAATAAATCCGGTAAAATTGCCGTTGTTTTCGACGACCAAGGTTCAAGTACAGTTCAATATATGCGCGATTCACTTCTTCAGGGTGACACTATTGCCGGAAACGTTTATGCACAAAATTCAAGTAACGCTGTGTTTGAGGCTGTAGAAAAAAATAAAGGAGCCATTGGGGTCATTGGAGTTAGTTGGGTTAGTGCCGACATGAAAACTAAGGAAATGACAACAGAAGAACGTGTTGCCGACCTCAATGAAGAGAACGTAACCACTACTTCGTTTAACAGTAAAATTAAAGTCCTAAAAGTCCGTAGAGACGATCAATTGGAAGCATACCAACCTTATCAGGCATATATATACGATGCCCGATATCCCCTATTCAGAAACATTTACGCAATCTCCACTTCACCCGACGGTGATTTAAGTCAAGGGTTTTTCACCTTTATGACCGGCTTTATCGGACAAAAAATCATACAACAAACAGGCATTCTTCCTTCCGTTATCCAACCAAGGATGGTAAATTTAAATTAATTTTGTATCTTTGGGGAAATTTTTTAAGAGAATATAATAACAAAAATCAATAATAATATTTCAACACAATGAAACTAAAATCATTAGCAGTCTTATTAGCAGTAGGATACACTGTATCATCTTTTGCACAAGGCTATAAAGATGGTGTAGAGTATGTCAAAGTTAACCTGCCGGAAGAAGGTAAAATCCTTCTTGTACGCAACATGAACAATCCGGAAACAAATAAAGCTGAAGCTAATTACTATCTCGGACGCATCGAACTATCCGAAGGAAACAAAGCTGAAGCTAAAAAATATTTCGATACCGGCGTCTCCAACAATCCTAATTTTGCCCTTAATTATGTAGGGCTTGGTGCATACGAGCTTGTATCCGGCAACGAAAAAGCAGCAAAAGAGTTATTTAAAAAAGCTACAGGTCTGGCTAAAAAAGATGCTGAAGTATATGTAGAGATTGCTCGCTCATATTACAAAGCTAATGCAACGAAATATACTAAAGAAATCGACGATTATATTGTTAAGGCAAAGAAAACAGATAAGACAAATCCTGATATCTATCTTTTTGAAGGCGAAATGCTTGCCGATAAAGAGGATTGGGGTGCGGCAGCCGGTTACTATGAAATGGCTTTCAATTTCGACCGTGAATATGTTCCTGCATACGTAAACTATGCTTCTACATATTTCAATGTCTCACCAAAGGTCGCTATTGAAACTCTTAATGGTCTTGTTCAACGTAAACCACAATCTGCATTAGCTCAAAATCGACTTGCAGAAACTTATTATCGCGACAATCAATTGACTAACTCAGCTAAAATATATCGCGACTATATCAACAATCCTAATCACTTCAAGAAAGATGAGGAGCGATTTGCTGTACTCCTTTATTTTGGAGAAAACTACGATGAGGCTTACGGCTTGTCAAGTACCATCCTTGCTGAAAATCCAAATTCTTTCTTGATGAAACGTATCCAGTTTTTGAGCAAAGCAGGTAAGAAGGAATATGAAAAAGCTCTTGAACATGCAAAAACATTCTTTGGCGATAACGACCCTAAAAACGTATATTCTGCAAACGACTACACCACTTACGGTGAAGTGTTAAAAGAACTCGGTCAGGATTCATTAGCCATTATTCAATATGAAAAAGCTATCGAAATAAATCCCGACAAGGTAGAATTACTTAAGGATCTCAGTTCTGCTTACAATCACGCTAAAGAATATGTTAAATCTGCTGAAGCATATCAACGTTTCATTGACTCAGGTGATTATAAAACTAACGATTTATACGTGCTTGCCGGTAGATATATGACTGTTGTAGCTACTGAAAAAGAGAATCTTGAAGTAATGAACGATGCTCTTGCTAAAGGAATTAAGTATATCAATATGGCAATTGAAAAAGTACCCGATGATTATCGTTTGCTTCAACGCAAGGCTCGTCTTTATATGGCAAGCGACCGCGATGCTAAAGATCAAAACGGATTTGATGCCAATATGCAACTCCTTGAATTTATGGACAAAGATCCTGAAAACAAGACTAAGTATGCCGATGTTTACAAAGAAAGTTATGGATACATAGCAGGTTGTTACTTGCAAAATGGAGACAAGGACAAAGCTAAAGAATACTATAATATGTATCTCGAGGTTGACCCGGAAAATGATGCTCTTCGCGATTACATCAACAACAATCTCAAATAATAAATTATTAAATATTTATAAAAAGTAGGATAGCTCAACAGCTATCCTACTTTTTTATAGTATCTTTGCATCATAATAGTTCTTATTTGATAAAAATATTTCAAACATAAATTTATGAAGCGTTATAATTTAATAAACAATTCACTTGGGTGGCTCATGTTTGCCATTGCAGCAGTTACATATCTGCTCACAATTGAGCCCACTGCAAGTTTTTGGGATTGTGGCGAATTTATTTCACAAGGATACAAATTGGAGATCGGACACCCTCCAGGCAACCCAATTTTTATGCTTGCCGCTCGGTTTTTTATCAACTTTTCAAGCGACCCCTCAACAGTGGCTATATGCGTAAATGTCATGTCGGCACTCTTGAGCGCGGCTACTATTTTACTATTATTTTGGACTATAACACACTTAGTACATGCTCTTATAGGCTCTAAAGATAACGATTTATCTGCAATCCAATTACTAATCATCTTTGCCAGTGGTGTATGTGGAGCATTGGCTTACACATGGAGCGACACTTTCTGGTTCTCAGCTGTAGAAGGTGAAGTATATGCTTTTTCTTCATTTTGCACGGCATTAGTATTTTGGCTTATTCTCAAGTGGGAAAACAAGGCAGATTCTTCAGATTCTGATAAATATCTTATTCTCATCGCCTATGTAATAGGTATTTCAGTAGCTGTACATTTGTTGAACTTATTATGTATTCCTGCTATCGTTCTCGTATTCTATTATCGTAAATGGAAAAATACCAACGTAAAAGGCTCGCTGATTGCGTTGCTCATTTCTTTCACTATAATAGCATTCATTTTATACGGTCTTGTTCCCGGATTTGTAGAAGTTGCCCAATGGTTTGAGCTTTTCTGCGTAAACACTCTTGGAATGTCTTTTAATAGCGGTGTCGTTATATACTTACTGCTTGATGTTGCTCTGTTCATTTGGAGTATCTCCGAACTTTATCTCCAAAAGAGCGCATTGCGTATCAAAATATCATTCGCTCTTAGCATCTTATGTTCAGGCATGCTATTTATTGGTGATGGATGGTTTATTCCGGTTGTACTCACTGCAATACTCCTATTCTACCTGTTCAAAATGTGCAAAACGATTCCAACTCGCGTATTTAGCTTGATAATTATGAGTATTGTAGTAATCTTCATCGGTTATTCATCATATGCCCTTATAATTATACGTTCAAGTGCGCATACTCCTATGGACCAAAACTCCCCGGATAATGTTTTCGCTTTAAGCAGTTATCTGAATCGTGAACAATACGGGCAACGACCTCTTATCTATGGTCAGACATTCAATTCTCAGCTTGTGTATGTTGATAATGGAACAGATGTACCACGCCCACTCACAAAACAAGGCAAAAAACTTTATGCTAAAAAAGTAAAAGCCACACCCGATGAAGCTGATAAATATGAATTCACGGGGTATAATGAAGAATATATTATGTCGCCTGAAACAGATATGCTCTTCCCTCGAATGTATGATTCAAAAAAGGCTGCCGATTATAAATCTTGGACAGGGATGACAGGCGTTCCGGTTAATGCAACCACTCGCGTGAACTCTTCCGGTGACACGAAATACACCGAAGAGGTTATTAAGCCAACATTTATTGAAAATATGAAATTCTTCATTGATTATCAGCTAAACTACATGTATTGGCGATATTTCTTGTGGAATTTTGCCGGGCGCCAGAATGATGTACAAGGAAATGGAGAAATACACTACGGCAATTGGATTAGTGGAATACCATTTATTGATAACGCCCGACTCGGCGACCAATCGTTGCTTCCTTCTGATTTAGGTTCTAATAACAAGGGACATAATGTTTTCTATATGCTTCCTTTGATTCTTGGTATTATTGGTCTTTTGTGGCAGGCATATAAAGGAAAGCGTGGAATTGAACAATTCTGGGTGATTTTCTTTCTGTTCTTTATGACTGGAATCGCCATAGTAATATATCTGAATCAGACCACCGGACAACCGCGTGAACGCGACTATGCTTTCGCCGGCTCTTTTTATGCCTATGCTATATGGATAGGAATGGGGGTTGCCGGAATTTGGCAACTTATTCGGAACTCCATGCGCAGCGATGAACATAAAGCTAACAAAATAGGAGCTGCTGTGGCAACTGTCATTGGTATATTGGTACCTCTACAAATGGTGAGTCAAACATGGGATGACCATGACCGTAGCGGTCGTTATGCTGCTCGCGATTTCGGCATGAACTATTTAAGTAGTGTCGGAGATAACGGTATCATATTCACCAACGGTGATAATGATACGTTCCCATTGTGGTATGCACAAGAGGTGGAAGGCTACCGTACCGATGTTAGAGTTGTAAATCTCAGCTATTTATCTACCGATTGGTATATCAATCAAATGCGTAGGCAGGCCTATGAAAGCGAACCACTCTCTATGATGGCTAATGATTCTACATTCGCATACGATAATCGCCAATATAACTATTTCATAAGCCCGGATAAAACACCGGTTACGGTTAGCACATCTCTTGAACATCTATATTCTGATGAGTTTAAGAATAATCCTTGGAAATTGCCAATGATTAAATATCCTGTGATGTATCAACCGGTTATTAAAGATAATTTAGTGGCCAACAATATTATTGATGATAGTGAAATGGTGTTGGTTGAAGACTCTATCGACTTCAACATGCTTGCCGACGGAAAGCCTTCAAGCCGCGAAGGAGCCATGAGTTCAAGCGCAGTAGCATCACTTGATATTATCGCCTCAAATGCCAATGAAGGATGGAAACGTCCGATATATTTTGCTATGACTGTACCCGACAATTTTTATCTTGGACTAAATAAATATTTACGCTCTACCGGCCTTGCACTCGAGCTTGTTCCTATCAAGAATTCTGAGGCAAACAACTCCGATTTCGGTGTAAACACTGATAAGATGTATGAAAATGTTATGACTAAGTTCCGTTGGGGCGGACTTGATTCCGGAAAAGATATTTATGTGGATGAAACTGTTGGCAGAATGGTTTCTACACACCGCCGTGCTTTGTTAGATTTAGCCAATGCGCTTATCGATGAAGGGTTGACTCTGAAAATAAAGCTCGATAATTCTCCGGAATTATTCTCCGACACAGCATTAGTAGCATCCATGCGCGACACTCGATATGAAATGGCCCGTAATGTGTTGAATCTAATGCTCGAAAAACTGCCTGTCAAATTATATCCGTTTGGGCTTCAAACCGGATATCTTGTTGCAAACACATTCCTTGACTTAGGGAAAGTAACAGACAGTGAAGAGGATACAGCCAAAGGTTTGGAATTGCTCGAAAACGAGATAATGACTTATGCAGAATATTTCAACTATTATAACTCATTATCCCCAAATCTTTATTCCCGACTCGGCAGAAATGATTATTATGCACATCGAACATATTTTCCGGCTCTGCTCAGCATGTATGGTAATATTGTAGGTGAAGCGGCCTACAAGGAAATTGTCATGCGACTTATCACGGAAAAAGGTGTTGATATGAACGCGATTGCAGCGATGGGAAATAATAACTGATAATTATGTGGATTGAGCAACCACCGGTCCTATACCGAATGTTGTTTCCGGAAGGTATTTGGCGCATTATTAATAGAAAATACCGGAAGACGGTATATCTCACTTTTGATGATGGACCAATACCAGAGGTGACTCCGTGGGTGCTCGATACCCTCGATAAATTCGGTGTTAAAGCCACATTCTTTTGCGTTGGAGAGAATGTGGCACATAACCCCGACCTGTTTCACGAGATATGCCTTCGGGGGCACTCCGTAGGTAATCACTCATATAATCATATTCAGGGAATCAAATGCTCGGCTAATAACTATGTAGAAAATGTCATCAAAGCTGACACATTGATAAACAGCCCACTCTACCGACCGCCTCATGGATTAATGACCTATAAACAGAGTCGAATGTTGAAAAAACATTTCAATATTATCATGTACGATGTCGTGACTCGTGATTATAGCAGCAAACTAAATGGGCAGCAAGTTTTTGAAAATCTGAAAAAATACACACGTCCGGGCTCCATTATTGTGTTTCATGACTCTCTGAAAGCTGAAGCAAATCTGCGATATGCACTACCATTGTCAATAGAATGGCTTAAAAATAACGACTACCGGTTTGATGTTATACACCAAATGTGATAAAGAAAAAATACGCGAAACAGTTCTCAATTTAGGATTTGACGCGTGTGGTTTTGCTTCTGTTCATGAAGTCAACGATGAAAGCAAGTTGCAATATCGCAAATGGATTTCAAACGGACATCACGCGCAAATGGAGTATCTGGCTCGCAATCTTGATGTGCGCGACAACCCTAAAATGCTGTTGCCCGACGCCAACACTCTCATAGTTGTAGCACTCAACTACTACCCTGCTGCCATGTTGCCGAAAAGCCACCCTCAATTTGCATACTACGCCTATGGCGAAGACTATCACAAGGTAATCAAACGCAAGCTAAAATCACTTGCAAACATTTTATCATCAACATTCGGGGGCGAATACAGGGCATGTGTTGACTCTGCACCCATTCGCGAACGCTATTGGGCGCAAGAAGCTGGAATAGGCTTTGTCGGGCGCAATAATCAACTTATAATCCCTGGCAAAGGTTCATATTTCTTTATTGGAATACTCTTGACTTCCCTTGTTATTGAAGCTGATAAAAGATGTAATCTTTCATGTAACAACTGTGGTAAATGTATAAAGAGCTGTCCGGGGAAGGCCCTTAATGAAATAGGTGCTTTGGATGCTAACAAATGCATCTCATATCTAACGATAGAACATAAAGGAGCTCTGCCTGAAAATCTAAAACTTGAAAATTGCATATATGGATGCGACCGATGCCAACAAGTGTGCATACACAACCTAAATGCCATGCCAACTGCAGAAAAGACCTTTACTCCCTCAGATGAATTGATGGAATTAACTGCAAATAAGATTGAACAATTAACCGAAGAAGAATACACAACTATTTTCAGTCATAGTGCTGTCAAGAGAGCATCACTTTCCCAACTCAAGCGCAACCTCAACAACCTCTGACACATTTAGCCAACATAACCCATATTATAAAACCACGCTGCACCAGTGTGTGTTCACCACTCTTTTTCTATTGTATAGATATTGAGAATTTATAATAATATGATTAACTTTGCGCTGTAATGTCACTTCTGATAAAAATCATTAATCGAGAATGAACGCAAAGTTTAACTTGTCAAATTTAACTACCTGGCGCGATTATCTTTTTATCGTGGTTGGGTTAATTATTTATGCATTAGGGTTTACCGCTTTTTTGCTTCCCGAAAAGGTGGTAATTGGTGGAATAGCTGGTATCTCATCCATAATATATTTTGCCACATCAGACTACATCAGTCCGGATGTGCCTGTGGTGTCAATATGCAATTTCACATTAAATGCAATCTTACTGACATTTGCTTATAAGATAGTAGGGCGACAATTTGTTGTAAGAACTCTATTCGGTGTTGTTGTATTGAGTTTGGTTATCGGATTGTTCCAACCGTTATTTACCGAGCCAATTGTCAAGGAAGCTGCGTTCATGAATGTTATAATCGGAGCCATATTGTGCGGTATTGGCATAGGAATTATATTTATCCACAACGGTAGCAGTGGCGGCTCTGACATTGTTGCGGCAATGGTAGCAAAATATACCAATATCACCGTAGGAAGGACCCTTTTATACGTGGATATGGTAATCATTTCGTCATCATTCATTCTTTTCCATAGCCTTGAAAAGATACTATATGGTTTTGTGATGCTCTTTATATTCACCTATGTGACAGATTTAATGATTAATTCCAACCGTCAGGCTGTGCAATTTACAATTTTATCGAAAAAATGGGAGCACATTGCCGATGTTATTAACACACAAGCTCATAGAGGTTGTACCGTCCTCGATGGCATTGGGTGGTACACCAAAGAGGAGGTAAAAGTGTTGCTTGTATTCTGTCGCAAAATTGAAAGTGTAACGATTTTTCGTATTGTAAAAAGCATTGATCCCAATGCCTTTATTACGCAAGGCAATGTAAATGGTGTATATGGCAAAGGATTTGACCGAATGAAAGTAAAAGTAAAACAAGAAGAAACACCTTCTCAGAGTTAATCAATTAATTTTGACGCTATTTATATTTAACCCCGACACCGATCTTGCTTTATCGCAGGATGTGGCAAATTTCACAGCACCACCTCATGCCGCACAAATAGCCCACGACTTGTGCACACTCTCTTACTTTTTAGCTGAAGACGACGATTGTATTCTTGTGCACAACATGCTGCAAAAAACATGGGTCAACGACATGAACCATCGGTTGCATCGACGTGTGACAGGTGTTACCGAAAGTGAGATTTCTCAAGTGGAAATCACACGTGTGTGTCCGTGGGGTTGGAATAGGAGCATTAAAAACTATTTGATGCGGATAGGCATAGCTGAAACAATATTACCTACAGATGTGGAATTGTCTCGAATAAGGCATGCAGCTAATCGCGAACGCACAATTGATATAATACGGTTATTGTGCAATATTTCAGCTGATTCTTCATACTTCAACACAATATATGCCGAGTGTCCCACGGTGTGTGTAAATATTCCGCAAATTAAGAGTTTCATTGAGGCACATCAAGGCACAGTACTCAAAGCTCCATGGTCAAGTAGCGGAAGAGGAATATATATACCTAATTCTCCAAACGAACGACCCATGGAACAATGGAGTCGCGGAATAATAAAACGACAAGGTGCTATTATAGCAGAACCTCTATATAATAGGGTGCTTGACTTCGCAATGGAATTCCGTGTGTGTCGTGGCAACACAACACATTTTGCCGGGTATTCGGTATTTCATAACGATACACACAACTCTTTTGAATACGGTATTGTTGCTGACGATAACACATTAGAACAAATAATACTTAATGAATCTAACACCACACACGCTTTGCTGACTCATATATCATCACAACTATGCAAGATTATTCACAACCTTGTCGGAGAAATATACGACGGATTTGTGGGAGTTGACATGATGGTGTGTTCCGACTCTAACGGAAACCGTTTTATCAATCCATGCATTGAACTTAATATGCGGTGTACAATGGGAGTGTTAGCCAATCGGATTGCACAATATTGTACTGATTTAGGAGCCAAACACTCAGAATCATTACCAAGCAAGCGAAAATTCATGGTAAAATATTATCCTACAACAGATAAATATATAGCTGCAACAGAACATATTGCAGCTAATGGTGGAATAATCCTCAACGCTATAAACAACGACACACACTTTATGGCGTGTGTGTTATAAAATTGACAGTAGGAAGTTACATCTTCCTACCATCAATTTTATTGTTTTTTTCAAAAAAGTTTTGCGGGATATGTACCATCAGCGTGCAATGCGGCAAGTTTTTCTACCACACCCTGACGGTCAGCGGCATAAGTAACCCCAAACCATTTTGAATCAGTATCAAGGACTTTTACAGATGCCTCTCCACTCTTAATAAGTGAATCAACGCATAGTGGAATAAAGAACTCAGCCTTAGGAGTGTTAATGTCTTTGTCAAGGAATTTTTTAAATTCACGGGCACTATAATCAAAATAATCAGGAGTAAATCCCCAAAAGTTCATAGAAACCGGAGTGGCAGGCTGAAGAGTCTGTATTACTCCATTTTCATCAGTGAACACTATATTATGGTTTTGATCATAACTGATTGCCGTACGTTCAACAACATCTGTAAGGTATCCATCTTTGGTCTGACAAACTCCACGAGCCACAGAGCCATTCTCAGTCATCGTATTACCAACACGAAATCCAACCATTGAATAGTCACCTTTACCCGAACGCGAGCGCATGAGGTCAGCAGCCATCACTTGATATGCATTTCTACCATAAAAATCGTCCGCATTTATTACCGCAAATGGCTCATTTATAGCATCGGCACCCATTAGTACTGCATGATTGGTTCCCCATGGCTTAGAACGCTCATCAGGACATGTGTATCCTTCAGGAAGTTTATCCGTAGATTGAAACACGACCGCTACCGGAATATGTCCTTCATACTTAGAAAGTATTTTTTCGCGAAAATCCGACTCAAAATCTTTGCGAATCACAAACACTATTTTACCAAATCCTGATTGAATGGCATCATATATGGAATAGTCCATAATAGTTTCGCCATTAGGTCCAAGACCATCAAGTTGTTTTAATCCGCCATAACGGCTGCCCATACCGGCAGCAAGAACAAAGAGTGTGGGTTTCATATTATTCTATACATTATAATGTTGAAAAAATATATTTAATTGTTTGATTATACACTTTACCGGGCAGCAAAAGCTGTGAAGGAAAATTTGGCTTATTCGGAGCATCAGGCATCCCTTGACACTCTATGGCAACTGCATCATAATCGTGATATAAACCGCCTGAAATGCTCTTTGGCGCACCTTCAAGCCAATTTCCGGTATATATTTGCACCGCTGGCTGAGTGGTGTACACCGAAAGTTTTCTACCAGATTTTTCGTCGGTTAAAACCACAGCTTCTTTAAGTTGAGAATCATTATTCCACTCATCTATAACCCAACATGCATCATATCCCTTCCCAATATTTAAAGCCGGAAAATCGGCAAAGAGGTCTTTTCCTATGGCTTTGGGCTTCGTGAAATCCATAGGTGTTCCTGCAATCGGTGCAATAACACCTGTTGGGACAAGAGAGTCATTAGTAGGCAGATAATGAGATGCAAAAATCTGCAGCAAATGCGATTTTAACGCATCTGCACCTGTATTTTCACCGCGCAAATTAAAGTAGGTGTGGTTTGTAAGATTAATCACCGTGGGCTCATCTGCAACAGCTTGATATTTAATTGTGAGCTGATTATCTTCGCTCCAAGTATATATCACCGACACAATCATATTTCCGGGGTAATTTTCATCACCGGAAGGAGAAAAAAGAGTAAAAATCACACTATCTCCGCATGTGTAGCTTTGCCATATTTTATTTGCAAATCCTTCCGGACCGCCATGCAACGCATTAGGACCATTATTTATCCGTAACTGATATCGTTGCCCCTCAATCGAGAACTTCCCTTCCCCGATGCGATTAGCATACCTGCCCGGTGTTTTCCCTGCACAAGGTCCATCGGCATAATAATCGGCTAAATCTGCATATCCGATTGCGACATTGGAAATGATTCCATTATCGTCAGGAACGCAGATTGAGCGGACACCAGCTCCAAGACTCTGAAGTTCTACACTGGCTCCGGTAGAATTTGTTAGGGTATATAACGTCACCACCCCATGCGGAGTGGTGACGTCGTATGAATTAATTTTTATCATCAACTACGAAAGTTTACGAGCGCCATCTGATATTACCACATCGATAACCCGTGGTTCATGACCGAATTTTTTTGCAAATTTTTCTTTTGCAGAGGCAATAAAAGCATCATACTTCTCATCCTTAACAAGATTGATAGTACAACCGCCAAAACCTCCACCCATAATACGAGAACCGGTCACTCCCATTTCGCGAGCTATATCATTCAGATAATCAAGCTCTACACAGCTCACTTCGTAATCCTTGGAAAGACCTTCGTGAGTTTCATACATGCGAGCACCTACAGTTTCATAATCACCATTCTTAAGAGCTTCACACACATCAAGCACACGTTGTTTTTCTCCAATCACGTAACGAGCACGCTTGTAGTCTTCTTCCGATATTTTATCTTTCACTTTTTCAAGATCCTCAAAAGAGGCATCACGAAGCGTTTCCACTCCAATAGTAGCAGCGACTCTTTCGCATGATTCACGACGACGATTATATGGAGAATCTACCAATTCATGTTTCACCTTTGAATCAAGAAGAACTAATTTATAGCCTTTCGGATTGAAAGGGAAATATTCAAATTCCCCGGAACGACAATCGAGACGCATCAAGTTGCCTTTTTTACCGAATACAGATGCAAACTGGTCCATAATACCACATTTTACACCGCAATAATTATGTTCTGTAGATTGTCCTATTCGAGCCAACTCAAATTTTTCAATTGTATTATTATTGAAAAGGTCATTGAGAGCGAACGCAAAAGTAGATTCAAGCGCTGCTGAGGACGACATACCTGCACCAAGTGGCACATTCCCTGCAAAAACAGCGTTAAAACCTTTTACAACACCTCCACGTTTAATAATTTCGCGACACACGCCAAAAATATAGTGTGCCCATTGTTGCGATGGAATGTCTTTTTCCTCCAAACCAAAAGAGGCTTCTTCCTTAAGGTCAAGAGCATACGCATTTACTATCTCTGTCCCATTCGGCTCTATAGCAAGCATAATACATTTATCAACAGCACCCGGGAAAACAAAACCGCCGTTATAGTCGGTGTGTTCACCAATAAGGTTAATACGTCCCGAAGAAGCATACATGATTCCATCGGAATTAAAACGCTTTTTAAATTCGTCTCTGATCTCTTTTTCCATTGTATTTTAAGTAAATAAGATAATAATAATCAATTTAAATCTGATAATTTCCGAAAGCGATATGCTATGATACGGAAATATCGTGCACTAAGTTAGTGAAAAAATACAAATAACACACAATTAACAAATAAATTTTGTAAAAAAAGCCAATTATTGACGATAAAGATTGCATAGTATGATCAAATATATTACATTTGTTGTTAAACTTTATGGGGCTTTTGTAGTCTAAACAATAAACGAAACTAAAAATGAGGAGGAAGATATGAAATTGTACAGCAAATTTATGACAAGTGCCGTTGTAATGATGGCGGCAGGAGTGCTATCTTCAAATGCACAATTTTACGATGACATATACTATAACCCGAAAAAAACAAACACTGTAAAAGCAGAAGTAAAATATGTTGAAAAAAATACACAGCCTAAAAAGAATGAGGCTACGGTATATGTTTTGC
>JAFLTZ010000042.1 GCA_022509045.1 Muribaculaceae bacterium | reverse complement strand
AACCTTCTGATCCGTAGTCAGATGCTCTATTCAGTTGAGCTAAGGAGCCTTGCTTCGGATTGCGAGTGCAAAGTTATAGTTATTTATGAGACTGTGCAAATATTTTTGAAAAAAATTATCAAAAAAATTAAAAGTATTGCCGCATTGGATTTTGTGGAAAGTGAAATGCGCTGGAATACTGTATTTTATAGTGTAAATATGGCTGCAAAAGATGTAATTACAAAAAGCGTTAACGATGTGAGGTAGGTCCGATAAATTCGATATGAGGATGAAACCAGATAGCATCCTTTATCCCCTTGCTTATTGCAGAGCGAAATATTTCTCGGTCGGTTTTTCGCTTATTGATGTGTCTGAGATATAACCTGTAAAGATTGATGGTTGATAATAAGTAACTTAATTTGCTTTTGTGTAATTTTTTTGTGACGGTTATATTCCGGGCTTGATAGTAAAATTTCCAAGCCACCGAAACCGGGGCATCCTCAATTGATGGACTGTAATTTTCAGCCGTTTTGTGCACTACGATACTTGATGGGCAATACACTCCTCGGAATCCTGCTGAAATTATCCTTTCAGTGTATTCGATATCATCGTGCCATATAAAAAATTCTTTTATCGGAAGTCCCACACGGTACACGGCTTTTGCATTTATTATAGTTGATACAAATGTTGCGGCACTAATTGGAGTTGTTGTATCGATTGATTCTATATTATTATGAACAGGTTTGGGAAATTTCGGAATGTTCATTTTGTGAATTTTCCCGTCGGTCCACACAACTTTGCTGCATAAAAAACCGATATCAGTGTTGTTATCGATATTATCAACAAGAGCTTCGAGCGCGTAACAGTCGGGAATAGAATCGTCATCCATTACCCATACCCAATCAGCACCATCGAGAATCGCTTTTTTTATTCCGAAATTGTATCCTCCGGCACCTCCTATATTTTCTTGTAAATTGTACGCTTTTATCTGAGAATCACTGCTATACTGGTCTAAAAACTCAGCGGTGCCATCATCTGAGTGATTATTAACAATAATAATTTTATCTAAAGGATATGATTGACTCTTAAGTGCTTCGATATTTTCTTTAAGAAGCGCTAAGCGGTTGTAAGTTACAACAATACAGTAAATATTCATTGCTTGAATATTAGATCTTGATTTTTACGCAGATTTTTTTTAAAGAGCCGTATCCGATGTTGGGCGCATGTCCGTCGTCAGTGGTCATGATACAGAAATATCCCGGTTTGATATGGAGATATGTATCGGGAATTTGGTTGAATTTAACCACATCGGAGGCTTCGTCGTATTCGTTAATTGGATTTGCGAGGCTATTTGCAGGTTCCCATCCTATAATCTCTGTAGTATTAACGGGAACGTGGATGTCGATGTATTTATGGTGGAGCTCAATAGGTTGTTCGGTGTGTTTCTTTAACAATACACTCTCAATATTAGCATAGACCTCATCTTTGATGAGATCTATGCGCGTTATATGAGTATCGTGTATCGAGTTTACGTTAAGTCGCAACCATTCGAATATGGCGGGGAGGTGCTTGTGCAGCTTTTCCAGCTCCGTCGTATTGTCAAGAGCACCTACAATCATTGGTTTGACTGTTATAAAAATTATTCGGCTACGCCTGCAAGTTCCGGGTCTATCATGATGCGCCCGCAATATTCGCAAACGATGATTTTTTTGCGCATCTTGATTTCCATTTGGCGCTGCGGCGGAATGCGGTTGAAGCAACCACCACAAGCATTACGTTGTATATACACGATGCCAAGACCGTTGCGAGCATTTTTACGAATGCGTTTGAATGCATTTAGCAATCGTGGTTCTATTTTAGCTTCAAGACGTTTAGCTCTTTCGCGTATTTTTTCTTCATCCTGTTTTGTTTCAGAAATAATCTCATCAAGTTCCTGTTTTTTTTCTTCAAGAACGTGCGAACGATCGGCAAGAATTTCGTTTGTCGATTCTATTTCCGCAGATTTCTGCTGTGTGAGCTTTATGAAATCGTTGATTTTCTTTTCTGCAAACTCAATTTCGAGATGTTGATATTCAATCTCTTTGGATAAAAAATCAAATTCGCGATTATTTCTCACGTTGTCCTGTTGAGAGGTGTATTTGTTGATAAGTGTCTTTGCTTGCTCAATGTCATTATTTTTCTTTCTAATATCGGCATTGAGGTCTTGAATTTCGGTGTTAAATTTTTCGATACGAGTCTTCAGCCCTGCGATTTCATCTTCGAGGTCTTCAACTTCGAGTGGGAGTTCACCACGAATACTCTTGATTCGATCAATTTCTGTGAGTAGCGTCTGAAGCTCATATAGTGCTTTTAAGCGCTCTTCTACAGTGAGTTCTTGTTCGTTTTTTGCTTTATCTGTAGCCATTGCTTACAAGTAATTAATGGGATTTTTTTCTATCTTTGAGAAATAGATTGCAAAGTTAGGAAATTTTTCTGAGATAATTCGATAAAAAATAGAATTTGTGATAACTTCACTTTCGAAATGCCCTATGTCGGCTATTGCAAGTCCATGATGAGCATTTGTGAAATCGTGATATTTAATATCCCCGGTTATATATAGTTGCGCTCCTGCATTTGCTGCATTTTTCATAAATTGAGCACCTGCGCCGCCACATACAGCTACTTTGGAAACCTCCGCTTCACTATCACCGGCAAATCGAATTGTATCAACATTGAGTGCTTTTTTGATGCCATTCAAAAATGTGGAAATTTTCACAGGAGATATGGTGCCTATTGCGCCTGTACCATAATGTGAAGATTTATTTTCAAGAGAGATTATGTCGTATGCAGGTTCTTCGTAGGGATGAGCTTTAAGAATGGCATTTATCACTTGTGAGTGACTTGAAGGGGATATTAGAAACTCTTGACGTACCTCCGGCTCGGTGTGGAGCACATTGGTCTCTCCGGTGTAAGGATGCGAGCCTTCGAGCGCACGAAAAGTGCCTTTTCCCTCCACGGTAAAGCTGCACGCGTCATAATTCCCAAGTACTCCGGCTCCAGCTCCGAATGCTGCGGTGCGAACAGCCGATGCATACGATATCGGAGTGAAAACCACTAATTTCGACATTGTATGTTGCGCCGGTATAAGTACGGAAATATCCTCGAGACCGAGACGGGAGGCTATCTCATACGACACGCCGTGGTATGTGTTGTCAAGATTAGTATGGGCTGAATATATCGCAATGCCTTCCTTTATGGCTTTGTATATAATTCTGCCAGTTCTATCGGAAGTTACGATTTTCTTAATGCCGTGAAATATAAGCGGATGGTGCGAGATAATCATTTTGCATCCGAGAGCTATAGATTCGTCTATTATTTCCTCGGTTACATCCAGGCACACAAGGACCGATTCGATATTTTGATGCATATCACCCACCTGCAGCCCGGCATTATCATAGCTTTCCTGAAGATATAGCGGTGCATAATGCTCTATGGCAGCAGTAATATCGGCAACTGATATTTTAGATGTATTAGCACTCACTGTGACTATTATTTCTGATTGTCAATATTTAATTGTAATGCCAACTCGTCAAGTTGCGATTGATCAAGAGGAGCCGGTGCATCAAGCATCACATCACGCCCTGAATTGTTTTTCGGGAACGCAATGCAATCGCGAATAGAGTCTAACCCGGCAAACAGCGATACCCAACGGTCCAAGCCGTATGCCAAACCGCCATGAGGCGGAGCACCGAATTTAAATGCATTCATCAGGAATCCGAATTGCTCTTGTGCGCGCTCGGGTGTAAATCCTAATATCTCAAACATTTTAGCTTGCAGTTGTGAGTCGTGAATACGGATAGAGCCACCACCTACTTCCACACCATTGATAACCATGTCGTAGGCATCGGCGCGTACGGCAGCCGGGTCGGTGTCGAGCAATGGGATATCTTCATCTTTAGGGTGGGTAAACGGATGGTGCATTGCCATCAGGCGACCTTCTTCTTCGCTCCACTCAAACATCGGGAAATCCACCACCCATAGGCACGCAAATTTATTTTTGTCGCGCAATCCGAGTTGTGAGCCCATTTCAAGGCGGAGCTCGCAAAGTTGTTTGCGAGTTTTCATCGTGTCATCACCGCTGAGAATGAGTATCAAATCGCCTGGTTCTGCGCCAAAGGCGCCTTTCAGTTGCTGCAGTACTTCCTGCGTGTAGAATTTATCTACCGACGACTTTACATTCCCATCTTCTTCCACACGTGCATATACCATCCCTTTTGCACCGATTTGCGGACGTTTTACGAATTCAGTAAGAGCATCCAATTGCTTACGGGTGTATGTCGCAGCTCCTTTTGCACATATACCACCTATATATTCTGCATTGTCGAACACAGAGAATCCGTAACCTTTTAGAATGTCCATAAGTTCGACGAATTTCATTTCGAAACGCAAATCGGGCTTATCGCTGCCATAATATTTCATTGTATCGCTCCATGGCATACGCATAAATGGTGCCGGAAGGTCAATATCTTTAATTGTTTTAAAGAGATATCGAGTCATCCCTTCAAATACATTTATAATATCGTCTTGTTCCACAAAACTCATTTCACAGTCAATCTGAGTAAATTCAGGCTGACGGTCGGCACGGAGGTCTTCATCGCGGAAGCATTTCACAATTTGAAAATAACGGTCGATGCCCGATACCATCAGTAGTTGTTTCAACGTTTGCGGTGATTGTGGTAGGGCATAGAACTGACCTGGATTCATGCGCGACGGCACCACGAAGTCGCGTGCACCTTCCGGTGTAGAACCCACAAGCATAGGGGTTTCAATTTCAAGAAATCCGAGGCTGTCGAGATACTTGCGTACCTCCATAGTCATTTTATGACGAAGCTCAAGATTTTTTCGCACCGGATTGCGGCGAATATCAAGATAGCGATATTTCATGCGAAGGTCATCACCACCATCTGTGTTGTCCTCAATGGTGAATGGAGGCACTTCGCTTTTGCTCAGTATGGTAAGAGTATCGGCAATTATTTCTATATCGCCGGTTGGCATATTCGGATTTTTGTTGCTTCGCTCAGATACTTTACCAATGATTTCTACCACATATTCTCGTCCTAAATGCGATGCTTTTTCGCACAATTCGGCATTTACCTCGTTGTTAAATACAATCTGCGTAATACCATAGCGGTCGCGGATATCAACAAATGTCATACCTCCCATTCTGCGAGTGCGCTGCACCCATCCGGCCAATTTTACAGTCTTGCCGGTATCACTTATTCTAAGTTCTCCACAAGTGTTTGTTCTGTACATAATCTTATGTTCTTGAAAAAAATCGCGTAAAATTACTATTTTATTGTGGGATAAAAAAATAGTTTGCTAATAATCTTATCCTGCATGCCGGGGTTAATGGAAATTTTTGAGCTGCCTATGATTTTGGCTAAAAAATCGCTATAAACAGCTCATTTTTATGGCTAATTCGCATAACTTTTCGTCTTTTCGATAGATTTTTTAAAAATATGTTGTAAAACATAAAAATAATTTTGGAATATATTGTTTTTTTGCGTATGTTTGCAGGGTGGATATAAATACTTAAAAAATGATGCAAAATCTGACTAAATATTTAAATTTTGAAACTGTTGCATTATTTGTGCTGTGCGCTGTGGCGGTGTTTGCCAGGTCGAGCAGCATGACAGACACAAATCTTATACCAAAACAGCTTTATTCGTGGTTTGCACTTTCGGCTGTAATTATTCTTTTTTCTGCGAAGACTCTTTTGGGGAAGCGGTTGAATATTGATTTTTATGCTTGGTCGATAATAATAATGTCAATATGTAGCCTTGAAGCAATCTATGCCATATTCCAGTGGGGAGTAAATCATTATTTACACCTTAACAGCGTTTATGTAACCGGGCATTTTGACAATCCGGCGGGACTGATGGCTTGCTTATGTGTGAGTCTGCCTTTCGCTTTATATGTGTATAGCAGGACTATGCAGCATAAGCCGTTGGTGCTTGGGGCAATAGTTCTTATATATTTGGGTATAATAGTGTCGCAGTCGCGCACCGGAATTGTTATAGGTGCGTTCGTAATGGCATGCTATTTTATGCGTCAGAAAAGGTTATCACTTAGGCGAATATGTATAATCGCAATAGCGATGGCTGTGGTAATGATTGTGGTGAGCTATTTTGTAAATCAAGATTCTGCGAATGGCAGATTACTGATATGGCGTTGTTGCTGGGATATGACAAAGGATGAACCAATTACGGGGTATGGGCTCGGCGGGTTCCGAAGATTGTATATGGATTATCAAGCTGCATATTTGCAAGCAAATCCCGATTGTCCGTTTACCATGCTTGCAGCGAATGTAAATTTCCCGTTTAACGAATATATTAATCTGTATCTCTGTTTTGGGATATTGGGTTATATATGTCTCGGCTTGATTGTAGCTTTATTGATTGTGTGCTATAGAATATATCCCACATCAGCAGCACGCTATGCTTTTCTGTCGTTAGCCATAATAGCTTTTATTTCGATATTTTCTTATCCGTTTACCTATCCTATTACGTGGGTGATATGCTTAGTGAGTATTTTAATAATTGTATATAATAACTTCCTAAATATTAAAAGGAGTAGAACTGTTATTGCTTCTATTGTATTTATCATAATTGGAATTGTTGGCTTGTGTTACAGCTATAATGATATTAAAGGCGAGATAAAGTGGGCTGATGCATATCAATGCAATGATTTGGTGAAATACAAAGATGTCAGCAAAGATTTGAGAAATAATCCTTATTTCTTATATAGCTATGCCATAACACTTTTAGAAAAAGGCGAAATAGATGAAAGCCTCGGAGTAGCCCTGCAATGCGATAAATTGCTGTCAAATTACGATCTTGAATTGATTCTTGGTGATATATATACTGAAAAAGGCGAATATAATCAGGCAGAATTCCATTATCAAAAGGCCCTACAGATGTGTCCTTGTCGATTTATGCCGTTAAACGCATTATATGATATGTATATAAAATCGGGAGATGGTAATAAAGCACATAAAATGGCTCAATTGGTGATAGATAAACCTATAAAAGTCAAATCAAGAACCGTCAGCGCTATTAAATATAAAATGCAGCGAGTTATGCAGCCTGATAAGGAAAACAATGAAGCTATAAACACTCAAAACTAATATATCTAAGGAACATTTTGATTGAGATCATTCTTCTTATTACTTAAATGAATATTATAATTTCAAATATTTATTAATTATTAAAAAATTAGAGTTATGAAAATTTACCGTTTAATCCTATGGTCAATAGCAGTCGCTATTGTATCTGTATTTTTTAGTTGTTCTGACGAATCAGTTATTGAAGAGCAAACTCCTGTGAATCTTCCTTATATAGAACTTTCAAAGACCGCAGATTTAAGCAATTTAACGGATTCAGAAAAAGCAATCATTAGAAGTGTTGGCACACGTTTCAAAACTATAATTGATGAAGAAGGAATTTATCATCTAAATGTTAAGTCGGGAAAAGAAGTCTGTGTCTCAGAGAATATTTATCAATATTATAAAGAAAGAATTGAGAGAAGCAATGAAATTAACGCGTATTATGGAATAAATAAACGAAATAGACTTCTTACAAGAGGAGAGTCTCCGAATGATTATCCTACAGATTGCCTTGCCGTTTCATTGTCGGCAATTTTGGGTATCCCATATGAAGTGATAAATCGAGAATTTGTAGCGAGATATGGGAATAAAGGTGTTGATGGCCCAGATGTTCTTAATGCCGTTGGTTTATTTGCTTATTATCAAACAGCTACTATTTATGATGTAGCTAATAGAGATGACATATCGAACTGTATCTTAATTTTAGGACAATCAGGCGGTCAGGGTCATGCTGTTAATGGAGTTTGTGTCGAGGGGGAAAAGGTTATATATAATGATTTTCAATATGATGGAATACATCCAAGTAATCAGCCTGAGTATGAAACAACTCTTCAAGATGTAAATTGTGTCATTATAATATTAGGGGCCAAGTAATAATTTTTAAATGAGATTGAGTTATGAAAACGTATAAATTATTAATCGCTTCTGCAGTGTTAGCATTTCAAGGATTAGCGAATGCAAGTATTTTAGATCCGGATACTATTGTAATTCCGACAGTGAATGAATATGCCAAAGATTTGAGCACATTAGATATCAAATTTACTATGCCCGATGGGTTCAAGCCTGTGAAATTGGATGATTATTTCGGGTTGCAATACTATAAACCATGGCCCGGTAGAGCCGATGTAGCAAATTGGGGATATTCAATGATTTTGGAATCAAATGATGAGCAAGGAGCCCTACTTTATCCGATTATAGTGCCTGATAAGCCGATTATTACTTTTGGTGACCAAATGGAATCTGAGCTCAGGCATATGAATCCCGGCACAAAGGATATAACACCGTTGCTAACTTTTGTGACTGAGGATGATATGTCGGGTTACGCTAATGCCGATACCGCCGTGATTTATAGTTTTGATATTAAAGGTCCTGTTCTCGGGAAATACTCTCATATTATTGGTATATTGCTTCGCAAATATGCTCATCAATCGATGTTCCTAAAAATCGCGCTTAGCGATGAGGGATTAAAGAATAAGGATGAGTATATCAAAGCGCTGCTCGGCTCGCTCAAATATGGTAATTACAACTCAGAGAAGATGGTGGAACGTGAGCGTGTTATTGCTCCGGATTGCGACCTAAAGTTTCCTCATCCTCAACAATATGGTAGCATTTTGCCTTCTTTTGAATACTATATTAATGGCAAACAAAAGTGCAATGAGAAAAGGTATATTTATAATCCAAAACGCAGGGAAAAGAAGACTATTGATGTCGAAAAATAAACTTGTGCTGTGCGACGATTTTCTCAAATAATAATTGTAGTGTTTACACTCCTTGCAGCGTCATTGCTGCAAGGATGTAAACATCATTTTCCCTGTGATTCTGAGTTAGAAAAAGCCTTATCTCTTGCAGGTGAAAATCGGCAAGAATTAGAATCAGTGCTAAATCATTATACAAATGATTCTCTGAAACTTGAAGCTGCCAAATTCTTAATCTGTAATATGCCGGGACATTACTCGTATGCCGATACAGCTGTGGTGAATGGATTTTATTATTCCATAGATTCAATGCTGTATGCAATGCGCGATGCTCCACATATCGATATTAAGAAAGCTATCGACTCACTCTATGCTTTGCGGGGTGCAGATAGATTTCGCATTGTGGAAGATGTGAAATATATATCAGCCGATTATTTGATTAATAATATAGAGACAGCGTTTAATCAATGGCAAAATATACCATGGGCACGTCATCTGGATTTTGACCAATTTTGCGAATATCTACTACCATATAAAGTAAACGAATTGCAGGCACTTGACTCTTGGCGTACAGATTTCAATTCGATGTTTGCCGATTCGTTAGAGAGGATGTCGAGTTGCTCTTTATTCCGTAAATCTTCCTATCAGGCAACGGAAGTTATTAACCATGGTTTGATTAAAAGATTTAATCCCACAGTAAATGAACATGATATACCTCCTCTTTATTATTCCCCACTTACGAGACTAAACGTTCCGTTTGGTAACTGTGACGAATTATCGCGAGCAGGACTCTCTATATTTAGAGCAGCGGGGGTGCCCTGCGTAATTGATTATACCCCACTGTGGGGATATGGTAACAGGGGGCATTCATGGGCAGTTGTTTTGGCGCCAAACGGGAAAGATATCCCATTTGTACCTATATTTATGTCACCAACAGTGCAGCACAAAATAAATGAAACCATATCAAAAGTATATAGATACACCTATGCAATAAACCACGACTTACAGGAACTAAATAATTCCGGTGGATTTGTACCCGAGACATTCAGGGATATGTTTCAGCGCGACGTTACGGCACAATATGCCAATACTCGCGATTTGGAAATAGAGGTAGAAAATTCGGATATTCGATATGTGTATTTATGTGGCACATCGCGCGACAGATGGAATCCTGTAGCTGTGGCAAAAGTAGAAGATGGGAAAGCAAAGTTTTCGGATGTTGGAAAGGGATGCATATATTCAGTAGCATATTACGACTCTTTTGGAAGACAACAATTTCTGAATAATCCATTTATAATTGATGTGGATGGTGCAGTGCGATATATTCATCCTAACCTTAATAAGACTCAAACGGCAACTCTATATCGAAAAACGCCTTTGCTTGAGTACGCATGGAGAATGGCTGTGCTTATGGAAAACGGATATTTTGAAGCTTCAAACAATGCGGACTTTAGCAATGCAGTTGTTGTAGGAAAAGTAACGGAACCTGCCGACCGTGCAGGCGAGATAATAATTCCCGATTCAATAGGAATATATAGATATTGGCGATATGTGAAGCGAGGAGATGATAATAAACTTGCCGTTGGTGAAATAGCATTATATAGTGATAGTATAAATATAGCAAAAACAGGGGCACCGATATCCAATATAACAGACTTCGATTCCGGAACGAGTCCTGCGCGTGCCTTTGATGGGAAGGTCTTGACACATTTTTCAGCTTCAAAGCCATTTGAAGCATGGATAGGAGTCGATTTTGGAAAACCTCGGAAAATAGACAAGATTCAATATACCCCTCGAAGCGATGGCGATATGATTGAGCCGGGTCACCTTTATCAATTAATATATTGGAATAATGGAGAATGGCATGTTATTTCAGAAGCTGTAGCAGATTCTACTCATATATTTTTTGATAATATTCCAATGGGTGCACTTCTTATTTTGAGAAATTTGACGACAAATGGAAGTGTGAGAATATTTATGCTAGATGAAAAAGGAAATCAACAGTGGTGGTAAATGAATGATTGTGAATAGTGGAGATATAATGGAAATAAAAATTATAAATTGAAGAGTGAAATTCATAACCAATAAAATAAAACAGCAAAATGAGAACAATTAATTACATTTTTTTATTGATGGCGATTGCCGTTACAGGAGTATTTTTTAGTTGCTCTGAAGAAAATTATTCAGGAGTTCAAGAGGGTTCTAAATTTCCGTATATTGAGCTTCCTGAGTCGGTGGATTTCAAGAACTTGGCTCCTGAAGAATTAAATACTTTAATCAAAGCATCGTCGCGTATTATTTTTATTGAAAATGAAGAGGGCTATCTAGAATTGTTATCGAAAAATGGAAAAGAGATAAATATTTCAGAAAATATTTATCAATATTTTAATCGGATTGTGGATAATACAAATAGATATGTGATTTCGCTGCGCAATATAGGTGCACGCAAGAGATTGCTTACGCGTGATGGCATAGATGGCTACACAAATATGCATGATTGTGTAGCATGGGCTATCGTTAGAGCTACAGGTACAAGTTATACAGAAGTAAGTCAATATTTGACAAATACATATGGAACAGGTGGTGTAAATAGGAGTGATTGGAGCGACGCGCTCAATCATTTTGGTAATGCCGCTCATATTAATGATTTCAATAATACAATTCCAAGAGGAGAGAGATTAGGTGAATCATATGTGATTTTTATAAAGAATCAAGATGGGTCGGCGCATGCTGTAAATGGATTCTTCCGCGATGCGAATGGCGTGTTTATATGTCATGACTATCAAAACGGTGGTGATGAGATATTTGCGAGAGCTAATGGAATATGGGATATTTATAAATATTATTAAGACGTGGAATATAGAAAAATTTATATTATTGTAATTGGGTATATAGCAATTGCATTTTCTATGATTTCTCAAAATTGTAATTTTGAGAAAATGAATGATTTACTTAAGAACTATGACACTCAAATATCAAAACCCGAAGGATTTGTGGAGGTTGATATGCGAGGCAGAATGCTGTCAGATTACATATCTGATGAAGGTTTAACATTTAATGATTCCCCTATTGCTTATGAAAGTATAAATAATGATGCTGTGATATTGTATCCTTATATTTTTTCGGAAAAAATTAGAAATTTTATTAAAGCATCGAATGTTATAGAGCGAGAATTACGTAGTATCAATAACAATCCCACGTTGGATGTGATGCCATTGCTTGATATAATAAGCAATGCCGACATGTCGCAATATTCTAACGCTGATACAGTTGTGATATACGAATTTAATTTTATAAAACCTTTTTTGAATGAATATCCGAGGTGTGTGGGTATATATCTCAGAAAATATGGTCATCCTGCACTGCTTTTTAAAATTGCAATAAAGAGTGAAGATGATGTGATGAAAGACATGTATATTAAAAATATATTGAAAACTATAATTTATGGGAATGATTCTAATCCTGATTTAATTCAATTAGAAAATCAGTATAGTGCTATTCATGACATAATGTTCCCTAGCACCCCCCGAATTAATACAGGTGCAATCACAGAAAATGTAGATAAGGCTTTAAATTCAGTGTGGAATAAAGGGGGACGCGAAGCTTATCGAAAAATAAATAAAAATTAAAATAATGAAACGTATAACAATATCCTATTTAATAATTATATGCGTAATTCCATCGTTATGGGCTGGCATACTTGATTATAATGAATATAGTTCGACTCTTAGTGATCTTGACGTCAGGATAGAAGTTCCCTCTGGGTTTCATGTAATGGATATGCGTGACAGGGAGAACTTTTATTTATATGTTAATCCTGAATATAAAATTGATATAACATATCCTTTTGCATTGGAATCTGGCGAAGAAAATGTTGCTATATTGTTTCCGAGTATTGATATCGCATCAGGCAAACAGATAATACGTCGCGGAAATATTATAGAAGATGAGATAAGAGGGTGTTATGGGGATCCTGAAATAGATGTTACATCGTTAGTGTCAGTAACAGTTAATCGTGATTCTTTTAAATATGCTAATGCAGACACAATTGCGGTATATAAACTTGAAAGCAATACGGATAGATTATTCGCGGGGAAATATAATCATTATTTAGGTGTATATTTTCGCAAATATGGGCATCCGGCTTTACTATTAAAAATATTAATGACAGATGAGGGGTATCAAAAGAAAGAAGATTATTTATTGATGCTATATAGGATCATAAATTATGGAGTTAAACCGACAGAAGAGCTACTGCTACAAGAGATGAGGCTTAACTATATAAATGATTTGAAATTTCCAACCAAGCCGTATAAGCCGGATGGTATTATCATAACTCCGGTGGAGCGGGCATTACTCAATATCTGGGGTAATGGAGGAAAAGAAGCATATGATATTTTAAATTCAAATGCGAATTGAGGAAACTAATATTGTGGAACGATTTTCTCAAATAATTCACTCGTTGATGTTTATAGTCCTTGCGGTGTCATTGCAGCAAGGCTGTAAACATTATGCCAATTTGATAATGCTTGACGAGGGGGGGAATCAGCTGTTCTGATGAATAAGTTATTGAAGAACAGTCTTCTGTGAATCTCCCTTATATTGAACTTTCGAAGACCGCAGATTTAAGTAATTTAACGGATTCTGAAAAAGAAATCATTATAAGTGTTAGCACTCGTTTCGAAACTAAAATTGATGAAGAAGGATATTATCTTGCTAACGAAAAAAGATAGTATCATATTGATATCTGCAGGTGATTCCATCCATATCGCTTTTTAGTGTGCATTGGTAAATCGGAAAAGACTTGCGCTATTTCTTGAGGTAATTACTTGTGTTTTTATCGTAAGTTCGCTAAATTTGCAATAGTTATTTCAATTAAGATACGTTATTATGAAAATTCAGAAAATTTGTGTGTATGTGATGCTTAGTGCATCTATGATTACAACTGTTGCTAATGCTGCCGACAAGGAGGGTGGGCTGACTCCCGATGTGCTTTCCAAAGTTAGTTCTTCGTATAACAATAGTGCCGCTGCCCGAGCTATTCACAATGCTATCAGCAGTACGGATATTACAACGCTTGCGGCTAACCAGGATGCTAAAAATGGGAATGACACTTATTTCTCGCATCGCGTGCCGAGCAAGGGAATTACCGACCAGAAACGCTCCGGGCGTTGTTGGCTGTTTACAGGTCTGAACGTAATTCGCTCAAAAGCTATGCTTGAGCACAAATTACCACAAATCACATTCTCGCAGTCATATAATTTCTTTTACGACCAACTTGAAAAGGCAAATTTGTTTTTGCAAGGTGTTATCGAAACCGGCGATAAGCCAATCGACGACCGTTTGGTGCAAGTGCTTTTTAAATCACCGGTAAGTGATGGCGGTCAATATACAGGCATTGCCGACAACTTGATGAAATATGGCATAGTACCAACAGAAGTAATGGCTGAAACATTCAGCACCGATAATACATCGAAGTTACGCGAACTTCTCAACTTGAAACTGCGTGAATTCGGGCTTGAGTTGCGCGACATGGTTGCTGCAAAAAGCAAATCAAAAGATATTCAGGCTCGAAAAGTAGTAATGCTTTCCGATGTTTACCGTATGCTCGCATTGGCAATAGGTGTTCCACCTCAAAAATTCACTTGGACACGAAAAGATGCGGCAGGCAATCCGATCGAAACAAAAGAATACACACCACAGTCTTTCTATGCTGAATTTGTGGGCGACGATCTGAAAAATAATTATGTAATGTTGATGAACGACCCCACACGTGAATACTATAAACTGTACGAAATCGACTACGACCGCCACACTTACGATGGCGAAAACTGGACATATATCAATCTGCCGATGGATGAAATAAAAAAGATTGCTATAAATTCTATCAAAGATTCTACAGCAATGTATTTCTCGTGTGATGTAAACAAGTTTATCGACAGAAAGCGTGGCGTGCTCGACATAAACAACTACGATTATGGTTCACTTTTTGGTGTCACATTTGACATGGACAAGAAGCAGCGTATCATCACTGGGGCGAGTGCATCATCGCATGCAATGACACTTGTTGCAGTTGATTTAGATAGCAACGATACACCAAAAAAATGGATGGTAGAAAACAGTTGGGGAAATGGCGCCAATAATGGACATCTTATTATCACCGATGAATGGTTTGACAATTATATGTTCCGACTTGTTGCAAATAAGAAATATGTTTCAGACGAGGTGCTTAAGATCTTGAAACAGAAGCCAACAATGCTTCCGGCATGGGATCCGATGTTTGCCGATGAACAATAACAATTCACAATAACAAAACAAAAAAGGCATTTGCAAAATTTCAGCAAATGCCTTTTTTGAATTATCTTTTATATTGGTTAAAGAATTCCAAGTGCGCCGGTTCCCAATGCAGCCGGTTTACACTATGTTGTTGTTCCGGATATATAATATATTGTTTTGGCGCTTTTACAGCATTGTATGCGGCAAAATTTGTATAAGGGGGACAAATAGGGTCTTGCAATCCCACTGCCATATATACCGGTACTGTTATTCTTCTGCAAAGGCTCTTTAAGTCGAAATATGACATATTAACAGCAAATTGCTGTAATGAAATATTTTGTGCTGAAAATGCATCCTGGAACAGACCTTTTACGTAGTCGCTTCCCAAGTAGAGATATGAAGGGATATCGCCCAAAAATGGACAACAAGGCGCAATGGCAACTACTCTTTTATCTAAAGCCGCAGCCACATACGTAAGCAATCCACCTTGAGACAATCCCTCGGCAAACAAATTCACTCCATCATATTGAGATAACTGACATACAAAATCAATTCCTCGTACGACATCCATATAAGCACCGCGATAATAGTATTTATTTGCATCTGCAAGATTTTCCACAAGCCAATCGCCATGTGTATTGTAGGGTTTATTCCATCCTTGTCCTCTCACACTGAGCACAAATTCTATATACTCAGGACGGGAATCTGCAGCCGGTGCCCACGCATCAGCGTTATAACCCTGAAAATGGATAATTGCCGGGTGTTTGCCTTTTGTCTTGGGGACCAAAAGGTAGCATCGCAATAATTCGCCGTCAAGAGATCTCATAGTTACATGGTATCCATTTCGAGTAGTAGAATTCAATGTCGTGTCTTTTACGACATTGTACTCAGGAGCGACTTTTGCAAGTTCTTCTTTGGCTTTCTTCCAAAATTCGTCGAAATCAGGTTGTTCCTCCGATAGCGCTACAATATGTTCCGGCTCATACCCCACATTATATTTGCAAATAACAGAATCGTCGGAGCTAAAAGTACAGTGATAGAAACCGGGCGCGAGTGGAAATGAAAAATGGATTCCCACACTATCACAAGGTTGTAGATTTACCTGTTGGGTAAATTGATATAATTCAGTTCCTATATCAGATGATATTTTGAGTGAAACGACTTTGTTTTCTATGTGAGAATTATTGTTCAGCACAGTAAGCGACAACGAAGGTGTTTGCGGAGCATACCAACATACACCGTGAGGCTCTTCAAATTTATAACTAACTTGTCCTGAAGCAAAAAATACCGCAGAAAACAATCCTAAAAATACTATTATACGTTGTTTCATATCGTTATATTCATTGACAAACGATGATGTTTATTGGTAAATTTCTTTAGAAACTTTAGAGCCGATGCGTTTAATCAGAATTTGTCCGGGTTGCGGATTTGTAACGCGA
>JAFLTZ010000041.1 GCA_022509045.1 Muribaculaceae bacterium | reverse complement strand
CAGCAAAATTCAATCACATTCTTGAAGATGTGACACCTGGTCCGCCGGCACAAATAGTTCTTCATACAAATCTGACACTGTATATAGGAGATATGAATTCACAAACTATATATGCCACTACATCATTAGACCTTCGTGGTGTCGGTAATTCACAGCAAAGAGCATTTATGAATGCATTGCGAGGTTTGAATGCCAACAATAGTTCTGTGTCGGCATTCATATCAAAAGGCAAGAATAAAGTTATAGATTACTATAACAAAAATTACCGTCAGATATTAGCCGAAGCAAAAAAGGCAGCATCACAACATAACTACGATGAAGCGATATGGCGCGTATCTATGATACCGGAATGTTGTATCGGCTACGGAGACGCCATGAAAGCCCTTGACAATTATTTCCAGGCTTACATTAACCAAGAAGGTATAGCAATGTTAAATGCTGCTACTGCTGCTTGGGCAGCGCAACCCGATGCAAGAGGTGCTGAAAAGGCTTTGTCATTCTTGCTTGCCATTGACCCAGAATCGTCGGCATATCCTCAAGCACAACAACTTATACAAGAGATAAAATCATCGGTGAAAAGCGATCGCATTTTTGAGCTTCGTACAAAGTATTATGACGCTATCGATATAGAACGCCGTCGCATTGAGGCTGCCAAAGAAGTTGGTGTGGCATTTGGTCGCGGACAGCAGCCACGGACTACAAATTTGACATGGTTACATTAAAACATAATCAGCGACTATGAAATATATTAAATATCTCTTATTTCAATTGCTCCTGCTGTTGCCAATTACAATATTTGCAGCTCTTATCCCGGATAAGGATAGCAAAGGCAAGTGGGGATTGATAGATGAAACCGGCAGCACAGTAGTGTCGTATAAATATGATAATATCCAAACTTTCAGTACTGATTTATTCAAAGTAGAAAAGGCCCATAAATGGGGACTGATAAATGAAACAGGGAAAGAAGTTGTTCCGGTTAAATACGACATAATCGAAAAATTCACATCAAATGTGCTTCGCGTAGCCACCGACGGCAAGTATAAAGATGGCGTATTGTCGGATGAAAAATATGGCTTTATATCTTTTGACGGCCGAATCCTCCTCAAACCGGAATATGAAGAGATAGGTCAATTCAAAAACGGACTTGCTCACGTGATGAAAGGAGACAAATACGGTTACATAAATGAGAATATCAGTTTTGTCGTGCCATGTAAATTTAATGCAGTCGGCTCGTTTAACAATAGCGGATTTGTGTGGGTTAATGAGGGAGGAAAATTTAAAAAAGACAAACCCAACGAGATAGCCGGGGGTAAATTTGGAATTTACAATAGCAAGGGTGCTGTCATCTTGCCAGCTAAATATGGTCGTATAGGATGGTGTATCTCTAAAGAGGTGGTTCAACAGAAAAAAGTGCTTGACAAGATGTCATGGGCAGAAAAGCATGTTATTACAGAGTGTCCGGATACGTATATTGCGCACATGGACCTTAACACCTCGCGGTTTAGCACTATTGACGATGGCGCTCTCGGATTTTGGATGACAAGCGGCACTGCGTTCGAAAAAAACGGCATTGTGGATCTCAACGGCAAGGAGCTCGTTGCTGCCGGTAAGTACTATATAGTACGGTATCCTACAGATGGTCTGGCACCAATTCGTACCAAAAACGCATTCGGATGCAGTAACTATCTTGACATTGCCACCGGAAAGATGCTTTTATCGGAGAATACATACTCATGCGGCAATTTTAATAATGGATATGCGCTGTTGATTCGTCCTGACACTCCGATAAAAAAAGGAGAGAAAGCCGTAAATAAGTATTTACAAACTATCATCGATATAAACGGAAATACTGTTTCTAAGGAATATGATAGAATATACCAAACAAAGGACGGCACTCGCATTGTTAAAAAAGATAACAATTACGGATTAATTAATGAAAATGGTACGGAAATTGTGTCGCCTGTTAATGATGTTTTACTACCTCCGTCGGAAGGGCTTTTGCTTTGTCAGGTAAAAGATGGTGATTTATATGGCTACATTGACAATACCGGCAAATGGACTATACCTGCAAAATATACCTCTGCATTATCGTTCAATCATGGTTGGGCCGCTGTCAAAGATAATAATGGCTGGGGATATATCGATAATACAGGTTATGCTGTTGTACCTCTGAAATGGAATAATATAGGTTTAATCGAATTAGAAAATCCTGATGTAATTTTTGTTACAGAGGGAGAATCGACAGAATACAAACCATATAATGTAAAAACGAAGAAGCTGTTGGGTGATAATAAATTCGGATTTTTTCGCAGTTTTGATTTCGATTTCGATGGAGTTGCTGTAGCAGGACCAAATAATACTCATGTTGGTATAATTGATAAAACCGGAGCTGTTATTATTCCTTTTGAATTTAAACCCGGTGTAGCTCAGGAAGCATATAGAATATATTTAAGAAATAATAAAAAACAATGGTCACCAACAGATACATATCGTATCAACCTGCGTAATAGCATTAATAGGAATAAAGGTCGCATAAACCAAACCCTATCATCCGAGCTATGGGATTTTTAACACATTGTCTTAAAATAAAAAAACTTCAAATAAGCGATGAAATTGATTAAATATCACATAATACTATCACTTTTGCTTTTAGCTATTATAACGCCGAAAGCAATGAATGCCGAAGATTCTCCAGAGCATTATCGTCGTCTTTCCATTTGCAATATTCTTGTATGTCATGACAATGAGAAGTTTGCAAAAGAAATACAAGACCAATACCTCAAGATTCCGGTTTCAGACAAATACAACGACCACAATCTAAGTGTGCGTGTTGTGTCGGTAGATAAAGGAAATCGGCTTAAAGATGAATCACAAATTACCAATTGGATTGATAAAAACAATGTAGCAAGTCGCTTGGTTGCCAAATGGTTTGACCGCGACATTCTCACCGGTGAATGCAATCTCGACACAATACGTGAACGAGGGCTATATGACGCTTCTGTATTCGATATGGAGATAGCCAACCGCTCGGCTCGCGGCATTGCCATGCTTCAGGATGCCGGCGAGGATCTTATAGGTAATACATTCCTTCTTATGCATGAAATAACCTACATCGACAAGAACAAACGTGCTCGAGTGTGGGGTGCTATCGGACAAGGACTATTCATTGTGGCAGGAGCTGCAATGGGCAGTTCTGATATGATGGACATGGGAAAATCTGTCAATGATATGGTATCATCTATTAAGGGATTTGCAGTGAGAGTAAACACTCGACTATATCGATTGGTTTGGGATGAAGAACGGTCAAATGAATTTTTCACAAAGCATTATAGTCCCGGGGACGCATCTGTTTTTGATAATGACAGAGACCACTATCGGGTTGAGTATGTAGGCAATGTTGTTTCAAAAGGAGGGACTACCTCATTCATGGGTATTAATGAGGATGAGCCTGAATTGATGATTCGTAAAGCATGCCAGCGAGCACTCGACGCAAACGTTGCAGATCTTGGCAAGGCATATGATGTATTCCGCGTCCGGACCCCCGTGGTATCTGTAAGTCCGACTATAACAGCCTACATTGGGCTGAAAGAGGGAGTAACACCCGATTCGCGTTACGAAGTTCTCGAAGCAGAAGAAAAAGGCGGAAAAATATCATACAAGCGTGTGGCAGTTCTTAAACCGGTTGCAAATAAGATTTGGGACAACCGTTTTATGGCTGTGGAAGAATTGGCTTATGGAGCAGATTTCGGTTCTACAACTTTTGTCAAAGAATCAGGTGGAGATATAGCTCCGGGAATGTTGCTCCGCGAAATAACGAAATAAATCATTAAGATGAACATTGATGAGGGAATGTTGAAATGAGATAACATTCCTCTTGATGAAAAAACAGAGAAAAATAACTTATTTCAAAGTAAGCCCTAAAGTTTGGACAGTAAACTTTAGGGCTCGCTTATTATTTATATTTATTTCATTTTTGGCGATAGATTATTGAGCCGTTGGCTTGATGTGTTGCAAGAACAAGAATTTCAGCAATTTGCACATGTGCCGGTGCTTGGGCAGCATATAATGCAACATCTGCAATATCTTCACCTGTGAGAGGGGTGATACCTTTATACACATTATCTGCACGCTCATTATCTCCGTGGAAACGAGTATTGCTGAAATTTGTTTCAACCAAACCCGGTTTTACCGTTGTAACTTTGACCGCAGTATGAGCCAAATCAATACGTAGTCCATCAGAGATAGTTTTCACGGCCGCTTTTGTTGCACAATACACATTACCACCGGCATATGCCGCTTCGCCCGCAACAGAACCAATATTTATCACATGACCTTTGTCGCGTTCAACCATACCCGGCACAATAAGTCGAGTCATAGTAAGAAGCCCCTTGATGTTCGTATCAATCATTGTATCCCAATCGGAGAAATCTCCTTGATATTCAGGTTCAAGCCCTAAAGCAAGACCTGCATTATTGATAAGGATATCTATATTTTTCCATTCGTCGGGAATAGAAGCAATTGCAGCTTTAGCGCTGTCTCTATCGCGTACATCAAAATTCAGAGTGATTACAGATGTCCCTTTTGAAGTGAATACATGTTGCAACTGTGCTAATTTATCGGCATTACGTCCGGTAAGAATCAATTTATAACCAGCTTGGGCAAATTTGGACGCACAGGCTTCACCAATGCCGCTTGTAGCACCTGTAATAAGAACTATTTTATTCATATACTGAGTATTAATCTTTATTTAAATGCAATATGGCGCAAATTTAGTATTTTTATTCGTAAAATAGATAATAAATATCTAACTTTGAATTCATGAAAAAGAAACATAAAATTGCATTAATAATACTCTGCGCTGTGATAATTACGGGCGGAATATGCGGTGTGTCATTATTAAGATTCGTGAATATTAGTAGTCCTACATCTGCAATGATATATATATATCCCGGCACAACAACTTCAATCCTAAAAGATTCGATAGCTGCCAAAACGGATGAAAAGTATGGCATGCGAATTGCAACGATACTTAGTATTCTGAATAGGAATAAGTCACTGAGAAGCGGTGCTTATAAAATAACCGAAGGCGATAAGGCGTTGACGATAGCAAAGAGAATAAAAAACGGAGAACAAACACCTGTTAATATCACTTTTAACAATATCCGGACAATAGATGAATTTGCAGAACGAGTGAGCGCAGGATTACGTATAAGCGCAGATGAGCTGAAGATGGCTGCCACAGACAGTGCGTTTTTAGCCTCTATGAACATCACTATTAATGAATTGCCTGGAGTATTGCTTCCTGATACATATAACGTGTATTGGACTATAACACCCGGCAAGCTAATGGAAAAATTAAAGACAAGCTATAACAACTTTTGGAATGAGGCGCGGCGCAGAAAGGCGGCGAATAAGCGGCTCTCACCTATAGAAGTGGCTATATTAGCATCAATAGTTGAGGAAGAGACCAATGACATAAGCGAGCGACAGATCGTGGCACGTCTATATATGAATAGACTTAACAGGGGGATGATGTTGCAAGCAGATCCCACTGTGAAATTCGCTTTGGGAGATTTTGGCAGAAAACGAATACTTAATGTAGATTTGGAATATGACTCACCATACAACACGTATAAATATGCAGGATTGCCACCCGGACCGATAAGGATAGCAGAAAAATCGACAATTGATGCTGTGCTTAATGCTCCGCGAAACAATTACCTATATATGTGTGCCAAAGAGGATTTCTCGGGAAAACACAATTTTGCAACAAATCTTGCAGAACATAATGCCAATGCCGCAAAGTATCGGCAAGCTTTAAACAGACGAGGCATAAAGAAATAAAAATAAAAGAGGCGCGAAATGATGGTTTCGCGCCTCTTTTACCACTTAACGTATATCAAATTGAAGATTCAATATTCCAAGTCCATGCTCTAAGACCGAGTTTGGGCTTTTCCATATCAATCTTCTTTAACATGTCGAGGATGGGCTGTACACGATGGTCCTCAACCATCGTCATAATAGCACCGGCAATAGACGGCCAAGCGTGTGAACCATAATGAGGTTCTCCGGTTTTAGACCCTCTGCCAAGAACCATCTCCCATGCGGTAAACCCGCGAGAGTTGAATTTTTCCAAAGTTTCTATTACTTGCTCATAATGAGCTTGATCGTATGATATAAAAATAGCTTTCATTATAAAACAATATAGATTAATGAGATTTACGATTCTTTCTACGCTTGCGACGAATACCTGTACCGGCAAATACACAATACATAACCGGAACAAACAATAGGGTAAGGATTGTGGACATTGTGAGACCACCAATTACTGCCAAACCCATAGGGCGCCACATTTCAGCTCCCTCTCCGGTTCCCACAGCCATCGGCACCATACCAAGGATTGTGGTGAGTGAAGTCATAATTACCGGACGTAAACGTGATTTACCACCAAGCACTACTGATGAACGCACACCAAGTCCGCGTTCACGATTCAGTGTAATATAGTCAATGAGCACAATACCGTTTTTCACAACTATACCTATAAGCATAATTGCACCAATCATAGACATTACATTGAGAGTTGTACCTGTAACCCACAGTATCAATGCTATACCGGAGAAGGCAAACATCAGTGAGGTCATGATAATTGCCGGATATGTAAACGATTCAAACTGGGCTGCCATTACGATATACACAAGTATAATAATCAGCAATGCCAGCATACCAAGGTCGCTGAAAGATTCTTGTTGGTCTTCGTAAGAACCTGCCAACGAGATAGTAATACCCTGGTCAATATCCATCTTATCTATTTCGGCCATTGACTGTTCTACTACTTCGCTCATAGGCACTCCATCCACAACGGTTGATACAGTGATGATGCGTTGGCGGTCTTTTCGCTCGATAGTCGGGGGAGTGAAGCGTTCAACAACTTCGCCCACATCGCGAATGCGCACTGCTTTGCCCTGTGGATTATATATCAAGATATTTTCAATATCTTCAAGTGATGTGCGATATTCCGGAGAATACACTACTTTAATATCATATTCTTCACCATCTTCGCGGAAATACGAAGCTGTGCTACCGTTAATACGATTTCTCAAATATGTAGCGGCTGTAGTAAGGTTCAATCCGTATATAGCCAACTTTTCGCGGTCAAAATCAACTTGGTATTCCGGTTGATAATCCGAACGGCTTATACTGATATCGGCAGCCCCCTTGATATTTTGAAGAACACGTTTGAGTTGTGCTGCTACTGTATCGGTTTTTTCAAAATCGTAACCATATATTTCATAATCAATGGTAGATTGACCACCCATACTACCACCTCGCATACCTCCGACATTAACTTGAACTTTTTTCAATTCAGGATATTGCTTAAGGTCTTCACGCATGAGAGCTGCAATCTCTTCAATGCCACGTTCACGGTCGGCCGGGTCAACGAGTCGGATATTCATGGAAATAATATGCGAACCATTATCTCGAAGAGAAGCAAAAGTGTTATCACTATCAGCCTGCCCTACTGTATAATTCAGGATTTTTATTTCAGGATACTGTTTTGTCCACTGATCGAAAAGACGACTTGTAACATCTTTTGCCAATTCTACCCGAGAACCTATAGGTAATTCAAGGCTCACACCAATACGTGAGTTATCTGATGTTGGAATAAACTCACTACCAATAAATTTCAATAGATATACCGATGTGGCAAACAGCAACAAACATGCCGAGATGGTGATAGTTCTATGAGAAACAACCCAACCGAGCAAGCGCGCATACAAATTGTCAAATTTATCAAGAACTTTCTCAATAGGAGTAAAGAATATAGTGAATAATTTGCCTTTCTTTGGATTCAAACGCAACAACTGGCTACAAAGCATAGGTGTAAGAGAGAGAGCACACACGGTAGAAATAATCATCATAATACACTCCATCCAACCCAATTGTTGGAACATAACACCCATCATACCAGGTACCATGGTCAATGGGAAGAATACGGCAATAAGTGTGAGAGTTGAAGCGATAACAGATATCGCAACCTCGTTTGTACCATGAACAGCAGCCTGTTTAGGATCACTACCACGCTCGATATGAGTTGTGACATTTTCGAGCACCACAATTGCATCATCCACCACCATACCAATAGAGATTGATAGGGCCGAAAGAGAGATTATATTCAGTGTGTTACCCGTAGCATACAGATATATAAACGATGCAATAAGCGAAATTGGAATTGTTATGGCAATGATAAGCGTGGCACGCCAACGTCCAAGGAACACGAAAACCACAAGTACAACGAACAACAACGCGTAGAGAACTGTTTCAACGAGCGATGAAATTGTATTGCGGATGTTATCGGAAGTATCAACAATAATACCAAGTTTTACATCTGACGGTAAGTTCTTTTGCAATGTCGGTATCATCTTTGTTACCTTGTTTGAAATCTCAACCGAATTAGCACCGGATTGCTTTTGAATTACCACCATAGCACCTTTATGGCCATTGTTGTAGGTTTGTTGTGCTCTTTCCTGCAGAGAATCATCCACACGAGCTACATCACGGAGGTAAACTACTTTACCATTTGATGCACCAACAACAATATTCTCCATGTCTTTGGCATTTTTAAACTCTCCTTGCACACGAAGTGAGTATGTTTCAGAACCTATATCAAAAGTACCACCCGGAATATTACGGTTTTCTGCACCAATTAGCGAAGATATTGTTTCTATTGATAGATTATATGCTTCGAGTTTAATAGGATCGACATAAACATGAATTTCACGTTTCGGTGCT
Source organism: Muribaculaceae bacterium (assembly GCA_022509045.1). Classification (GTDB taxonomy): domain Bacteria; phylum Bacteroidota; class Bacteroidia; order Bacteroidales; family Muribaculaceae; genus JAFLTZ01. The sequence continues at coordinate 7,828 of JAFLTZ010000041.1, read as the reverse complement.
CCGGAAATAGAAACAGAGCCGACACCATTGACACGTGCAAGAGGATTGGCTACAATTTCGTCAAGAATCTTGTAAAGTCCGGGCATACTTTCAGAGGCCTGTACAGACAATAACAAGATTGGAATCATATCGGAGCTAAACTTGAAAATAATCGGATTTGAGGCATCATCCGGGAGAGTGCTCTGCACCATATCAAGTTTATCGCGAACATCATTAGTAAGCACATCAATATCATTTCCATACTCAAATTCAAGAGTAATTACCGAAATGTTTTCGCGTGATTTTGATGTGATATGTTTCAAATTCTCAACCGAATTCAATACATTTTCCAACGGTCGAGTTACATTCTGTTCAATATCAGAAGCACTTGTTCCCGGATATGATGTCATTACCATAATGGTATTAGTATCTACATCGGGATACAAGTCTATTGGAAGTTTTTGCAAAGAAAACATACCGAGAATAACCACCGCAACAAAGACGAGGATGGTCATAACGGGACGTTTAACAGCATTCGAATATAAACTCATTATATTATTGTATTAAAAATGAAAAACTAATAAATTAGATTCAATAATCACTGAATTGCGGCAATTTCTTCATTAGCGAGTTGCACTTCCACGCCATCGGCAAGAAAACTCTGACCGCTAACCACAACCTGTGAATTATTAGGCACACCCGATATCAACTCATAACGATTCCCTATTCGTCTGCCGAGTTCCACACGATTGAATGAAACCTTACCATTTTCATATACATAAACATATCTGTTGCCGGAACCTGTTTGTTTCACGATAGCAAGATCAGGAACTACAACGCGTGTTTCGTTGCCATAATTGATTTGTACACGAGCAAACATTCCCGGACGGATACGAGTATTGGCATTCGCGATATTAATTTCAACCTGGAATGTGCGAGTGGAAGCATCAATTGTCGGATAGATGAGAGATACCTTCCCTGAGAATTCTTCTTCGCCATACACATCAAGTTTAATAGATACCGGCATTCCGATTTTAATTTTTGAGAATTCTTTCTCGGCAACATTAATAATGACCTTTACCGGCTGTATTTGCTCAATAGTGAGAATTGGAAGCTGCCCTGTCATATCACCATTATCAAAATTACGAGCAGTTACGACACCGTTGATTGGAGAAACAAGACGTGTATTCTCCACCATATTCTGATAACTTCTCTGAGCTGCTTCATATTCAGTGCGAAGTTGGTCAACTTGCTGTTGTGTTCCACCACCGATTTCAAGCAATTGTAGTGCACGGTCATAATCTTTCTTCTGATTATTAAGTCGGAGTTCCATTTGGGCAATATTCACATCATCAAGAATTACCACAGTCTGACCGGCTCTCACGTTACTACCTACATCTACAAGAATATTTTTGATACGATTCATTGTCGATGTAGTGATGTTATTGGTTTTATATGCCTCCACAGTAGCAGTATAATCTGTGGTTTGAGGCACTGATTCTTCTGTAACAAGCTCAACTTTAACAATAGGCTTCTCAACTTCCGGTTGAACTTCCTGTACATTTTCATCGGAAGCCTTTTTAGAGCATGACGCAATTAAAGCAATTGCAACGCATGCCCATCCAAACGTAACTGATAATTTCATATTTTGATTAGTTTTTATATTTATACGAAGGTTGATATTTCTCGATATCAGCGTTACCCAAAAGCAATTGCAAATCGCTATTGGCAACAAGATAGTTATAAATAGCTTGATAATATGCGAGCTTAGATGCCGTGAGCGCAAGTTCAGCATCGCGAAGGTCTAAGAATGAAGCAGCACCAATCTGGTAACTTTTCTGTATAATAGAATAAGCCTTTTCTGCTTCTTGCATACCTGCTTCATTAGTGTCGATTTGTTTCACCTGTTTAGAGATATTATCAATCTGTAAATCCACTTGCATGCGAATAGAACGTTCGAGCGTTTCACGTTGGAAGCCCAGTTCATTCACAGCCACTTGAGCCTGTTTAACTTTATAAATACGTTGTCCCCCTTGGAAAATCGGAATAGAAAGGGTTACACCTACAGAAGAATACGGATTCCATTGCAGATTTTTAAACGGAGTTCCATTGTTCATTGTAGTCCAATGATAGTTGGCAGTAAGAGCAAGAGTCGGACTCCATGACATCTTTTGCACCGTTACAGCCTTTTTAAGGTAGTCGGTTTGCAAATCGAGTGCCCTCAAATCTGTGTTACCGGAAATATCGCTACGATTGATATTTAAAACCGTTTCATACATTGACTGTTGATAATCGCTTAATTGTGAAGCGACACTAACCGGAACCTCAATATCAATACCCATCAACACCTTTAACTGCAATGTAGCTTGCTTTATTGCAATTTCGCTTTGCAAAAGGTCGGGTTCTACATTTTTTACTTGCACTTTAGCACGTAACAATTCGTATTCTGATGCAGCACCGACTTTATAATTGCCTTCAACTATAGCAGCAGTGAAAACGGCATTGTCATAGTTTTGTTTTACAACCAAATATGAATCTTTTGCAAGGAGCAATGTATAATAAGTATTTTGTACTTGATTGATGAGTGACAAACGGGAAGCTCTTGCAGATTCAACATTTTGTAAAATCTGAGCATTGCTCAACGAAATACTTTTCCAAAGTTGCGGAGCAATGATAGGCATAGCTGCTGTAAATCCCACCTGATACGAGTTATCGAGACCTACTTTAATACCATTGTTTGCCGGTTTTGAGGAAGATTCGTCGGTCGCAGCATTTTCATCGGAATTACCACCGGTTGCTCCACCGCCGAAGCTGCTAAGATTCATATACATTGTTTGTTTAGCCAATGTGCGACTATAAGTGCCTCCGAAAGATATATCGGGGAATAATTGACCAATAATTTCTTTTTTAGAGTAATCGACACGCTGAATTTTCATGTCTGCCACCTTGATAGTCGGGTTTTTATCAAGCGCAATCTCGATACACTGATCAAGCGACAGATATAGAGTGTCGGCAATCGCGTTATCCTCGGCTACCGCTCTGCTTGAAAATGAAACAGATGCTAAAGCCAATAAAATAACAGAGACTTTGTTCTTAATCATAAATTAGTAATTTTTATTATCGTTGTTATAAAATTCGTTATATATTTCGAGTCCTTTTTGAGTCACAATCCCTCGAATGAAGCACTCCCGCATCACATCAAGATAATCTAATGTATTGGAAATATTGCCTACTTTTTCATATGCCAAACGGAAATTGAGCGTAGAATAGATAAAAACCCTTGCAAGATACATCGAATCATAATGACTTAAAAATATGCCCTCACTCTGTCCTTTGGCAAAATAAACAGCTAATCCTTCTATTATCTGTGATTCAATTCTGTCACACTCTTCGCGGGCAGGAGAATATTTGGTACTTACTTCAGTGAAAAACACCTCACTAATATTATTCATCGATTCTCTGACAACGGCAATGCTTTTTAGCAAGGTTTCGAGTGTATTTGTTGAATTATTCGAAATCTCCGCAAGTTTATTTTTCATCGACTGACGATGCCAATCAAGCACCTCCTTAACCAATGAAGCCTTATCGGTGAATGCCTCATAAAGCGTTCGCTTTGAAACTTTACATTCTTTAGCAATAATATCCATCGTTACGGAAGATATTCCGTAACGCATAATCATATTATGCGTTAAAGCAAGAAGTCGTTGTCGGGTATTATTATCCATATCAGTTTCAAAAAATCGGGTGCAAAGTTAATGAAAAAACTAAAAACACCAAAATAGTTTTCATGGTTTTTATGCGAATAAACCTGCAATCTATCGACGTGGAAATTTAAAAATTTGTAAATTTGCACATGTTATGAAGAAGTTAATATGGATATTAGCGATGGCGGCATCAATATATATGCCAATATCAGCCAAAAGTTTAATTAAGCCTGCAAATGTATCGCCCGGTGATACTATAGCAATAATCAGCATGGCAAGTACTCCCGATAGTTCATACGTAACCGCAGCTGTAAACGTATTTAGAGATTGGGGATATGTGCCGGTTGTGGGAAAATATGTGCTTGCCGAGCACGGCACATTTGCCGGAACTCCGGAACAGCGCCTCGCCGACCTTAAATGGGCATTCGAAAATCCTAATGTGAAAGCTGTGATGAGCACACGCGGTGGATATGGTTCAGTACAAGAATTATCATTGCTTCCACGTAATTATTTTAAAAAGTATAATAAATGGTTAATCGGTTATAGCGACATATCAGCCGTACATTCAACAATGGCTACAGACGGAGTTATGAGTGTGCATGGTCATATGGCGGAATATTTAACCCACTACAATGGGACAGATACTTTAAGCAATTATCTGCGCCAAATCATTGAAACCGGTAAAATCAGTTATACAATAAACAACAAAAATTCGCAAAATCACGTCGGCAAAGCTTCAGGAATACTTTTTGGAGGAAATTTGTCTGTTCTAAACGACATAGCACAAACTCCGATAGATTATATGGCAAAAAATGCAAAGGATATAATCTTTTTTATAGAAGATGTAGATGAAAATATCCAAAGCATCAGCCGAATACTATATAGGCTGAAATATGCCGGTATTCTAAAAAAAGTGAGAGGGCTTATAATAGGTCAATTTACAGGATATAATCCAAGTAAAGATTATGAAACGATGGAAGCAATGATATATGAATTGGTAGATGACCTGAATATTCCAATAGTATATGATTTCCCGGTTGGACATGTAGATAATAATTATCCCCTTATTCAAGGGAGCAATGCCACACTAACGATAACCGACAACACAGTTACATTAACAATGGAATAAACAAAATAGGGAAGAAGATTTTTAAATTTGATGTCTTCCCTATCATTTATATACGCAACGCAGGAGTTAATCCACGGAATGCAGATCGTGTCCCATGCGTTCTTTTTTGGTGTGCATGTAGAATCTATTGTATTTATTTGGTGTAACCTCGAGGGGTACATTTTCCACAATTTCAATACCAAAACCTTCAAGACCGATACGCTTTGTGGGATTGTTGGTGAGCAAACGCATCTTACGCACTCCGAGTTCACGCAAAATATTAGCACCTATACCGTAATCCCGTTCGTCGGCTTTAAAACCAAGGTGAAGATTTGCATCAACAGTATCAAGCCCTTGTTCCTGTAATTTATAGGCTTTAATCTTGTTCATCAACCCTATACCTCTACCCTCTTGACTCATGTAGAGGACAACGCCTTTGCCTTCTTTCTCAATCATCTGCATCGCCATGTGCAACTGTTCTCCACATTCACAACGCATTGAGCCAAATATATCACCTGTCATGCACGATGAATGCACTCGCACAAGAACCGGCTCATCCGCAGTCCACGAACCTTTTATAAGGGCCACATGTTCTACGCCATTGGATTGCTGCCGGAAAGGGATAAGACGAAAATGTCCGAACTCTGTAGGCATGTTCACTTCTTCACCTACCTCTACCAAATGTTCGGTGCGTAATCTATATGCAATAAGGTCTTTTATAGATATAATCGGGAATCCATATCTTTTAGCTACTTCCATGAGTTGAGGAAGCCGTGCCATTGTGCCATCGGGATTAATAATTTCAATCAATGCGGCAGCGGGATACAAACCCGCAAGTCGGGTTATATCCACCCCGGCTTCAGTGTGTCCCGGACGTTCCAAGACACCGCCATCACGAGCACGAAGAGGATTAATATGCCCGGGACGCCCAAAATCTGAGGCTTTAGTATTTGGATTAGCAAGTGCACGAATTGTGGCAGCTCTATCGTGCATCGACACTCCGGTGGTACACCCTTCGAGTAGGTCGATTGTCACCGTAAAAGGAGTACCAAGAATGGATGTATTATCGGACACCTGCATATTGAGGTCAAGTTGTTTGCAACGTTCTTGAGTGACTGTAGCACACAACACACCACGGCCTTGTGTCAACATAAAATTTACAGCATCAGCGGTAATATGTTCCGCCGCGATGATAAAATCACCTTCATTTTCCCGGTCTTCATCGTCAACGACAATTATAAAACCACCTTTTTTAATCTGCTCAAGAGCATCTTCGATTGTATTTAACTTAATGTCCATTTTTCAAATTATTATCACACATCCACATTATCTTTGTCGAGCAATTCATCAAGCTGATTGCATACATTGATAATGGATTGTATTTCACGCTTAAAATTTTTCTGTTGTTTTAATCCTAAAAGATATACCGGAATACCAATAGGGAATGTAATAATAAATATCCAACCCAGTTTGGCTATCGGCATAGGGTGATAAAGCATCAGATTTCTGAGAATCGGAAAATCCATCAGCTTATTCACCAACAAACCATAACGCGAATTCGTAAGATACTCAACCGTGGATTCCAATGATGCAGACATCTCTGTTATGTCAGCTTGATTATATCCCAACAACCAGTATTCGATATATGATTGCCGATGAGGATATCTCGCAAGGAAATTTTGCGCCATAATTCGTAATGCATCTATCTTCTGACGTGCGACATCAACACTAATGTTGTCCATGATTATTTCTTTGATTTCCACTTTGCGTGCTACTTGCACGCCGGTAATCTTGCGGAAGAAGTTACGGTAAGCATCCGGATTGAACACAGCAGAATCATTAATCGCTTTATACGTAAAAAATACACCAATCGGGAATAAAACTGCCGAGCTCAACCACACACCTTGCCATGCATAAAGCACACCTTCTTTTCCAAGCTTTTGTCCGGTGTTATCTATTATATAGTATATCACAAAAAAGAGTACAGAGATAACGATAGGCACAGCCAATCCACCTTTTCGAATAATAGAGCCAAGCGGGGCACCAATGAAAAAGAAAATAAGACAGGCCAATGCCAACGTATATTTTTTTTGCAATTCAATCTCGTGCCTTGCAATATTCAATCGCTCTGCTCGCATATTGTCAGCCTTATATTGATACTCCTGAATAGCGCGGTTCACTTTCGATTTAGCAAGTGACAAAATTTTACGACGACTTGACAATGACCCTTCATTGAAGATTGAATCAAGATTCAGCACTTTTTCAAGAGTTATCGGAGCATCGACCTTTTTTTCAGACTGACCATTATCTGAATAGTTATACTTTGGCTGAATAGCAAAGTACGGATTATTCTTCAAATTCTTGCCATAAATATATCCCACACTGTCTATTCGTTGATTTATTGAATCGACAGTAGCACTGAGTTGCGCAGAATTCTTACCTATGAACTGATTGCTGAGCAATCCTTCGTCAATACGACTGAAATTTGCATCAAAAGGGATGAGAATTTCTTTAGAATCGAAAGTTTCACGTCTATACAATTTTCCGGCAGAAGAAGAGGAAGAGCGAGAATCCTTTAAGTCTTCAAACGATTCACCGGAATATAGAGATAGTAAAAGGTGCGTTTTATCGTCACCGAAACTCAGCTTTCCGGAATCGGCAGAAATGATATTTGCATTGCCATATCCGTTTGACACATCATATATGAGTACATCATACAGCATTCCGGTAGAATGATCCTTCCGATGTACAAACAAGTTATAACCATCAATTTGATCGTAAACAGAGCCTTCCGGAATATCAAGTTCCGGTGACTTCTGACGCATAGAAAAAAGCAATGTAAACATTTTCACCTGCGCTTTAGGTAAGATACTATCCTGAAAATAATAGGCACCGGCAGCCACAAAACAGAGGAAAATAATCAATGGTGACATAATTTTAAGCAATGACACACCTGATGCTTTCATTGCCGTGAGTTCGAGTCGTTCGCCAAGATTTCCAAACACCATGAGCGATGCCAAAAGAATTGCCAAAGGCA
>JAFLTZ010000040.1 GCA_022509045.1 Muribaculaceae bacterium | reverse complement strand
ATCGCCCCTTAACCGAGAGCACCCGAAGTTATTTCAATTCGGGTGCTTTTTTTATGTCATAACTTTTTTTTAACTTATCTTAATTCATATTCTCACTCCTTTTGTCTAAATTTGTAATATTATATTTACATCTTTGGAGTATCGTATGGCGTTGTTTAATCTCACTAAGGAGCAATTATTTAATGTTACAAATTTGAGCCCTGAGTCAATTACTGTTGGCGCTGTTGAGAGAAATATGTGTTTTTCAGTGATGTATGCTACCGCAGGCAATGCTAATTTACAAATTGGATGCAATTCTTTTCTGCTCACTGACAATACTATTTTGTTACTGTTTCAAAATGACTTGGTGAAATTTGCTGAAGTGTCTGATTCATTTTCAGCAAAATTGGTTTTGTTGCGATCGATGGCGTTTCAGGAGGCATTCGCTCGATTGGAGCAATATATCATCACTATTGTGAGTAAGGAACGAATTTACACTTTTAATGAAAATAGCTCTTCAAATAGGTTTATCAATAATTTGTTGGATAATTTATTGATTTTGAGTGAAAAATCTTCAGGTGATTATGTGTATGATCAAGTGAGATGCCATGTAAGGTCGTTATTGACATGCCTCTTCGACAATATAGAAAAGAACTCGGAGTCCGCATCTATTCGTTTTAATAGAATAGAGGAACATTTTTGTCAATTTATTAAATTATTGGCTGAACATTGTCGTCAATCGCGTGAGGTCGTATATTATGCAGAACTTATGAATATCACGCCTAAATATTTGAATTATATTTGTAATTATGTTGCTCGGATTAAGTGTAAAGCTATTATTGATCGCTATGCAATATCGCAAATTAAAAATGATCTTATGATGACTGATAAAACGATACAAGAAATATCGTATGATTTCAATTTCGCAAATCAATCATTTTTTGGAAGTTATTTTAAAAAATTTATGAGAGTGAGTCCGCGTGCTTTTCGTACACTGGGTACATCGGATAATCACGAAAAATACCAATTTGACGATAAGTTTTAAACTTTTTACTTGTGAATGAGTCATTAAATATAGAATAATCAAAATTATTATTAACGATATCTTTAAATTATTATGAAACGTCTTGTGTTTTTGGCTATAATTGCCGTTTCCTTTTTTGCGCCATCTTATGCTCAGAAATTTGCACTTGTTGATATGGAGTATATACTGAAGAATATTCCTGCCTATGAAATGGCCAATGAGCAGTTAAATCAGGTGTCGCAACGGTGGCAAAAAGAAGTGGAAACTAAACGAAGCGAAGTCGAAACTCAGTATAATAACTATAAAAGTGATATGGTTTTCCTTACAGATGACCAAAAATCTAAACGTGAACAAGAAATTGTTGATCTTGAAAAAGAAGCAACAGAGTTAAGCTACAAATATTTTGGTCCGCAAGGCGAATTATATCAAAAACGACAATCCCTTATTCAACCAATTCAGGACGATATATATAATGCAATAAAAAAGCTATCGGAAGAGAAAGGATATCAAGCAATCTTCGATAGGGCATCGTCCCAAAGTATAATTTTTGCATCACCGAAAATTGATGTTAGCAATGAAGTGCTTGCAAAATTAGGATATTCAAAATAATTTGTTTAATTTTGTCATGATATATTGCTCGAATGAGCAGGAGATTGTGTAATAATAAATTGAAATACAGATGATAAAGAAAATTCTAATCGCCGCAATTGTGGCCATCCCGATGTGCCTTTCGGCTCAGACATTGAAGTTTGGTACTGTAAATACCCAACAAATTTTTGAGGCTATGCCGGAAAAGAGTCAAGCTGAAACTACACTTAATGAGATTTCTAAAAAATATCAAGATGAATTTGATGTATTGAACAATGAAGGTCAGAAAAAATACACTGAATTCCAAGCATTAGATGAAAATACTCCACAATCTATTAAGGAGCGTCGTATTCAAGAAATGCAAGAAATTCAGGCTAAGATTGAAGAGTTCCAAAAAATGGCAACTCAAGATATACAAAAACAGCAAGAACAATTGCTTGCACCGATTATGCAAAAAATTCAACAAGCTGTACAATCTGTTGGTAGCGAAAATGGTTATACTTTCATTTTTGAAATGTCGCCTGCTTTAATCCTTTATGCCGGAGCTACTGCAGAAGACGTTACTTCGCTTGTAAAAACAAAACTTGGATTGAAGTAAAACAAAGGATAGATAATGTTTTAAAGTGGTGAAAACAAGTATTGTGAAATCCTTAGCCTGTGAAGGTTAAGGATTTTTTTATTAGAGAGACTTAATTTAAATAGTGTGGATGTCTATATGGTTTTGAGCATTTGATAAAGTTTACATATAGGCAATCCCATTACATTATAAAAACTACCGTCAATTCGTTCGACGCCGATGCAGCCAATCCATTCTTGGATACCATATGCTCCGGCTTTATCAAAAGGACTGTATTTTGCTATATAATACTCTATTTCTTCCAAAGATAGTGTGGTGAATTGCACTATGGTGTTTACCGCAAATGACAAAGATTTTGTTTCGGTAGTGATGGTAACACCTGTGGTGACAGTGTGTGTGTTGCCCGATAGCATTGCAAGCATCTCGTGTGCTTCTTCCTTAGAATGAGGTTTACCGAGGACTTGATTATTAGCAATCACTACCGTGTCAGCGGTTATAAGCAGAGTCTTGTTCATCAAGTGTGTCTCGGTGTACGCTTTTGCTTTCAAGCGGGAGAGATATACCGGAATTTCTTCGGGCAATGTGTGCTTCGGATATGTTTCATCCACGTTTTGTGGGGCATCAACAGTGAATTCAAGACCGATCAGGTTGAGTAGATGTTTCCTTCGAGGAGAGTTGCTCCCGAGTATTACGTTATATTTTGAAATATTTTGTAGCGGTTGCATTATTCTACGCGATTTTATGCGTGCAAAAATAGTGTTATGTGGTGTAATAAACAAGGATTTTTTGTACTTTTGGCGTCGCGTTAGCAGTTATAAGATGAAACAATAACATTTAAGAACGATGAGGCTCCGTAAATTTATTAAAACGTGGATATTGGTAATTGCGATGGCGGTGGGTATGGTTTTTCATGACTATATCGGTGCTGTAAAATTTATTACACCATGGCTGATATTTGTTATGCTTTTCATAACATATACGAAAATTAATTTACGGGAAATTAAGATTGGTGGGCTTCATTTAAGTCTTCTCGCCGTGCAATTGTTACTCAGTTGGATTGTATATTTTGCTCTTGTATGGTGGAATAGGGATGTGGCTTGTGGTGCCTTTATGTGTGTGTTCATTTCTACCGCAACCGGTGCACCGGTAATTACCTCGTTGCTTGGAGGAAGCATAGCAGTGTTGGTGTCATATTCATTATTGAGCAACTTAATGTTTGCAACGTGTGCACCTCTCTTTTTATCGATTATCAGTGATAGTAGCAAAATTTCGTTTGTCGATTCTTTTTTGCTGATTTGTATGGAGGTGCTTCCTATGTTGTTGGCTCCGTTGGCGTTGGCCGTTGTATGCCGGAAGGTGCTGCCTAAACAAACTAAATATGTGTCTGAGCATCAATCGATATCATTTTATATATGGGCTACCGCGTTGATAATTGTTATTGGGAATGCTGTTAGTTTTGCTATGCAGCAGCCTGCAAAAGACAAGTTGTTGATGGCTGTTTTAGCTGTTGTTGCGCTTTGTGTATGTTGTACACAGTTTATTATAGGAAGAAAGCTTGGCGGACGTTATGGCGATAAAGTGGCGGGTGCTCAAGGGCTTGGGCAAAAAAATACGGTACTTGCCATTTGGGTATCGATGACCTATCTCCATCCGATTATATCGCTGGCACCGGCAGCCTATGTGTTGTGGCAAAATTTAATAAATAGTGCTCAACTATGGTATCACGGTCGTAAAGAGAAATAAGGATACTTATTGTAATATATCCAAGGCTGTTCTTGTTATGTCATTATCAAATGTCTATTTGGATTCTATTGTGAGAATTTGCAATTTTGCGTTGATGCCTCCCGAAAATCCGGTATGTTCGCCTCGGTTGGTTGTTACGCGATGGCAAGGTATTATAATAGGTAATGGATTTGCACCTACCGCATTTGCTACAGCTCTAACTGCTCGTGGCATACCTATGGTTTGTGCCAATTCGCTATACGAGATTAGGCAGCCAAACGGAATATTATTGATTGCACGCCACACAGCTTTTTGAAAATCTGTGCCGATAAGCATTGTCGGAAGTTGAAATGATGTGCGGTTACCTTGAAAATATTCCGATAATTGTGTAATGGCGGATTCTATTATTGGAGTCGATGAATATGAAATGGCAACATTATTTGCTTTGCAGATACGCGCTATTGATTTAAGGTGGTGATTATTAAGTATCCAATCAGAAAGACACAACGAGCCATTGATGTCCCCGAGAACGATATCTCCACATGGTGTGGGTGTGTTAACAATTGAAAGTATGTTGGTCATAATAAAAGAAATCCTGTTATGATGAGTCATAACAGGATTCATATTTATAATAGTGCGTTGATTTTCTCCTCAATTTTGGCACGTTGAACACCACCCGAAAGGCTATCTACCTTTTTCCCATCTTTGAAGAATAATATTGTTGGAATGGAGATGATGCCAAACTCGTTGCATAAATCAGTCGCTTCTGTAACATCGCATTTTGCTATCGTCACCTTGCCTTCATATTCAGTCGCGAGCTGTTCTATGATTGGTGATATAGTGCGGCAAGGTCCACACCATTCTGCCCAGAAATCGATTACTACCGGTTCCCCGGAATCGATAATGGAATGTGCATTGTTATCATCGATATTTAGTGCCATAATTTAATTGTTTTGAGTGTTATGATATAGTGCAAAATTATCGAAAAGGTTTAATTATTACAAATAATTTATGGCAAACTTTATCTCCATGTCATTGAGAATTTCTGTAAGTTGCCTGTTGATAGGAATTTGATATTCCGATTTTAATTTTACATTATGTTTGTTCTTTATATCTGTGATTCTGAAGAATAAATCACCACGATTTTCGGTGCCATTTTTGAGTGAATTGGCAAATATGTCAGGTAAAAACTCATTAATAGCGTTCAGTGGCAGATCTATCAAAATATTATGTATTAATTTACCTTTTACATTTTCGAGGAGATCCATTTGCTGAATCCTTAAATCCACTTTTGATTGATTCCATTTATTTGCCGAGAATTTAGCTCGAACGAATATTGGAGTTCCAACCACGCCATAATTCCGGAAATTAATGTAGTCATTCCCAAAAAGCATTATTTCGTAAGAACCGGTAGTGTCTTCGATTTTCATGCGCCCGTATTTATTGTTGTTTTTAGAGGATACTCCTTCTTTAAATTCAATTACGAGTCCTCCAAAAGTGAGTTCCGTGTCAAGGATGGTTGTCTTTAACGGCAATTCTTCCAATGTAGTGTTACACCCATATTTAAGCTCCATATAATATGGGTCGAGGGGGTGTCCGGATAGGAATAATCCTACATATTCTCGTTCCTTTTCGAGACGTTCGATATTGCTCCACTTAAGATTGTGCAGTATTTCAGGTTTGGAGGTATGCACTTCTTCAATGCCACCGAAAAGCGAATTTATTTGTGAGTTCTTGTCGAGCTGGAACTTCTGCCCATATCTCACAATTTGTTCAGCGAAAGTCTCATTGCGTGTGTTGACATCGAAGAAATTTTCACGATTAATCCCTGTAAATGAATCAAATGCGCCTGCCATAGCGAGCACTTCGATAGCTTTACGATTGACGGCAGAGAGATTAACGCGCTCCACAAAATCATATATCGAGGTGAATTCTCCATTGTTTTCACGTTCATCTATTATAGCTTGCACAGCATTCATTCCGATACCTTTTATCGCTGCAAGCCCGAAACGGATATCTCCTTTGGAGTTTACGCTGAAATTGCTGAAACTTTCATTGATATCCGGACCCTTAACTTCGATTTTCATGCGCTTGCACTCGTCCATAAATTTGGAGAGTTTCGACAAATCGGCAAGATTTCGACTCAATACAGCAGCCATATACTCCGATGGATAGTTCGCCTTTAAATATGCTGTTTGAAATGCTACCCAGCTATAGCATGTGGCATGGCTCTTATTGAAAGCGTATGATGCAAAACTTTCCCAGTCACCCCATATTTTTTCAAGAATTTGAGCGTCATATCCGTTTTTCTGACCGTTTTCTATAAATTTGGGCTTCATGTGTGCAAGCTTGTCAAGTTGCTTTTTACCCATTGCCTTTCTTAATACATCGCTCTCACCGCGAGTAAAGTTAGCAAGAAGGCGCGACAGAAGCATTACTTGTTCCTGATATACCGTGATACCGTATGTGTCCTTGAGATATTTTTCCATCACAGGAATATCGTATGATATAGGCTCCTGGCCATGTTTGCGTGCAATAAACTGTGGTATATAACTCATGGGACCCGGGCGATACAATGCATTCATCGCAATAAGGTCTTCAAAAGTGCTTGGTTGCAACTCTTTGAGATATTTTTGCATCCCAGGTGATTCAAATTGGAAAGTGCCTATAGTCGCACCCTGGCAATATAACTGGTATGTGTTTTTGTCGTTGATATCAACATTGTCTATGTCAATATCTATTTTGCGAGTATGCTTAATGTTTTTAAGCGCATCTTTGATAATTGACAGGGTTTTCAGTCCGAGAAAATCCATCTTGATAAGTCCGGTGGATTCGATAACCGAACCTTCATATTGGGTCACAAGAAGCCGTTCTCCCGATTTATCATCAGCCGTGCTCACTGGCACCCAGTCGGTGATAGGGTCGCGACAGATAATAACACCGCAAGCGTGTACTCCGGTATTCCTCACGTTTCCTTCAAGTGTTTCAGCGAAATGCAGTGTACTGCTAATTTCCGCATCCGGGCTATTATACTCTTTGGCAAAGTCCGGAAAATGTTTGACGCAGTTTTTAATGGATATTTTTACCGTTTTGCCGTTTTCTTCTGGCATCTCGTTCGGTTTCGATGGTATAAGTTTTGCAAGTCGGTCGCTTTCCGGAAGAGGGAGCCGTTGCACACGGGCAACGTCTTTAATCGCCGATTTTGCCGCCATTGTACCGTATGTGATAATATGGGCGACTTTTTCTGCACCATATTTCTCCGTAACATACTTTAGCACTTCTGCACGACCGTCATCATCGAAATCTACATCAATATCGGGAAGCGATATGCGGTCTGGGTTCAGGAAGCGTTCAAAAAGCAAATCATATTTGATGGGGTCGATTTGTGTAATTCCCAAGCAATATGCCACCGCTGAACCGGCTGCCGAGCCACGACCGGGACCTACCGACACTCCAAGTCGCTCGCGTGCAACACGGATAAAGTCTTGCACTATGAGAAAGTATCCCGGGAATCCCATCGTCTTCATTATATGAAGCTCAAATTTCAACCGTTCTGCTGTTTCATTATCAATATTTTCACCGTATCGCTTGTGAGCACCTTCCATTGTGAGTTTCTTAAGGTAATCAGCTTCGAGTTTTAAACGGTAAAGTTTATCCACACCGCCCAAACTATTGATTTTCTTTTTTGCATCCTCTTCCGAAAGCACCACATTACCATTTTCATCGCGCGTAAATTCGTCGAATAAATCTTTGTCAGTAAATGTGGCCCGATACGTTTCTTCAGTGGCAAAGTCCTCCGGAATATCGAAATTAGGCAAAATTGGACCATGTTCGATTGAATATGTGGATACTTTTTCAAGGATTTCCACTGTATTGGATAGTGCTTCAGGCACATCGGCAAAAAGCTCATTCATTTCAGCCGTAGTCTTCATCCATTCCTGTTTGGAATAAAGCATGCGATTCTCATCGTCAAGAAATTTGCCGGTTGAAACGCATATCAGGCGGTCATGTGCTTCTGAGTCTTCCTCGTTTACAAAATGGACATCGTTGGTACACACCAACTTCACTCCCTCCTCTTTGGAAAGTTGCATAAGATAATTATTCACTTTCACCTGCAAAGGATATACTTCATGGTTGGCGCGAGGCTTTGTTGCCTTGTGACGTTGTAATTCAAGATAATAATCATCGCCCCATACTTTCTTATACCATTGTATCACCCTTCGGGCATCTTCCACGCGATCATCCTGCAATAGTCGTGGCACCTCCCCGCCAAGGCAAGCAGAACATACGATTAATCCATCATGATACATCTCCAAATGCTGCTTATCAATGCGAGGATGTTTGTAATAACCATCGGTCCATGCCATCGATACCAACTTAATCAGATTGTGATATCCCTGTTCATTCTTTGCAAGAACCACAAGATGTCTGCCCGAATCATGTTTAGTGACGTGAGTAGTCATGTCGCCGTCTGCCACATACATTTCGCAACCGAATATAGGTATAAATTTAGCCTTTTTCGCATTCTCAATAGAACACTCTATCTCCGACCGGCGCTCATCTGTTAAGTCGTCGGATTTCAGTTCTTTTTTTAGAGCTTTGATTTCATCGTCAAATTTTCCGTTCTTTTGATTGACGTAGTCAAAGAATTCTTTTATACCAAACATATTGCCGTGATCGGTGAGAGCTATGCCACGCATGCCATCATTGATAGCTTTATCTACAAGAGCTTTTACCGAGGCTTGCCCGTCGAGCACCGAATATTGAGAGTGTACGTGAAGATGTATGAAAGGTATCATATACGAAACGATTAATTTCTGTAAAGGTACTAATAATTTCCATGCCATAATAAATTTCTTTACAAAAAAACTTGCAACCCGCCTCCCTGATTTATTATCTTTGTAAACTCAAAAATTACGGTTATCAACTCCACCATGACGAATAAAAACACACACATGAGACACTCAAAATTTTAAATCTAAACATGAAGAAAATCACATTAAAAACAGCAACAAGTTATCCGATATCCGGAAAAACATGGCAATCGTCATTGCGCTGCGAAGGACTGGATGAGCAATCGGACTCACTTATTTCCACTAAAATGCCGGATGTTATTGCCACATTGCCATCTGGGCATTGTCTTGAATATATTGATGTCCGTGCAGGACTCGAATTGTTTATCACATCATCGCCCGAAGGATTATGGTTGTGGGCTTGGCGACCAAGCACAGGTAACAAGGCAATTAATATCCTTCAATCAAAAATTCTCACTATTGATGCCGATATAAAGAATATGATATCGGTTGGCGATTTTATGATTGTGCATACTTCCACTGATTTGTATTATCTGAAATATACACATCTTACCTACGTCCGGATGCAAATTGCCGACGCTTTGCCACAGGTGTGGTTTTGCACGGCAAACGAAACAACTCGTACTGTAACAATGCCACAACTGTCATTCCCGACACCGGTTGCATCCTGGAATACTGCGCTTGATACAGAGAATGTCGATGCTGTAAAAAAAAGAATGGAAAAGGCTCTTTCTCAACTTGAAGACGAAGCTGTGTCGAGAGGAGAATGGTTGCAGCCTCAGTTAATTCGGTATATCCTCACAGATAACAGTGACAACGTCATATTTGCTTCGGCTCCGGTAATGGTGGGCTGCGGTCTGCAAGGCAATAATGCCATCACAAGCAATGCCGTTGTTAACGGTAATTTATACACTGGAATCGAAAAATCTACTTTCTCGATGAAAGGATTCGGGATAACGATGAAATGTATTAAAGGAATTGACAAGGAATGGAGAAATCACATTTCCACTCTAAAAGTCCTCATATCCGACTATCGGGCTCCTTTTACCGGTGTATGCAATATCACAATGAATTCCGTAGGCGTTGGAAATTATTCACTCACAGCTTCACTTAATACTATAGATGCTGAGAGCTACGCACATTTCGCGCTTTCATCTTTTGAATGGCGCGAAATAGCTTCATTTCCAGCTGCCTCTATCAATAACAATGACACACACATCCTGTATGATGATAGCAACGGCAAAAAATCATATTATAATTCCGATGAAATCGATACAAAAGCTGTTAACATTCTCAATAATTCGCTGCCGGATGCAATAACCTCATATAATGGTATGCTTATACGTGCAGGAGAACACACACGTGGGTTGCCATTGTGGAATCCTGTAGAATTGGTTCAGGGTATATTTTCTGAAATGCCATGTACAATGCAAATAACTTTGTTCACATCCCAATACTTTGGTGGCGATATGCGACACACTTATTCCTTTAATTTGCCATTTACACCGTCAAAAATATCTCCTGTAATATCGATACTCGGTTCCGGAATTGAGTCTGCTACGCTGCAAATTGCATCTGTCGCCGGAATATTTCGTAAAGAATACCCGCTTAATACTATTTCACGCAACTTTTGTTGCAATATTAATAAGTCATTGGCACCGACTGCGCTCGATTTTAATCCAAGTGATGAGATAATCTCGTATCCTGACATTTCTCCCCAATATATCCCTGCTGAAAGTTGTATTATTTCTTCTGAGCAGAATAATCCTTTCACTTTGAGATATAAATCGAATGTTGGTATAACAGGTGTTTCAAAAATTATACCCACCCAAAATCGTGTCACATCAGGAATATTCACACATCTGCCGCTGTATGTATTTTCTGAATCGGGGGTATATGCCTGTACATACGAACCTGTAACTAATGCCTCGCGAAATCCACGCCGTTTATCTGCTATTGAAGCTCTCGCTTCAGTTGCCACTCCCGATATGGTATATTTTACCGATGGAAGAAATTTGTATTATTTCAATTCTGGTCGATTTCGTATTGCAGTTCCCGACATCAATGCCGAATCGTTGCAATTTTTGCATCCGGCCAATTCTTTAATTGTTCTCACATCCGATGGGAATATTGATATTTATAATTCGGAAAAGCGTTATCATAGAATACCGGCGATAAAAGCTCGAAAAATAATAGCAGCACATTCCGGTTCAGTTATTGCCATTTCCAACAGTAATGATATTGTCGAGTTTTCGGCACACAACACACACTTTGCATCGGATGTTACATTGGTTTCGCATCCCATTGAAATTAACGAAGCTGTGAAATCTGTTTTATGGGATATTTGTGGAACAGAGCTTAATTTGAGGTTGAATATATATGGGATGGCAGAAAACACAACAAACCTGCCGCGACAACTGCTTGCATCATATATCCTTAAAGGAGCTTCGCAAGTACCGGTGATAACTCCGGTAGATGCTCCTTTCTTTTCTCGAATAGCCATTGAAATTATTGGTAAAACCTATGGGAATCTTTATATCTCTAAAATTATAATAAATCCGAAACTATGAAAACAAAACTACTCACTTTTAGCGAAGACCAATTGTTGGAACTTTTACTCACACATCGTGGGACAGCTGCTCAACTACCCAATGGCACTCTGTTGCGAGCTGATGGCATTGTCAATGATAGCCTTTATCGAATGAGATTGCGCTCAGCTTACGCCCGTATTCTTGCCTCAAACAATCTCGACCTGCTTCCTGTCTCCGACGTCGCCGAATCTCTTAATTCTAACCTCTATATTAATCATGACACTTTGGTAGCTTCGATTAACCTCCCGGACACGATATTATTGCCGGTAGAAATAAAACTCACATCGTGGGACACACCAATTTCTACTTTTTTTGAGCCGTCTCACCCCATTGCCCGATTGCAAAAATCACCATTCTCGCGTGCTCATGCTTCCCGTCCGGTGGCCGTTATGCATCGCAAATCGCTCATGCTATATTCTGCCAAGTCTGCTGATGATTCTATTGAATCCGCTTTTATGGTGGTCCGACCTCCTGAAAATTTTTATGTTTTCCCGGAAGCGGCACTCCCTTTAATGCTTGATGCTTAGCTGATATAACACAATTTTAAGAACTACGATGCATAATTGGGTTGCTTTTTCCCGGCAATATTAAAAAAAACTTTGTGATATTTTTTTGAATGATTGTTTGCCAATTTCTGAAAAAGCATTAACTTTGCATTGGGTAAGTCCTACACGGCATGCTCCTTGTCAATCCCCCAGGTCTTGACCGAAGCAAGGGCAGCAGGTTGTAGCGGCGCGATGTAGATAGCTTGCCCCTTTGCCTCTTTAGCTCAGTTGGCCAGAGCACGTGATTTGTAATCTCGGGGTCGTTGGTTCGAATCCGACAAGAGGCTCGGGTTAAATTTATGTTTATTAAATTCATTTTATTGAAAATCACGTCGGGAGACGTGATTTTTTCTATGCTGCAGTTTCTCATTTGACAACGGTTTGTGTTATCTTTGTACCTGTCAAATATAACTCGAATAGCATAGATGATAGTATATAATACCACTTTTCATGTGGCTAAAGGATATGATGCCGATTTCCTGCGATTTGCCCGCACGGTATTCATACCACAGGCAATAGCCGATGGAACACTCCGAAATCCGCGTCTTTCTATGGTGCTTGCACGTGCTGAGGGCGATGATGGAACGTCTTATTCCGTGCAGTTTGATGCGCAAGATGTTGATTCTCTGCAAAAATGGTATTCCGTTGTGGGACGTGTTATTTTTGAGAATAATTCACATATTTTGGGGAAGCACACAACGGGCTTTTCCACTCTGATGCAGGTGCTCCCTATTGAATAATTATTAATATGGCATCCACGATATCTGAAAAAGTGATTATTGGTATAGACCCCGGCACAAATGTGATGGGGTATGGGGTAATATCTGTTTTGGGTAAAACACCAAAGTTGGTGTCGATGGGTGTGATAGATTTGAGCAAGTTCTCCGACAGATATATGCGGCTCCACCGCATACATGAGAGGGTTTTATCGCTTGTAGAACAATTTTCTCCCGATGAGTTTGCCATAGAAGCTCCATTTTTTGGAAAAAATGTGCAGTCGATGCTGAAACTTGGCAGGGCACAAGGCGTTGCTATTGCAGCAGCACTGTATCGCAATATTCCAATTGCCGAATATGCTCCTCTGAAAGTCAAGCAGTCAATTACCGGCAATGGCGCCGCTTCTAAGGAACAAGTAGCTGAAATGTTGAGACGGATGTTTGGTATCGACCGCGATGAAATGCCGAAATATTTGGATGCTACAGATGCCTTGGCTGTGGCCGTGTGTCATTTTTACGAATCTTCAAAGCCGTTATCTACAAAGAGCTATTCATCGTGGAAAGATTTTATTGCTAAGAACCCCGATAAAGTAAAATAGTTGTATAGGCGAAGTATAACACGATGGCGACAGCGCCTTCCCAACGGTCGATTTGTGATTTTTTTCCGGTAAAAGCCGATAACCCTACCAATAGGGTGGCTCCTATAAACATTGAATAATCGATGACTCCCACGCCTGCGCCCTCAATGGGTGATATTACCGACGACACACCCAGTATAAACAGAATGTTGAAAAGATTACTGCCTAAAATATTGCCGAGAGCGAGTGCTGTGTTGCCGCGCATTGCTGCTATCACGCATGTAGTAAGTTCAGGCAAGGAGGTGCCTACGGCTATTACCGTTACGGATATGGCAAATTCACTGATGCCAATATCATGTGCAAGTGTTACAGCAGAGTTTAGGAATAAATTACCTCCACCAATAAGTGTGGTTAAAGCTAAAAGAGCGAGAACACACACGCACCAAAACGGAATGCGGGATAACCATCCGTCGGCACCTTGTTCTACATTGTTGTTAGATGATTTTTCGTTTTTGAATGTGTGCCACAGGTAAAATATCAGGCACAAAATGAGGATGGCACCGCCAAAACGGTTGACCGTAGAATTAGTAGTGCCAAGCAGATACATTGTACCGTAACTTATGACTACAAGGAGTATCGACGCACCAATGTTGGCTGTGACATCATAGCGAAGATTGCTGCGTGTAAATGGTATCGGTAACACTACGGCTGTGGCGCCAAGGATGAGCAGCGTGTTGCATATATTACTGCCAAGCACATTGCCTATAGCCACATCGCCCATACCTTGCAGTGCAGAACACACACTCACATACAGTTCCGGAGCCGAGGTGCCTACTCCCACGATGGTGGCGCCAATCACAAAATCGCTCACACCAAGTTTTCGTGCTATTACTACCGATGTATCAACAAGTAAATTGGAACCTGCAAGCAGTAGGGCAAGTCCTATTATCAACCATAATATAGTCATATAGTATATAAATTTTTACTCGGCGAAATTACTTAAATTTTTTGGTTAAGACCTCACAAATTTATACCTTTGTTATATAAATTATATTCATGTCGTAAAAAATAATTTTTTATGAAAACAGTTGCATATATCCTGGCAGAAAAACTACTTGAAATCAGTGCTATTAAGCTTCAACCGGCTAATCCTTTCGTATGGGCATCGGGTTGGAATTCACCAATATATACCGATAATCGGAAAACGCTCTCATATCCGAGTTTACGCAGTTTTATCAAGATAGAGATTGCTCGCACGGTGGCTGAAAATTTCAAAGATGTGGATGCTATAGCAGGTGTGGCTACCGGAGCTATTGCACAAGGGGCTTTAGTGGCTGATATACTCGGGCTTCCCTATGTGTATGTACGATCAAGCCCCAAAGACCATGGATTGGAAAACCTTATAGAAGGAAATCTAAAAGCCGGACAGAAGGTGGTGGTTATTGAAGACCTTATTTCGACAGGCAAGAGTAGCTTGAAAGCAGTTGAGGCCATACGTAATGCAGGTTGTGAAGTTGCCGGCATGGTGGCAATGTTTACTTATCAGTTCCCGATTGCCGAAAAGAGTTTCAATGATGCTAAAGTGAAGCTAATCACTTTGAGTAATTATTCAGCGATGCTTGATGTGGCTGTGAAGACTAATTACATAAACCAGTCGGATGCCGAAGCATTGAAAGTGTGGCGTGAAGATCCGGAAAACTGGATTCCTAAAATCGACTAACAATTAGAAACAGTATTTAGATGACTACATATAAAAGTGGCGAGGCAGAAATTGCCGTGCCAATAGAAAAGATATATGAACGAGTGTCGAATCCTTTAAAAATAAAGGAGATGGCGACGACCGCATCCGGTGATATGGCTCAAAAGCTGAAGGATGTGACATTCGGTGAAGATTCAATTACTTTTTCGGTACCGCCGGTGGGTCAGATAGTTCTTCAGATTACCGATAAAACGGAACCTACGAAAGTCGAATATCAGGCGGTGCAGTCACCGGTGCCATTCTCAATAGTAATGGATATGAAAAAGCTTGATGACAGCCGTACTCTTGCCGAAGCCATAATTAACATAGATATTCCGGTGTTTCTCAAGCCTATGCTTGACGGAAAAATGAAGGAAATGGCGCAGCAATTCCGTTCATTAATTGCTCAAATGTCGTTTAAGTAGCAAGGGGATTGCCGATGAATTCCGATGAAAAGAATTGGTATTCTATCTGATACGCACGCTCATTGGGATGACCGCTATACAACATATTTCACCGGCTGTGATGAGATTTGGCATGCCGGAGATATTGGTAGCGAGGATGTATTGACAGGCCTGCGCGGTATAGTGCCGGTGGTGAGGGCTGTGCGTGGAAATATCGATGGCGGGAATTTGCGTAAGGAGTTAAAGGATGTGGAGATATTTACTACCGAAGGTGTAAAGGTGCTTATGACGCACATTGGCGGTTATCCCGGGAAGTATGCTCCCGGAGTAAAATCGTTGTTGTTGGAGCATAAGCCACAAATTTTTGTAGCCGGACATTCCCACATACTTAAGATTATAAATGACCCATGGCTGAAATGCTTGCATATCAATCCGGGAGCTGCAGGACGTCAGGGATGGCAGGTTGTCAGCACGTTGGTGCTTCTAACAGTGGATGACGGAGTCCCTGTGGATTGCCGGGTGGTTGAATTATCGCGGCCTACATTTAAGTAAAAGTAAAATTGATGTTATGAGGAAACTTTTTTTTGCTTGTTTGCTTTTGTCCACTCTGTTTGGGTGTAAAACTACCGAACAGAACTATCGTAATGCGTATTTTACTGCAAAAGAGTCGCAACGACAGGAGGTGGATTCGGATACGGATAGTAAAATTGTGCATGAGCGCAACGGAAGAGAGGTTAAATCGGGAAATATCACCTTGCAGGTGAAAAGCGGCTATTATTCAGAGGTAGAACCGGCTGAAAATGGTGGTAAACCGGCGCGTTTTTCTGTGGTGGTGGGGCAGTTTAAGCAGATTTTTAATGCGAGGATGTTCCGCAACCGACTTTTGGAGAATAATAGTCCGGCGTATATTCTTCGCGATGGTGCAAGTGAATATTATGTTGTATCTAAAGGATTTGATACATTGGAGGCTGCATCGGATTATATTGAAAGAATAGATAAGAATGTATCAGTGCGGATTCCGATTGAGCCTTTTGTGATTAAAAATGCGGCTGTAAAGTAGCCGGATATCAAAAATCCGATTGAAGTGCTTTAAAAATATGTTTTATAACATATTAATATATTTGATATTAAGATTGTAAATCTATAACTTTGTGGCATTGAGTAATAGACACATGTTTATTTAGTTAATAGATTGTAGTTTTAGGAGGCTCAGACTGTGAAGTTTGGGCCTTTTTTATGGGTATAAATAACAAAACAGCCTTGAGGAAGTCCTCAAAGCTGTTTTATTTATATAGAATCTGAACGATTATTTTACAGCTTTAACAGTGTAACCGTTGTTGAATTTGAGAACATATACACCGTTAGCAA
>JAFLTZ010000004.1 GCA_022509045.1 Muribaculaceae bacterium | reverse complement strand
GTTAAAAATACATAATAGGTAATGAAATCGCCGCGACTGTAAATGTTGTTCGGCCATGATTATATGGATTAATGATAAATATTTTAGTGAAAAAATTTGAGTGGTTGAAACTTTATTTTGAAGTTTTTTTCAATATCATTTTGTGAAAATATAAATACGTATTACTTTTGTTGTCGCGAAGCGTTATAAACTCACTTTAAATTGAATTGTGATTTAGTTTTCGGTGAGTATGCTATGCAGGACATATTTTGAAAGCGTTTACTTCGCTTATTCTTGACTCTTTGGAATCTCGCAAATTCTATGCATCGTCAGGGATTGGCAACGGTAGATGCCTCGTGGTATGATTTATGGCTATTGATAACTGTGTGTTATTAGTATTGTTATATCATACAGGCGTGGGCTTTGGCGTTGCTCTTCTACGATGCAGGGCAGTGCGAGAGCCTCAAAGGGTGTGAAGAGCAATAGTACAGACTCTCACGCTTTCTTTTTTTATATAATTTAATGCCAACGAGGAGAGGACCGAGGCGCACTTTTAACAAATGAAACATTTCCTAAAAAAAATGTTGCCAGGCATACTGATATTGCTGGCATTAGTTTTACAATCATGCGGAAGCAGCAGAAAATACCTCGTAGTACCACACTCTGTAAGTACCGCTTCCACAGTAGCTGCCAAAGACCTTAAACTGCAAGAGGGGCAATATGAAGTATTGCGCACAATAACGGAAACGGCATCTGTTATATGTGAATACAAGGGTTCCTCGATTATACTCACAAGTGGTGAAGGGGATTTCAGATATACGTTTACATTAACGAAAGACGGTTGGATATTATCTAAGTTCGTAGGAGCCGCATCGTTGGGCTATTTTAGTTCAGATTTTCAGGCGCAGGAAACGGAAGTCCCTAATGCGGAAGAGTTTGCACGCCGAGTGGCAATGGCTCGTATTATACGCGCAGCAAAAGATTATGAAGCAGATGCTGTGGTAGAGCCTATAGTTGTTTCTAATGTAACAAATCTAAATACTAACAAAATAGAGATTACCTCAATTGTCAGTGCAAAAATAATCGTAATCAAACCAACTAATTAAACCGTATAAATATGAAAACAATTGTAAAATTTATTCTAATTTCCGTTGTAACATTATTCTCATCATGTGGAGTACAGCGAGTGCCACTGCTCCCACTTACCCCAAGCACTATACGTGTCGATCTCACTTGTAGCGCTACGTCGGATAACCATTTCTCAGATCTTACACACGGGCTGACAATATATACAAGCGCAAATGTAAATGCGCAAACTCTCATAGATGCATCAGAGGCAAGCAAAGCTGTCCGGGCAACAGTTGAAAAGGGGATGGTAATTGTAGATCCATCGGTAAATGATTTTGTTAAGAATTCAATAACATCGTACGTACGTTCGATGGGTATTAATGTGGGCAGTGATGTGAGTAATGACTATACATTGCGCGTGAATGTGAAAACGTTTAAAATATCGTATCGCAGCGATAACTCATCAGCTACAGTTGTAGATATGGAATATACTTTAAGTGATCCTGATAACAAAGAGCTTATCCGGCAAAATGCTCGAGGCAGATATGTAACCACAGACGCAACTGTCCCGGAGGCAAAGAAATTGGATAAGGCATATTCTGAAGCGTTGAAATCAGTGGATTGGGTTAATATTGCAGGTTATTTAAAGGCCCATAAACGTGCTGAGCAGGAACCTACCCGCAAAGTTACCGGAGATGGCAACACAGCATTGGAACATACTATTATTCGCTGGTATGTGGAATCGCGTCCGGCAGGCGCTGATATATCGTGGCGTGTAGTTTCATCAACGCCGGATGTGAAAAACACGAATGCCGCATATTTGGGTACAACTCCGTATGAATCAACCGAATCGTTTGATATAAGAGGCTTAACTTTTGAAAATTCAGGTAATATTCAGATAGAAGTGAAATGTGAAAAACCAGGATATTTGCCACAATCACGTCGCTTCAACCTCCGTCAAGCAATTGAACAGAAAGAAATATCGACCAAGTTTAATCTTGTGAAAGACGAAGATTAATGTTTCTATTGTAATTGAAATGGACTGCACCATCAGTGCAGTCCATTTTTTTACTGACAAGTTGTAAGGTTTAAGCCGTTGCAGTGGTAATACGCATATGTGCCTTCGGATAACGCAAGGTAAGGCATGATGCTTCTGTGAGCACAATGGCATCGGTGTTGCGAATTCCAGCAGCCTTTAGGTTGAGAGGCTCGGTGCTGAACGGGATGTGACTATATTTCTGAATATAATCAGGGTCAATAATCATACCGCAATCGGCCATGCCACATTCATCGAAAATTTCAGAAAGTAATACATATAGTTTACCGAACTTTGAACGCAGTTCTGTGAAATCAATACCCCATTTGACAAAAGTCTCGGTAGCCGCAATTACTTTTGTGGTTTCGAGTTTATTGATTCGTTCAATAAGGTTTGAACCGGCAATTAGGATTTTACGTTTGCCACCGGCGTTACCTGTAAATGCTTCTCTCATCATTTCCACCAATGTATCGGCAGTGAATTTTGCCGGGTTAATCACAAAGTCTTTACCTGCTTGGTTCCAGATACCTCCGGTAAACATAACCGTTTCACGCTTGATAGGGTTATAAATCTTACGCTTGATGCCGAAAAGGAAATTTTTTTCCATACCGAGTCGCATATCATATATAGCGGCTTCCTCTTGGTCGGAAAAGTTCCATCCCACTTTTTTGTTGGCAATCTTCTGCAATGTGCTTTGTTCAATCTGCATCTTGAATATCTGACAGAAATTTTGAGCTTTAACCGGCAAAGATTCAAACTGAGAAGTTTGGACGTCAAGTTCTGAGGCGGCACGTCCCATACGAATAAGTTGTGTGTTTTTAGAAAGAGGCGGGATGGCTCCCGGATAATTGCCTGATGCAGAAAAAGCACCATTGATACCGGTGACAATAAGTTTGCCATCATCGGTTTTAGCAAGGACATAAAGTACGAGGTCAGAATCGGATGGAGTGCCATCGGCATTATAACCTTTCACTCCACGTACAAGAATGGTTTCTGTGGGTTCAAAAAGTGCGTTATTTGTGGTGTTGATAATAGAACGCATTACATCATTATCTCCATCACATGTGCCGTTGCCATCGAAATCAGTTTTAATTTTCGCAACGGTAGGTTTTGTATCCACGGAATAAAAATCTACCACCATGCCGCCGGCTCGCTTGCTGCCGGCAATGCGCGATATTTGGTCGAGCGGTGTTGCCATTGGTCGGATTTTTACAATCCGCGAGTCAATTTCATTGAGCAGAATGTCGGTGTTCTCATTCACAATATCGGTGGAAAGAGGACCATCCACTACATGTTTCCCGCCATCTGTTCCATCAATAATTGAGGTGTCGGCCGAAGATGAATCTGAGCTGTTAAGAGCTGCAATTGCAGCAGTTGAAATGTTTTCTGCATTTTCCATAAATAATGATTTAATTAAATAGAATATATAAAGATTGTGTATTCACGGTATCAGGTTAAAATAAGATTGGTTGTCTTAGTCCCATACGCTTTTTGAGACGGAATCAAGAACATGCAATGATTGTGATTTGTGCTTGTTGTGGAATTGAGATTGTGATTTCATTTGTGAAAAATATTGCTCTATACAATCATTTCGCCCTCGAAGATATGCATCTTCCTCCTTAATAGCCATTGTGATTTTCAAATCTTCGATTTGAGCCAACAAGTCGGATTGGCTTACATCGTTGGTTTGCAGTGGGTGGTTGTCAGTAGTATTCATAATAAAAAAGATTAAGATGATAAGATTTTTGATGCAAAGATACAATAATATTTGCTAAAAGTCAAGCATTTTTAAAAAATATTTTTAGTATTCAAGTAAAAAATTAATAATCGGCTGAAAAATAACGCAGTGTGGTTTCAAAAATAGACAAATAATAAACACAATTTTATATAACTTTGCAGGCGGAATAAAAACCGACAATAATAAACGATGGAAGTATTATACGAGGATAATCATATAATAGTAGTAAATAAAGAATCAGGAGAAATAGTTCAAGGGGATAAAACCGGAGACCGACCATTAAGCGAAATAGTGAAGGCATGGATAAAGGAAAAATATGCCAAGCCCGGGAATGTGTTTTGCGGAGTTGTACACCGACTTGACCGCCCGGTGCGAGGAGTCGTGGTTTTTGCCAAGACTTCAAAAGCACTCAGTCGCCTCAACGATATGTTTAGAAATGGAGACGTCCACAAAACATATTGGGCTATTACAAAAGATTGTCCGGAAAAAGAAAGCGATTTACTCACACACTACATAACTACAACAGAACGGAATAATAAATCGTATGCACACCTTGAGCCTAAGCCTGGTAGCCAAAAAGCGGTGCTTCGATATAAGGTAATCGCTAAAAGTGACAATTATAATTTAATAGAGGTTGAATTGCTGACTGGCAGAAAACATCAAATAAGAGTGCAACTGGCCGCTATAGGGTGTCCCATAAATGGAGACTTGAAATATGGAGCCAAGCGGAGTAACCCGGACGGGAGCATAAGTTTATTAGCACGCAACGTTAAGTTTGTACATCCGGTGTCGAAGGAGACAGTGGATGTGACAGCCCCTGTGCCGGATGATAAATTGTGGCAAGCGTTGGCAACGGATATATAAGAAAAGCAGCGATTAACACATTATCGCTGCTTTTTATTGTTATCGAAAAAATATTTATCAGAAACGACGACCACCGCCGAAACCACCGGGTCTTCCCGGTCCGCCACCCGGACCTCCGGGGAATCCATTCATATCAGCAGGCTGCTTCCCATTCCCGAACGTATTGAATCGGTATGCGAATGAAATGGTAAAATATCGCGACAAATTATTGTACTCTGTATCGTCAATATAGTTTGCGGTCACAGAGTGGCGTATATTCTGACGTTGTTGCAATATATCGTATGCATTGAGTGCAATAGTGCCAACTCTTCCCGGTAGGAATTGATAAGCAATGGAAGCATTCCACAGCCATGCACGGGTGTTGTAGCCCTGAGTATAACCTAAACGAGCACTATAGTTGGCATCGGAAGAGATTGTGAGTCCGAAAGGAGCATTATATGTGGCATTAACAGTTCCGCCATAAGAATGGACGGTGCTGTTATTTGCACCTTGCACAGTATTGCGTGTAGTTTGAATTGAATAATTCGGACGTGCCTGAACTTCGAGCCAATCGTTTCGGTATGTAATACCCGGACTCTCATTTATAGAGAAAGTAGAGCTTGTATTGAAAGCTGAGTTAATATAACCCTTAGTGACGTTATATCTCATAAACACATGATTGGAGAATTGCCAATGTTTATTTCGGAAAGGCATATTAATCATGTTCATACCCATAATATTCCAAACGCCATTAACATTTTCGTAGGTTGTGATTTGCTTACCGGTAGATGCCTGGTATGAAGTTTTGTTGATAATGCTGTTGGTATCGAAGTTTGCATTAATCATTGCCATAATGCTTCGCTGGCTTTCCTGATTAAAATCTTGGAAACGGATATTTATACTATTGGCAAATGATGGTTTCAAGGAATCATTACCTACGACTATACGCATCGGATTTGAACGGTCTTCAACCGGTTGCAGTTGAGACATTGATGGTTGGTAAGAACGTGCAAAATAGAACGCATTGAGAGAGCGTGTGTTACTGAATTTGTATCTGAATCTTGCGTAAGGAGCCACATTCCAAACCCATCGCGAGGGTATCGTCTTGTCGGCATTAGTGAGATTTATACTTTGTGACCGAGTCGGAGACAAGGTAAGACCGGCATTAAGATTGTAGCTTTTTGAAACCTTTTTATACCCTAATTGTAGTCGTTGGTCAAAGAATGTATTGCGAAAACTATTGGACAGATCGGAATTAACATCATAGCCGTTGGCAAGCAATTCTTCTTCCACAATTTGACGCGTGAGAATAGGGTCGGCAGCAAATGCAGGCCCCCACACGCGGGCAAAGTCGGCCGCGATAGCATCAAGATATATTTCGCGATTAATCAAATTATATATAGTTTCCGGATTAACCGGAGCATCGCCTTGTGGATTCTGAGGCAACTCATAAACCACTTTATCAGCATTATTCCAACGATAATTTAAATGGTACGCTGCTTCGAAGAAATTACCGTTAGCCACATTGCCGAGTGGTTCAGTCCACGACAGACGAGTACGTAGCGCATTACTCCAAGTGTGATTGTCGATAATTTGGTCGGTTATTTCTTCATTGTCGTCAATATAGAAGAAATTTCGAGTGTAGGCTGTTTCATCCTCACGTACATTCGAGCCGTTAAAGTTTGCCATGATGCTGAAAGATCGTCCCGGTTTTGATTTTACATTATGGTTATAAACGAAATCAAATCCGTATTCAAAACTTTTGCCATGGTCAAAGGATGTGTTGAAACTATTATTGATGGAATCAAGTGCGATGAGCGATGGCCCGCCGGTAGTGGCATAGAACTCATTAGCATCCGACCTATTGTAATTATATGAGAATCGCGGGCGGAACTCTAAAGCGTTGAAAGAGTCGATATCCCATTTAATACGGAAATCGGCCCGCACGTTGTGTCCGCGATTCCGATTGCTTGAATTGGAGTTGTAGAAAGAAAGTGAATCGACAAGGAGATATTCACGAGCAGTTTTTTGCACGACATTATTGTCGCTGTGAGAGTATAAGATATTACCCCCGACTCTGAAATACTCTTCTTTACCCACGTTGAAGTTTAACCCCATACTTTGAGAAGTGTTAATTCCGTTCATGCCACCGAATCGGCGAAAACGCCCGGAGTTACCATCGGTAAAGCCAAGATTGTTTGTGTTGTTGGCATTTGCAATAAAAGTGAGTTGATTGCCATTCCAAAAACGGTTGGCAATGCCTGAGAATCCGTAACGGTTATCGGTACCATATCCTGCGGTAAAGTTACCAAACCAGCCGTTGTTCATGCCTTTTTTGATAGTGAGATTGATGACTGTTTCTTCTTCGCCATCATCAACACCGGTCATGCGGGCAAGGTCACTTTTTCTGTCAACTACTTGAAGCCGGTCAATGATATCTACCGGGAGATTTTTAGAAGCCACCTTCGGGTCGTCGGCAAAAAATTCTTTTCCCTCAATAAGAATCTTCTTTACTTCTTTGCCATTAGATGTAATTTTACCATCGGCATCAACTTCAACACCCGGCAATCGTTTCAAGAGGTCCTCAACCACGGCATTGGGTTGCGTTCTATAGGCATCGGCATTATATTCAATAGTGTCTTCTTTTACCGTGATTTCTGTGCGAGCACCGAGCACAACTGTTTCCTTAAGAAGAATCGAATTTTCGCTGAGATATGTGATACCCAGGTCGGCATTCGGTTTTTTGTCGGAGATGGTGAAATTTACATTTACCGGGTTATAGCCTATATACGAAAACTGGGCAATATACTTACCGGACTTCAATCCTTTAACGCTAAAGTTGCCATCATCGGCAGAAGCAGCACCATTGACAAACGAACTATCCCGCTCCATCAAAATTCTAATTGAACATTGACCGAGTGGCGAATCTCCATTCTTATCTCTTACAACACCGGAAACCACACCGGCAAAGGCGCCAAAACTAACTACCAAAGCGGCGCAAAACAGTATAAAAATTTTCATTAATTTAGGTGACAGAATAAAAATGTAAATTATTCAATAGTGAATAACCATATTTTTGACACAAAGATAAGCCAAAAGTTTAAATTCTACTATCTTTGTACTTGAAAAAATTTTTAGGAATCGACAATGAAAGAATTTCTCCAAATATTACATAGATTCGTGCCGCCGTATAAAAAATATTTATTTTTAAATGTAATTTTTAACATTATATCGGCTTTTTTGACGTTGTTTTCGTTCGCTTTAATAATTCCTATTCTGCGAATGTTGTTCAGAGTGGATACCGCCCGCTATGAATTTATGGAATGGGGTAGTGCCGGTATTAAAGATGAATTGGTGAACAATGGTTACTACTACATCCAGCAATCGATAGAGATATGGGGACAATCGACGGCGTTGGCATTGCTTGCTCTCGGTTTAGTAATAATGACTTTGCTAAAAACCGGAACGTATTATCTTGCAGCGTATTACCTGATACCGATACGGTCGGGAATTGTGCGCGATATAAGAAATCATGTATATGACAAAATCCTTAAATTGCCCGTATCATTTTTTACAGCCGAGAGAAAAGGCGATGTGATGGCACGTATGAGCGGCGATGTCTCTGAGATAGAGAATAGCATTATGGCCTCGCTGGATATGATGTTCAAAAACCCCATCATCATAATTTCGTGCCTTGTGATGATGTTCGTTGTGAGTTGGCAACTTTCGGTGTTTGTGTTGATACTGCTTCCGGTGGCTGGCTGGGTTATGGGAACCGTAGGAAAAAGGCTGAAACGAGTTGGATATGAAGGGCAGACGCAGTGGGGTGTATTGCTTGCCAATATAGAAGAGACCCTCGGTGGGTTGCGCATAATCAAAGCTTTTAATGCCGAACCAAAGGTACAGAAGCGATTTCATGATGAAAACCAAAAATTTTATAAAATCTCCAACCGTCTCAATCGCCGATATTCATTGGCTCACCCCATGAGTGAATTCCTTGGGACGCTGACAATTGCAATTGTACTATGGTTTGGCGGAACATTGATTTTCTCTGGAAATTCAACGATTGATGCGTCGCAGTTTATATATTACATGATAATATTCTACAATATTATAAACCCGTCGAAGGATTTGTCAAAAGCGGTATATTCCATCCAAAAAGGGTTGGCATCGATGCAACGTGTAGAAGTGATATTAAAAGCAGAAAATCCGATAAAAAATCCTGAAAATCCGAAGAGCATAGATTTTACGACATGTGACATAGAATATAAAGACGTGAAATTCAGCTATTCAGAGCGTCCGGTTATCGATGGTGTGTCATTAAAGATTCCGCATGGAGCCACTGTTGCCCTCGTGGGACAATCCGGGTCGGGAAAATCAACACTTGCCGATTTGTTGCCGCGTTTCTATGATGTGGATGAAGGACAGATATTACTCAACGGTAATGATTTGCGCGAGTATAATGTGTATGACGTGCGGCAATTGATGGGAAATGTTAATCAAGAGGCTATTTTGTTTAACGACACATTCTACAATAATATAACATTCGGTGTCGGGAATGCCACATTTGAAGAAGTAAAGCAAGCCGCCAAAGTGGCAAATGCCTACGATTTCATTATGGCATCGGAAAATGGATTTGACACCAATATTGGCGATAGAGGTTGTAAATTATCCGGAGGGCAGCGACAAAGGATAAGCATAGCGCGGGCCATCTTGAAAAATCCACCCGTATTGATACTTGATGAGGCAACATCCGCACTCGACACCGAGAGCGAGCGTTTAGTGCAGGAAGCTCTTGACAGGTTGATGAAAAATCGCACGACATTAGTGATTGCACACAGGCTGTCAACCATTGTTAATGCCGATATGATATGCGTGATGCATGAAGGCAAAATTGTGGAGCAAGGCACGCATACAGAACTGCTTGCAAAAGGCGGATATTACAGCAGGTTGGTAGAAATGCAAAAATTCTGATTGTATGCGAAATGTGCCGCTGAAAATAATGTTCCCGATATTAAGTGTAGTGCTTATAGTGCTATTTGCAATAGATATGATTGTAGGCAGTGTGCACATATCTCCACGAGAAATTGTCAACGCACTGATTGGAGGCGACACAGACGAAGTTACTCGAACAATAATTATCAACATACGCCTGGTGAAAGCCACGGTTGCAATGTTTGCCGGAGCTGCTTTATCGATAAGCGGACTACAGATGCAGACATTGTTCCGAAACCCACTTGCAGGACCATATGTGCTTGGTATCAGTTCCGGAGCGAGCCTGGGGGTGGCGCTATTTATATTAGGAGCACCACTGTTTGGAATGGGTACTGTTATGAATTCCTTGGGCATAGCGGGAGCGGCATGGATTGGTTCATCGCTCGTGCTTTTAGTTGTTGCATCGGTAGCTCACAGGGTACGTGATATTATGGTAATTCTTATTCTTGGAATGATGTTTTCGTCGGGCGTGAGTGCCATAGTTGAAATTCTGCAGTATTTAAGTAAAGATGAATCTCTTAAAGCCTTTGTAATATGGACCATGGGTTCGCTTGGCGATGTTGTGACGTCGGAATTGTGGATATTGTTGCCTGCCATAGCAATAGGTATTATACTTAGTATCATAAGTATTAAATGGCTCAATATTCTTTTGTTCGGTGAAGAATATGCTTTGACTATGGGACTGAATTTGCGAAAATGCCGGATTGTTATTTTCTTATCAACCACATTGCTGGCTGGGACAATAACTGCTTTTTGCGGACCGATAGGATTTGTCGGCCTCGCCATACCTCACGTGTCGCGACTCGTGTGCGACAATAGCGATCATCGAGTTCTTTTACCCACAACATTGCTAATTGGCGCATCGGTTTTGCTTGGATGCGACGTCCTTTCAAAAATGTTTACATTGCCTATAAATGCGATAACGGCATTGTTAGGCATTCCGATAGTCGTATGGGTAGTACTTCGTAATAAAACTATGTCGGTATGATAGAATTGTCGGATTTTTCGATAGGATACGGCTCAAAAAGGTTATTAACCAATGTGGGAGCGATGATTCCGGCATCCGGAATGACTGCCTTACTGGGGCGAAACGGCAGTGGAAAATCTACACTATTGCGGGCAATTGCCGGACTTAATGCTGATTATTCCGGTGAAATAAAGATAGCCGGAGTAGATTTGCGAAAAATCACCCCGCACGATCGGGCTAAAAAGATTGCTTTTGTATCGACACACCGTCCAAGGATATCCAACATGAAATGCTGCGATGTGGTAGCTATTGGACGAGCACCATATACCAACTGGATGGGGCGTATGCAACCACAAGATGAGCAAGTAGTGTATGCTGTTCTTGAGGCTGTTGGTATGGGTAGCTTTGCTGATGTTTCTATTGACAAGATGAGTGATGGCGAATGTCAAAGAGTTATGATAGCAAGAGCTTTGGCGCAGGAAACGCCTGTAATTCTCCTTGATGAACCAACTTCGTTTCTCGATATCCCCAATCGCTATGAGTTATGTCGCCTCCTTCATAATCTTGCGGAAAAGCATAATAAATGCGTATTGTTTTCCACCCACGAACTTGACATTGCGAAAAGCATTTGCGATAATATAATGCTTATCGATACCCCTTTATTGCACAATATGCCCACAAATGCAATGATTGCATCGGGGCATATTGATAGGGTATTTAATATCTCTGATGTGAAAAGATAACACTACGACCGATTGGCGCGTTTGCGCTCCGTTTCGTCAAGAATTATTTTGCGCAATCGTATATTATGCGGTGTAACCTCCACATACTCATCTTCCTTGATATATTCGAGTGCTTCCTCCAAAGAGAACACTATCGGCGGAATTATTCGAGCTTTGTCGTCAGAGCCTGATGCACGGGTATTTGTGAGTTTTTTCGATTTTGTCACATTCACCACGATATCGCCTTCTTTGGCATTTTCTCCGACTATTTGTCCGGCATACACCTCTTCTTGTGGGAATATGAAGAATCGGCCTCTATCTTGTAACTTGTCTAAGGCATAAGCGTATGCGGTTCCGTTTTCCATTGCTATAAGGGAACCATTCGTGCGTCGTTCTATATCCCCCTTCCACGGTTGATACTCCAGAAATCTATGACTCATTATTGCTTCTCCGGCCGAACCGGTAAGCACGTTCCCGCGTAGTCCGATAATTCCGCGCGATGGAATGTTGAATTCTATATGTATGCGGTCGTTCTGCGTTGTCATCGATACCATTTCGCCACGACGACGAGTCACCATATCGATAATCTTGCTCGAATATTCTTCCGGTACATTTATTGATAGCAATTCCACAGGTTCACATTTTACTCCGTCGATTTCCTTTATTATAACCTGTGGCTGTCCCACTTGCAATTCGTATCCTTCGCGACGCATCGTCTCAATAAGTATAGACAAATGCAAAACGCCTCTGCCATATACAATCCATGAATCTTCCTTCTCAGTGCGTCCCACACGGAGTGCCAAATTCTTATCCAATTCGCGAATGAGTCGGTCGGCAATGTGGCGAGTCGTAACATATTTTCCATCCTGACCGAAAAATGGGGAATCGTTGATAGTAAATGTCATTGACATCGTTGGCTCGTCTATTGCTATGCGCGGAAGTGATTCCGGGTTGTCATAAAGAGTGATTGTATCACCAATTTCAAAATCGTCAAGTCCCACGATTGCACAAAGGTCACCGCTCGACACCTCATGCACTTTTTTGCGAGCCATCCCCTCAAATGTGTGAAGTTCTTTTATGCGTTGGCGTACCACTGTGCCGTCTTTTTTTACCAATCCCACATCCATGCCTTCACGTATTGTGCCACGGTGTACTCGTCCCACGGCTATTCGCCCGACATAATTACTATAATCGAGCGAGGTGATGAGCATCTGCGGGTCGCCTTCTATAACTTTCGGCTCAGGAATATATTTTATAATTGCATCGAGCACTGCTGTAATATCTGTGGTTGGCTTTTGCCACGAAGTGCTCATCCAGTTTTGTTTTGCTGAACCGTAAATTGTAGGAAAATCAAGTTGGTCTTCTGTGGCATCAAGATTGCACATAAGGTCAAACACCATTTCGTTCACCTCTTCGGGGCGACAATTCGGTTTATCTACCTTGTTTACAACAACAACCGGTTTCAATCCCATTTGAATAGCCTTCTGCAACACAAAACGAGTTTGTGGCATCGGACCTTCAAACGCATCCACGAGCAAAAGACATCCGTCGGCCATATTGAGCACGCGTTCCACTTCTCCGCCAAAGTCTGCGTGTCCCGGAGTGTCTATAATGTTTATTTTATAATCCTTATACTTAATTGATACATTTTTAGACAGAATTGTTATTCCGCGTTCGCGTTCCAAATCATTATTGTCAAGTATCAATTCACCGGCATTTTGATTCTCACGAAACAAATTTCCGGCAAGCAACATTTTATCAACCAATGTGGTTTTACCATGATCGACATGCGCAATAATGGCAACGTTTCTTATTTTTTGCATACTTTGCTACGATTCTTTAGTCATCCTTTTTTATTTGTACATTGCCCATTTGGCAAGTTCTTTCAGTGTGGGCTTTTTGCCATACATAAATATACCAACTCGGTATATTTTAGCGGCAAACCACACCATGCCAACACACGACGCATATAGTATTGCAAGCGACACAAGCACCTGCCAGTCAGGAACATCAAACGGCAATCGCACAACCATCACCATCGGAGATATGAACGGGACCATCGACCCCCAGAATGCGAGTGAACCATTAGGGTCTTGAATACACGACATTTCAAATATTATACCGAATATAATCGGTAGTGTTGCAATATTACTCAGTTGTGCGGCATCCTGTATATTTTCCACTGCCGAGCCCACTGCCGCATATATTGCCGAATAGAAGAAATAACCTCCTATCAAATACAGCACCATATATCCGAATATTCTCACTATATACCACACATTGCTTATCACAGAGATAGTTTGAATGAGGTCCATATCAAAATGTGCATTTGTCGTGTCTAACGTTCCTGCTTGCATAGCCGACACTTCTGACATCATATCTGCCGGTATAAGACTGGGCATCAATACTCCGCTAATTAGTGTTACAAGCACCGACCATATCAGTAGTTGTACTACCGCTACGGCTCCTACGCCAAGTATTTTGCCAAACATAAGCTGGAATGGCTTCACCGACCCCACCATTACTTCAAGCACGCGGTTGCCTTTCTCCTCCACTATCGAATTCATCACAGCCTGACCGTATAAAAGCATCAGCATATATAGTGCCATTGAGAGAAATAATCCCAATATGTATGACGTTGTAGCCGACGCCGATTCTTCATCTTTATCGGGGTTGCTGTTATTCTTGAATGTCTGTAATGTCATATTCACTTCTGCATCGGCAAGTATGGCTTCTATATTCTCTATATTATACGATTGCAACCTGCTGTCGCGCACAACACTTTTTACTGTGTGTGTGATGCTTGCTTCTATGAATATAGGCAACGCGTCATTAGTGTAGAGTTTCACTCCGTTTGGATTTTTTACCACATCTTTGTTTATATATAGCACACCAAACACATCTTCGCGTTTTCTTACCTCTGCTATCGGATCAGAATCTGTGATGTATATAATCTCTTTGTCGCTTTCAAGTTTTGGTGCTACAATCCCGCTTTCGTCCACCACTGCTATTACTTTCTCTTCCGAAAAGCTAAACAGTGTGAACACCACAGGGAGAACCATCACTGCAACCATAAATATTGGTGCAAGTATTGTAGTAATTATGAAACTCTTCTTGCGCACGCGCTCATTAAATTCGCGAGCCACTATGATTCCTATTTTCGATTCCATTTCCTCTTTTAATTTTGACTGTGATTTTCATTATATTCATCCACTGTGTGTATGAAAATCTCATTCATTGACGGTATATCCTCTGATATCGACTTGATTTCAACTGCATCATTTATTGCCGGTATTATTTCTCTAAGTTTCACTCCGGGATTCAGTGTGATATTTGCATATCCGAGACTCTCTCCCGGTAGCACTATTGCTTGTTCTGCTATCGCAGATTCAAGAGATTCTATTACCCCTGTAAAACCAATCGAATACCGGTTTTTGCCGTAGCGTCTTCGAATCTCTGCCACTGGGCCGGAAAGTATATTGTGCGACTTGTTGATTAGCGTGATATTGTCGCATATTTCTTCTACCGAAGCCATGTTGTGGGTGGAGAATATAATAGTTGCGCCTTTGTCGCGCAGTCCTAATATTTCCTCCTTCAACATATTGGCATTTATAGGGTCGAAGCCGGAAAACGGCTCGTCAAATATCAGTAATTTCGGCTCATGGAGCACCGTAGTGATAAATTGAACTTTCTGGGCCATCCCTTTTGAAAGTTCCTCTACTTTGCGATTCCACCAATCGGAAATTTCGAACTTATCAAACCAAAATCGCAAACGTTGTACTGCCTCTGCTTTTGATAAACCCTTGAGTCGGGCAAAAAACACTGCCTGATCTCCTACTTTCATTTTTTTATAAAGACCTCGTTCCTCAGGCAGATAACCTATGTTATATATATCCGACTCCTGTAGTGGGTGTCCGTTTAAGCGCACTATCCCTGTGTCTGGAGCCGTGATTCGGTTTATTATACGGATTAGTGTCGTTTTTCCGGCACCATTAGGACCAAGTAATCCATATATTGTCCCCTCCGGAACTTCCAGACTCACATCGTCAAGTGCTTTGTGGTTGGAATATTGTTTCGACACATGTTCTACTTCAACTAAATTCATAATCATTGAAATTTTCTGCAAAATTACAAAAAAACCGCTATATCTGAGTCCAATTTAGTGCGATATTTCTTAGGAATAGTTGCCATGTCTCCTGTTGGTATTCTATAACAAATAGTGAAAAATGTGGATGTATTTGGTCGTATTGAGCCGTAGTATTACTTTTGTATTAACGATTACAAATTTTGAATAATTTCGGTATGCTTGCTAAATCTATATATATAGTTCTTCCGATACTCACTCTGCTCATGTTTGATATCGGTCTCACGCTTAGTGTTAAAGATTTCCTTCTGCTCCGTAAGGAGAAAAAAGCCGTACTGGCTGGAATGATTGGGCAAATAGTGGTGTTGCCGGTTGTGGCATTTCTTATTGCCTGTTTTGCTGATATACAGTCGGTATGGTTCTTGGGCTTCATGCTTATTGCTTGCTGTCCCGGAGGGAGTTCTTCTAATGTTTTCTCCATGTTGGTAAAGGGTGATGTGGCTTTATCTGTTACATTAACGGCTTTTAGTAGTATAATTACGCTTGTCACTATGCCGCTGTTAATATGGGTGGCTCTCAATTATCTTGGTGATTCTTGCAATTTTTTGCAAGACAATAGAATCGACCTTCCGGTTATAAAATTGTTTATGCAAAATGTAGTGTTGGTATTATTGCCTGTGGTTCTCGGAATAATTGTTCGGAAGTTTTTCGATAAACGAGTAATGATTATACACACAATTCTCGGACGGTTGGCTTTCCCTTTGCTGCTGTTGCTTGCCGGTGTGTTTTTTATGCAAAATAAAGATGTAATTATTGATAATATTGCCCAACTTGGGCTGGCTACTGCATTGCTGATAATCATATCTATGTTGTGTGGCAAAGTGTTGGCTCGCAGTTTTCGACTTTCACCGAAACAATCACGCACGATAGTCATTGAGATTGGTATGCAAAATGCCGCACAGGCTATTGCTGTAGCTGTGAGTCCGTTGGTTTTCAATAGTCAACTAATGGCGATTCCTGCCATTGTGTATGCCTTGCTGATGAATATGATTTTATTGTCGTATGTAGTTTGGCATAATGTTCGATATAAAAAAACGAATTGAATATACGTGAAGTATAGAGATTATTAGCTATCTTCGCGTACTGAAACTAAACATGATTTTTGTGTAGATATGAAAAAAGACGAAGAACAACTCGGTATTCCGGAAAATGCATTCCGTGAACTTGGCGAAAATGAGCAATACATTCCGCCTATGCGACCGGATAAGATTTATCCGGAGGCTACCCCTTATTCGGTGTCAATGGGACTTTTGATGGCTGTGATTTTTAGTGCTGCAGCTGCCTTTTTGGGTTTGAAAGTGGGGCAGGTTTTTGAAGCGGCCATTCCTATTGCCATCATTGCAGTCGGTTTGTCAAGTGCTACAGGCA
The DNA here is from genome assembly GCA_022509045.1 of Muribaculaceae bacterium. Lineage (GTDB taxonomy): Bacteria > Bacteroidota > Bacteroidia > Bacteroidales > Muribaculaceae > JAFLTZ01. The sequence goes on along the minus strand of JAFLTZ010000004.1, from coordinate 31,352 downwards.
AAAAAAATGCGCTCGGACAAAATGTGATTATTCAATCCATAGGTGCTTGCTCGGGTGTGATTGTTGCTGGAGCTATCTTTACTTTGCCGGCACTTTACATTCTGAAAGCTAAGTATCCCGAAATTGCCGTAAATTTCATTGAAATTTTCCTTAGTTCTCTTTTGGGTGGTGTTTTGGGTATTCTGTTTTTTATACCATTCAGAAAATATTTCTGTGCAGATCAACACGGAAAATTCCCTTTCCCGGAAGCTACAGCTACTACTCAGGTGCTTATCTCCGGTGAAAAAAGTGGAAATCAGGCTAAACCGCTTGTGATTGCCGGTCTCGTAGGTGGTATCTACGATTTTGTCCTCAATACTTTTGGATGGTGGAGCGAAACTCTCACTACCACAGTTATTCCCGCTGGAGCTAAGATAGCTAATGATATTAAGATGGTATTTAAACTTAACACCGGAGCTGCTGTTCTCGGGTTAGGCTACATCGTGGGTCTTAAATACAGCTTCATTATCTTTGCAGGTAGTGCTTTCGTGTGGTTCTGCGTTGTGCCTTTGTTAGGTATGAGTATGCCTGAGTTGGAGCCTGAATTTTTGTTTAAAAACTATGCACGATACATTGGTATTGGTGGTATTGCCATGAGTGGTGTAATTGGAATCATCAAATCTTGGGGAATTATCAAAAATGCTGTCGGACTCGCCGGAAGAGAAATCAAAGGTGCTGAAAGTGCAGATACTACAAAGCAATTGCGCACACAAAAGGATATTTCTATGAAATTCCTGGTTTTTGCGCTTGCTGCTGCTCTGATTGTTGTGTTCTTGTTCTTCTACATCGGGGTTATCGGCAATTTGTTCCAGGCTATTGTAGCTTTCTTGGTTGTCACAATCATAGCATTTCTGTTCACTACAGTTGCCGCAAATGCCATAGCTATCGTTGGTTCCAATCCGGTTTCCGGTATGACTCTCATGACTCTCATTATTGCTTCTGCAATATTTGTTGCCGTCGGATTGAACGGGTATAACGGTATTGTTGCTTCAATGGTAATAGGTGGTGTTGTATGTACAGCGCTTTCTATGGCAGGCGGTATGGTTACTGACTTGAAAGTAGGTTACTGGCTTGGTAGCACTCCGCGTAAACAGGAATCTTGGAAATTCCTCGGCACTCTCGTTTCTGCTCTCACTGTTGGCGGTGTAATGCTTGTACTTAACGATGTTTATGGATTTACTGGCGATGACGCACTCGCTGCTCCTCAGGCTAATGCTATGGCAGCTGTTATCGAACCTCTCATGATGGGTGGCGATACGCCTTGGCTCCTTTATGGTATTGGGGCTATCTTGGCTCTGTTGCTAAACTGGTTGGGTGTACCTGCTTTGGCTTTCTCTCTTGGTATGTTTATTCCGCTCGACCTTAATACTCCGCTTTTGGTCGGTGGTGCTGTGAGTTGGTTTGTAACGTCTCGTAGCAAAAATAAGGCACTCAACGATGCTCGTCGTGAACGCGGCACTCTCCTCGCTTCCGGTTTTATTGCCGGTGGTGCTCTCATGGGGGTAGTCAGTGCGGCTATCACTTATTTTGGGTTCTCTTATCATTACGATGCTTCTCAAGTTCAATTACAAGCGGTGGGACTCGCTCTATACATTGGCTTGGTTGTTTACTTTATATGTGACAGTTTACGCGCTAAAACCGAAAAATAAGCATCTTCAATAACATAAAATATCGCTGCTATTAATATATAATGGCAGCGATATTTTTTATTTCTCAAAAAAATCAATAAAACACTTGACAACCGCTATATCGATTTTGTATCTTTGCACCCATCGGCGTGTGGTGATAGGGGATAATTTAACTGTTTAACGCTAAAAATTGCTATGATGAAATAATCTTGAAAAACTTTTACACAGTCGTGGGACATTCCATGGAACGCATATATTTTAGAGCTTTATACTAATAAAGCATTCCGAAAAATACTTTATTGGTTACGGAGATCATCCTCCGGAATTGTTGAAGCACTGCCATCACGTTTTGCATAATAATGAGGTGACATAATTTCAACTCCGGCTTCATTAAATACATCCTGTATGTTTTGATGCAATTCGGATGTTATCTGTGCAAGTCTGTCTGCTTCACTGATATATGCATTAATTTGATAACACGGATAAAAATCTTGCAAATCCGTTTCAAGTACAAACGGTTTTGGGTCTTCAAGTACTCCCGGAGTGATACGCGCAGCATTGATAAGGAGTTGATGGACCTGCCGCCACGGTGCATCATAGCCGATGGTGACGGTGGTGTGAATAATCAAGCCAAATTGGCGGGCAGAATTGCTGTAATTGACGGTGTGTGACGACATAACAAATGAATTTGGGATGGTCACAATTTCATTCTTTGGTGTACGCAATCGAGTAACAAAAGGTGTTTTTTCAATTACATTTCCGGTGGTGTCATTCAGTCTGATGCGGTCTCCGATTTTAAATGGGCGCATATATGTGATTACCAGACCGGCAATAATATTACCGATAACGGTACTCGACCCGAGTGATACTATTAGTCCCACAAATACTGATATGCCTTGGAATACTCCGGAATGTGAACCGGGCAAATAGGGGTAAATCATCGCCACCATGAAAGCATAGAGTAGAAAGCGGATTATATTGAACGATGGCTGTGCCCAATCGGGATAGAACCCTGATATTTTTAATTTCTCATTTGAAATCTCATTCGAGATATAGCGGAGGCCCTTTATGATATACTTAATACATAACCAAATAACTACAATAATGAATAAGTTTGGAATATAATCAATGATTGACCTTAGGACCATCTTAATCGGTTCTATGATATAGTGGAATATGGTAAGGGCAAGTTTCTCGGTCTGAGGAAAGATTGCAAACAGTATGGGGACACTAAGCATCAATTGTATAAGTAGCACTATGTATCTACCGACATTACTTAGCATAAGGAGTATTCTCTCCAGGAGCTTTGTATTGAGCAACTCGTAGTCGCGAATAATCACAGGTTTGAGTCGTTGTTGTTTGAACTGTATTATTTTGCAACGCAACTTCTTGAACAAACTGTTTGTGAGTCGTATAAGCAAATATTGTACAATTATTACGAGTAGAAATAAGGCAATTCTTTTTATAACCTGCAGCAAATTATGGTCATCTTTCAATTCGTTGATTTTATTGGCGATAATTGGCATATACTGCATTGCCAATTCTTTCCGTGTGGTCCCTTGCCATATCGCATCTAAATCGGTGATACTGAATATCACTTTTTTGCCGTACATGATATCGGTGTAGGTTTCGTTATCGAGAATATGAACAGAATCGCGTTGCAGTGAAGTGCTTTTACCGATTTTTAGAATAATGTCACGAGCCATTTCTGCGCGGTCCGATGCAGAATATCCACCGCGTTCTGAATATAAGGTGAATAGAGTGTCACCATCCACTAAAACCGGAATTCCGCGAGTGTGCACTCGCAGAGAATCTATTCTCTTGCGCTGTTCAGCTGTTTTCAGTGAATCGGCATGGATGCTTTTAAAGCGGACATTCTCGAGCTCGGCGCGGAGCATGTTTTCATTCTCCTTCATTTCTTGTAAAAGAAGTGCCATATCATGGAGCCGGATGGAATCGAGTCGTAATCGTTCTTCAACCGGAAGTGTGTCTCCGTTTTGTGTGGCAACAGAATCCGAACTAAATTCGTTGATAGCTGATTGCAGCAACTGACCTGCCTTTTCAATCAACTGTGCTTGTGCAGGAAGGTGTGTCGTAAATATAGTTAAAATGAGGAGTAACGATATTCTTGCTTGTTTCATGTCGTAATATTAATGCAATGATGAATTGCGTTGAAAATTCTGATTTTACAATGACAAAGATAAGAATATTTTCGAAATTACATTAACTTTGCAATAAATAATCGGATTGGTGTATATAGATGAAAATATTAAATTTTTTCCCAATTGAACCAAAGTCTCAAAAAGAGCCACAATTATCGTTGATGGCAGATTCTTCTCTGCTCAAGGACGGGAAGCCTTTTTATATTCCCGATTTCGATACACAATTTACTGCACGTCCGGCTATGATGTTGCAGATATGTCGGTTAGGCAAAAATATCGCGCCGAAATTTGCCCACAGATATTATAATGCTGTAGGAGTAGCTGTGTGTGTGACGGCACAAACACTTTTTGAATCGTTAAAATCAAGAAATGAGCCGACAGATTTGGCGACGAGTTTTGACGGGGCTGCAATTCTGAGCAATCTTAAGACCATAGAAGAACCACATGTTATAGATGCTGAAACGAGATTCAATATCAAAGTAAATGATACTATAGTGTGGAATTTTCAGGTATCGGAATCAAATGTGGCTATAGATAATTTGATTTCAAATGTAAGCAGATATTTTACACTCAAAATAGGAGACTATATTCTCATTGGAATACCTAACATGGAATCAATAACATTATATCGCGATATGCATATAACAGCGACTATTAATGGCGAATCCATATTATCGATGCACGTAAAATAAGATATTCTGCTATTGAGAATTAAAAAAAGTGAGTCCGATGCAATAATCGGCATATAATTCAGTTTTATAGATATAGGTTTTTTCGCATCAAAGTGAATGATGACCGAATCGTTGTGTAATTTAACTGAATTAGAATGATTAAAATCACTTATACATATCGGTGTTTACTAATCTGTGCCATGGCTTTTGCTTCGGTTCTTACGCTTAACGCTCAGAAAAACGAGTTCAATCCGGTTCAAACCGGTGTGACATCACTATATATTGCACCGGATGCTCGTGGTGCATCAATGGGTGATATAGGTGCTGCTACCGAGCCGGATGTGAATTCACAGTACTGGAATCCGTCAAAATACGCATTTGCTTATAGTCAGGCTGGTGTGTCAATTTCGTACACTCCATGGTTGCGTAAATTGGTGAATGATATATATCTTGCTAATCTGGCAGGATATTGGAAAATAGGAAGTGGTGACAATCAGGCTGTTTCTGCATCATTGCGCTATTTCTCACTCGGTGAAATACCGATGACTACCAATGATGGAGAACTTATGGCTTCAATTAGCCCCTATGAAATGTCGTTTGATGTTGGCTATTCCAGAAAACTGTCTGAGAAATTTTCTATGGGTGTTGCTCTCAGATATGTATATACCAATTTAGGCTTTACCGATTATAATCAAGATATGTCGGGTAGTTCGGCATTTGCTGCGGATATATCGGGATATTATACTACATATCCGCTTATAGGACGTAGTGAATGTCAATGGTCGTGGGGTTTCAATATATCCAACATCGGTTCTAAAGTGTCGATGGATGGTGGAAACGAAATGGCGTTTCTGCCGACAAATTTGAAATTGGGTACAACTTTCGCATTTCCGTTAGCCGATTATCACTCACTCGCTCTTTCTGTGGATTTTAACAAGTTGCTTGTTCCCACGCGCCCAAGAATCTCTGATTTTCCTGAGACTACCGAGGGAACCAAAGAATATGAAGAAGCATTACAAGATTGGAAAGATATGTCACCGATAACCGGTATATTTAAGTCGTTCGGGGATGCCCCGGGTGGTTTTTCAGAAGAACTTAAAGAAATAAACTTTTCCATTGGCGCAGAATATACATACAATCACCAGTTCTCATTGCGAGCCGGATATTATAACGAAAATGCGCTTAAAGGTAATAGAAAATATTTTGGTTTCGGTGCAGGATTCTCGCTGAATATAGTGACGATAGATGCTGCATATATGATTGCAACTGCACAAAGTTCTCCATTGGACCAAACGCTAAGATTTTCTCTTACGTTCGACCTGGAAGGTTTGAAAAATCTCGTCACACGTCGTTAATAAACTGTACTTCAACAATGGATATTCGTGTAGGTAACGGAATTGATGTTCACAAACTCGTAGAGGGTAGGGAATTGTGGCTGTGCGGTATAAAATTCGATTATCCTTTGGGGTTACTCGGACATTCGGATGCAGATGTTGCAATTCACGCATTATGCGATGCGCTGCTCGGAGCTGCCGCATTACGGGATATAGGCTACCATTTTCCCGACACCGATCCTAAATACAAAGGAATTGATAGCCGGAAACTATTGTCGCATGTCGTGTCCTTGTTGACTGAAAATGGGTGGAAAATAGGGAATGTTGATATTACCATATGTGCAGAACAGCCCAAAATGAAACCGTTTATACCGAAGATGCAATTAGAAATGTCTAAATGTATGGGTGTGGAACCAAATAGAGTTTCCGTAAAAGCTACCACCACAGAGCACCTCGGTTTTACCGGAAGAGGAAAGGGGATAATGGCTTATGCTTCTGCTCTGATATACAAGTAAATTTTAAAACATCAGTTTTTATGCCTACTTTTGTATTATAGTTACAAATGAGATTAAAAGACTATAATATGAATTCGTTTGAAGAATTAGGTGTCCGAGAGGATCTGCTAAGAGCAATTGCCGATATGGGATTTGAGATTCCGATGCCTATTCAGCAGCTTGTGATTCCGCATCTGCTAAACAATGATAACGATGTAGTGGCGTTGGCACAAACAGGTACCGGCAAGACTGCTGCTTTCGGATTGCCGGTGATACAGAGAACTAATATTGACAATCATGCTCCTCAAGCATTAATTATAGCACCGACACGTGAACTTTGTCTTCAGATTAGTGGAGACCTTGCCGATTTCTCTAAATACATACATGGACTTAAAGTGTTACCGGTATATGGGGGCTCAAGTATAGAAGGCCAAATATCGGCACTGAAAAAAGGTGTACAGATAATTGTGGCAACTCCGGGGCGTCTTATTGATCTTATAAAGCGCAAAGTAGTAAAGCTTAAGGATGTACATACTGTAATCCTCGATGAAGCAGATGAAATGCTGAATATGGGATTTCTCGAAAGTATTGATGAAATTTTAGCCTCTGTGCCCGATGATAGGAAAATGCTAATGTTTTCGGCTACCATGCCTAATGAAATAGCAAAGATTGCAAAAAAATATATGCATAGTCCGGAGGAGTTTGTGGTAGGTTCCCGCAATGAAGGTGCAGAAAACGTAAAGCATACATATTATCTTGTAGCGGCACGCGACAAATATAATGTTCTTAAGCGAATTGTAGATTATTTACCGAATATATACGGTATTATCTTCTGCCGTACTCGTCGTGACACGCAGGAAATCTCTGAAAAGCTCATGCAGGAGGGCTACAATGCAGATGCTTTACACGGTGATTTGTCTCAATCGCAACGCGACGCGGTGATGAAAAAATTCCGTGACCGCAATCTGCAATTACTCGTTGCAACAGATGTTGCAGCGCGTGGTTTGGATGTCGACGATTTGACCCACATTATCAATTATGGTTTGCCTGATGATATTGCTACTTATACTCACCGTAGCGGTCGTACAGGTAGAGCTGGCAAAAATGGTGTGTCGATAGCAATTGTTCATTCAAAAGAGAAAGGGAAACTTCGAGATATAGAAAAACGAATAGGTAAGACATTTGAACGTAAAGAAGCCCCAACCCCGCGTGATATTGTAGAAAGACAGTTGTATAACCTTGCTGATCGTATAGAGAATGTTGAAGTCGATGAAAGCGAGATAGCGGATTATATGCCCGGTATTTCGAAGAAACTTGGTTGGCTTAATGAGGCTGATTTGTTAAAAAGAGTTTTTTCTCTTGAATTTAATCGACTTATTGCATACTATAAGGATGCTCCCAAACTTGATTTGCCGGAAAGCCGCAAAGAACGTAAAAAGAAAAAAGAACGTGAAATTCCATCAGCGGAGGACAAGGATAGACGAGTGGGAGAAAAAGGATATGAACGTGTATATATCAATCTCGGTAAAGCAGATGGTTTTTTCGCTCCGAATCTCATTGAAATGATAAACAGAAATGTGAAAGGACAACGTATAGATGTTGGTCGTATTGATTTGATGCCGTCATATTCGTTGTTTGACGTAAGAAACGGACAAAGCAAAAAAGTGATTGGAGCACTCAAACATGCTGAGTTTTATGGAAAACGTGTGTATTGTGAAATAGCTCAGTCAGATAAAGATTATAAATCGGAGTCACGTGGAAAAAATAAAAAAGAAGATAAATCCGTGACATTATCTGAAGGGAAGCATGGTAACTACGATATCTTTATCAATTCTGATAAAAAAAAGAAAAAGAAAAGAAGATGAACAAAACCTTATATACAGTTGTCGCCGGAATAATATTGATTTTAGGCGTATGTTTTCAAGTGAGTGCTGTATCGAAGAGTGCCAAACAAGTGAAAGCCGATACTCGGGCATTTTTCAAAGAAGATCCGGCTGGAATCTTTGATTTGATTCCGAAATTACAACGTCTTGATATGCTGGATTATTTCGATAGCAATATAGATAAGGAAGTAGAGAATGCGCTTAATGGCAAAAGTAAACTCTTGGCTGCAACTACAGAGTATGTATGTGTAAAGATATCAAAAGGTGTAACAATTGAATTATGGGCACCACAACCGGAGCAATCATCTATGATTATTGCAAACTTCACATATAGTATTCCGACTTCCGATGGGAATATTAAGGTGTTTAGTGCAAATGGTTATCCATTAAATAGTAATTGGAAACCATCTACAATTGAAGATTTCATGTTAAAAATCGAGAAAAACAGTAGCCTTTCAAAAGCTGATGTTATTGCCTTGGCGGATATTCCTATTGTATATTACACTATAAATCGAAATGAAAATACTATTACAGCACACTTAAACATAAAGGAATATCTAAGTGCGGAGGATTATGACCAAATCTCGTCGTATTTTAAGAATTCTATCACATATAAAGTGAAACCTGCTAAAAATGTCTTTTCGATTATAGAATAGTCGAATCAATTTACAGGGTCAAATATACGTCGATATATACAGCAATGTTGTCTATATTTGAATCTATATAAACTATCTTACCCGTTTTGTCAACAATAGTATATATAGATTCAATTTTCTCTGTTACCGATGGATACCAATTCTGATATGGTAGTTCATTTCCCAAAATGGAATTGTTTTCAGTAGAGTGCACCACGCACCACATAACTTCGCCTTCTTCTGCCGGATTATTCAGAAGTGTTAAGGCCATACGTTCAGCCGCTTTATAGTATGATGTGTAGCTCACAATTTCAATTTCAGAATTGGTGTATTGCTTAAATAACTTGAGGAGTTTCTTATCAATGACTCCGTTTTGCGATTGGTGCAGAATTGTATATCGATGTTTGGCATAAATTTCGTCAGCATTAAGCTTAATATGTCCTTTATTGTAACTCGTAACATGAAAAAACGGGGCCTCAAGCGACGAACTTTCTAAATAAAAATTATTACCGGCGATTATATTTCCCCACCCTGTTTTAAAAATAGGGATTTTTTTCCATTTTTCAAGCACCTCACCGGTCAGCTGATTATTATATAGATTCAGTTTTTCTAATTTCGGCAACTGCATAAGTCTCGTAGGCAAGTCGTCTGTTAATTGATTATTGGTCACCGATAAATACTTTAGTCTTGCCAATCTCATGAGCCCGGCCGGAAGTTTTCCGGTAAGTTTATTGTTGTCCAACAACAAACTATTCAGTTTGGTTAAATTACCAATCTCTTCAGGAATAGCTCCGGTTAAGTTATTATCACTCAGTTGCAACATTGAGAGTTTTGCCATTTTGCCGATTTCAGGAGGAATAGAGCCGGTAAGTTTATTATTATTCAACAATAAATATTTCAACTGTTTCAGTTCGCCAAATTCTGCAGGGATGGAATCAGATATGCTATTGTAATTTAGAAATAACTCTTTCAGGATTGTTAGATTTGAAAATTTTGCAGGAATTGCACCAGACAGCTTGTTGTTTGATAAATCAACAGATCTTAGTTTAGTTAACATCCCGATCTCATCGGGAATAAGTCCGGTAAATTTATTATTGTTTAATGTCAGATGCGATAGATGTTTTAAATTTCCAATTTCCGAAGGGATAGAACCTGTAAATTTATTATCGCCCAAGTGTAAATCCGCCAAACTTACCAACATTCCTATCTCTTTCGGAATGAAACCGCGAATGTTGTTCCTGCTAAGATTTAAATGTTTTAAATATTTAAGGCGCCCTATCGAATGAGGAATAGTGCCTGTTAAATTATTTGCCGTTAATGATAACGCAACCACTTTGCCGTTTTTATTAATGGTAATACCAAACCATTCACTGATAGGCTTATCAGAGCACCAATTATCTTTAATATTCCAATTGACGCCATCTAAGGCTTTGAAAATATCAATAAGAACTTTGTGTTCAGATTCCAACTTTTTCATATCACATAATTTTGTTAAAACCCTTTAAGCATAAGGTAAGGTATAAGGAAAAATGGGCGGTCATAGAGATGTGGATGTGGTAGCACGAGTCGTTCGCTACGTATTTTTACGCCTTCCATATCAACAATATCAATATCTATAATTCTATCTAAATAATTACCTGCAGCATCTCTGTGTGCTTTGCTTCCAAGGTTTTTTTCAATTTTCTGGGTAGTGTCCAGTAACTCATACGGTTCTATATCAACATCTATCATAACGCCTTGATTGTAGAAAAAATTTTTGCTTGCAAATCCCCATGGTACAGATGATATTATATCGCTAACCACAGCCTTACAATGCAATTCAGATTCAATAGCTAAAATTGCATGTTTTAGGTTTGCAATACGATTGCCAAGGTTTGTCCCAATATTAAGATATATTTTCACCGCAATTAATAAAATATACTCCCGACCGATAATGAAAATATATAGTCGGGAGCATTGTATAATTAAAGACTTTTCTTTACAGTAACTTCTTCGAATGCCTCTATAATATCACCTTCTTTAATGTCATTATATCCGGCAACACTAAGTCCGCAATCATACCCGGACGCAACCTCCTTCACATCGTCTTTAAATCTCTTAAGTGAGCCGAGATCACCGGTATAGCGTACAATACCGTCGCGGATTACGCGTACTTTGCAACCACGCTTGATTTTACCGTCGCGAACGATACCTCCGGCAATTGTTCCGACCTTAGAGATATGGTATGTTTGGAGTACTTCTGCATTACCAATAATTTCTTCTTTTAGTTCCGGTGCAAGCATACCTTCAATAGCTTGCGTTATTTCTTCGATGGCGGCATAAATGATAGAATACAAACGTATTTCTACACCTTCTTTCTCTGCGAGTCGTTTTGCTGCTACAGATGGTCGCACTTGGAATCCGATGATTATGGCATCTGATGCTGCTGCAAGAGTGACATCGCTCTCGCTGATAGCACCCACACCTTTGTGCAATACATTTACCTGTACTTCCGGAGTAGAAAGTTTTATGAGAGAGTCGCTTAGAGCTTCAATAGAACCGTCCACATCGCCTTTTACAATAATGTTGAGTTCTTTGAAGTTTCCGATAGCACGGCGACGACCGATTTCTTCGAGTGTAAGATGTACTTGAGTACGTAATCCAAGTTCGCGTTGCAACTGTTCACGTTTGTTGGCAATTTCTCTTGCTTCCTGGTCGGAATCCATAACATTGAATTTGTCACCGGCTGTTGGTGCACCGTCAAGACCCAAAATAAGCGCAGGAACAGAAGGACCTGCCTCCTTGATACGTTCGTTACGTTCATTAAACATTGCTTTGACTTTGCCATAGTGTGTGCCGGCAAGTACGATATCACCTACATGCAATGTCCCGGCTTGTACGAGTACCGTTGCTACATATCCACGACCTTTGTCAAGAGAGGATTCTATTATAGAACCTGAGGCTTTTTTATTTGGATTTGCTTTCAATTCAAGCATTTCTGCTTCCAAAAGCACTTTTTCCATCAATTCATCAATACCTAAACCTGTTTTGGCTGATATTTCCTGTGATTGATATTTACCACCCCAATCTTCAACAAGATAATTCATGTTGGCAAGTTCTTCCTTAATCTTGTCGGGATTAGCTCCCGGTTTGTCAATCTTATTGATAGCAAAAATAATAGGAACCCCGGCGGCACTCGCGTGGTTGATAGCTTCCACTGTTTGTGGCATTACACTGTCATCGGCAGCAACTATGATAATCACAAGGTCGGTAACCTTGGCTCCACGTGCGCGCATAGCGGTGAATGCCTCGTGACCAGGAGTGTCGAGGAATGTAATTCTTCTGCCATCAGAGAGCTTTACATTATATGCACCTATATGTTGAGTAATACCACCGGCTTCTCCGGCAATTACATTAGCTTTACGAATATAGTCGAGAAGTGAGGTCTTACCATGATCGACGTGTCCCATTACCGTAACAATTGGTGCACGTGGAATTAAGTCGTCTTCACTGTCCTCTTGTTCAGTATTTATAGCTTCAACTACTTCTGCACTTACATATTCGGTTTTAAATCCGAATTCGTCAGCGACAATATTGATGGTTTCTGCATCGAGGCGTTGGTTTATAGACACCATAACGCCAAGATTCATGCATGTGGCAATCACATTGTTTATTGGCACATCCATCATAATTGCAAGGTCATTGGCGGTGACAAATTCAGTGAGTTTGAGTACTTTGCTTTCTTCTGCTTCTGCTTCTGCAGCTTCCCGCTCACGATTGCGGAAATCATCGCGTTTCTCTTTGCGCCATTTAGCCGCTTTATTTTGTGGCTTATTGGTGAGACGTGCAAGTGTTTCTTTTACTTGGCGTTGAACATCTTCTTCATTGACCTCGGGAATAAATTGGCGACGTGAGCCTTTTTCTTTCTTCCAAGAGCCTTTACCTTCTTTTTGTCCACCTTGACCGTCATGACGATGCAGTGCATCGGCACCACCTTTCTTGCCGTTTCTTTGTTGATTGCCAAAATCTTTAATTTGACTGCCACTTTTCTCAATATCTACCTTTTCGGCACTTATACGACGGCGTTTTTTCTTATCGGGATTGCCTTGTTGTGGCGTTTGCTGTGCAGCATCTTTATTAGCCACATTCCCGGTTGAAACAGCGTGGCGAGCCTTCTCTTTTGCGATTCGCTCGTTCTTACGTTCTTCTTTTGTTTTCTTTTTAGGGCGCGTAGTTTGGTTAAGAGAAGATAAGTCTATTTTCCCTACCACGTTGATGTTTACGTTGGTTTTCGGCACACCAAGTTTAAAAACCTCCTCAGGTTTCTCCTGTTTTGGAGATTCAGCTAATGGTTTAGGCTCTTCCTGAACCGCAGGTTTGGCTTCCTCTTTCGCTTTAACCGTTTCATTATGAGGTTTTGTTTCAGATACAACCTTTTTAGGCTCAGATTTCTTAGCAGATTCCGATTTAGGTTTGGTTTCTGAAACTTTAGTTGCAACAGGTTTTTCTGCACCCTCTTTTGTTTTCGGTTTTACAGGCTGTAGTTCCACAGGTTTCACCTCTTCCTTTTTCTGTGCAGGCGCTGCATCCGGTTTTTCAGCGACAGGCTTTTTCTCGGCAACCGGTTGCGTATTTGGCTCTCTCCCTTTCTTTGATGAAAGGTCAATCATTCCTATAATTTTCGGACCGGCGGTAGGTGTCACTACTGTTGGTATTTCTTGCACTTCCGGACGTTCAGTTTTTTTAGCCGCTTTTAAATTGCGGTCGGAAGTGAGTTTTGATGATTTTGCTTTATCATCTTTATCACTTTTAAAAGCCTGCGTGAGCAATTCATATTGCTCTTGTGAAATACGGGCGTTAGGGCTCGACTCAACTTCAATATCCTTTTTACGAAGGAAATCGATGAGCTTTGAGAAGCCTACATTAAGGTCTTTAGCTGCTTTACTGATTTTAATGGTGTTATCCGACATATATATTATTGTATTGCTTATACTTCTAAATTAATGAAACCTATCCACAGAACCCTGAATATAAAATTTTAATCTTCAAATTCGGCTTTGAGGATTCGGAGTATTTCATCTACCGTACTTTCTTCGAGGTCGGCTTTTTCGATAAGAAGTTCTCTCGGAGTATTAAGCACTGCACGGGCTGTGGCACACCCCAAATCCTTTAATGCTTCAATAATCCAAGGTTCAATTTCGTCGCGGAATTCATCAATGTAGATATCATCTTCCGCCTCCTCAAGGTCGCGATATACATCTATTTGATATCCGGTTAGCTTCATAGCTAATTTGATATTTAAACCACCCTTACCGATAGCCAACGAAACTTCTTCGGGACGTAGAAATACCTCTGCGTGCTTTTCTTCTTCGTTAAGGCGAATAGAAGAAATACGTGCAGGGCTAAGAGCTCGCTGTATGAGCAATTGAGGATTGTTTGTCCAAGGAATTACATCGATATTTTCATTACGCAATTCGCGTACGATACCGTGGATACGAGCGCCTTTAACTCCCACACATGCGCCTACCGGGTCGATGCGGTCGTCATACGACTCTACTGCAATTTTAGCTCTTTCGCCAGGGATGCGAGCCACGGCTCTAATAGGAATTAAACCATCGTGAACTTCCGGAACCTCAAGTTCAAAAAGACGGCGCAGGAAATTATCGCTGGTACGCGATACGATGATTTTAGGGTTGTTATTTTTATTATCAACGCTCTCAATCACAGCACGAATAGTCTCTCCTTTGCGATAATTATCCGAAGGAATTTGTTGGTCGCGTGGCAATATCAATTCGTTCTTGTCTTCATCGAGAAGGAGTACTTCACGTTTCCATGTTTGATATACTTCACCTGTGATGAGTTCGCCTTCCATTTCCTTGAATTTGGTGTATATAGCATCTTTCTGCAAGTCGAGTATTTTCGATGCAAGAGTCTGTCGCAAATTCAGAATGGCGCGACGACCGAATTTGGCAAAATCTATTTTCTTGATATGATCTTCACCCACTTCACAATCCGGGTCAGGATTGTCGGCATCATTATGAGCGTCGCTAATACTTATTTGTTTATTCGGGTCGGAAACCTCGCCATCAGGCACTACGGTGAGATTCTGATATATTTCGCAGTCTCCTTTGTCAGGATTCATAATAACATCAAAATTTTCATCGGAGCCAAACATCTTTGAAAGCACGCTTCTAAAAGATTCTTCGAGCACGCTAATCATCGTAGTTTTATCAATATTTTTCAGTTCTTTAAATTCTGAAAAACTATCTACCAACCCTATCGGTTCTTGCTTTTTTGCCATAATATTTTGGTCTATTTAAACTGAATTAGATATTTAGTTTGTTTTGTTTCACTGTATTTAAATGTCTGAGGCTGTTCTACCATTATAGGACGTTTTGCGCCTTCCGGTTTAAGTTTGCGAGTTTCCATAATGGTAAAATCATCATTGGTGACTGCACTTAGTACGCCTTTATGTTTTTTTCCATCAATGGCAAGCACCTCCACCTCATTGCCAATATTTTTTTCGTATTGTGCTTTTACCTTAAATGGAGATGTGAGCCCGGAAGATCCAACTTCAAGCTCATAGTCCTCTTTGTCGCGATCAACCTCGGCATATACGGCCCTGGTAATAGCCACGCAATCATCAATTGCCACATTCCCGGTAATTGCATCCACTTCCACCGTCACTACATTATCCTTGCTTACCGCTACGTCCACAAGAAATAGCGCTGTGCCATGAATAGCGTGCTCTACGGCAGTAATTATATCATTTTTATCAATCATTTTTTTGTATAATAAAAAATCGAGGGAGCCTGCGCTCCCTCCGATGCTGTTTTACAGTGCAAATATAGTTATTTTTGCACCGCTGTGCAATAGTTGCCTTTTAAAGGGGTATAGATTACTATAACTTTTAACAAACTTTAACTTACTGCGGATTCAACAAGCAAGTGCCGGACACCTTCAATTATTCTGTCCGGCACTCATTTTAAGTGAATATAGTAGGTTAGAGGTTAATCTATTTTGTTAGTTCCGGTGGGAGAACAGGCATTGCGCCTTGTTGAGTGCAAACATATGCAGAAACTTCAACTGCTTTTTTATGAGCATCTGCAACACTGTTCCCTTTGAGAATGCAAGCTATAAACGCGGCCGTAAACGAATCTCCGGCTCCTACAGTATCGGCAACATCTACTTTCGGAGTAGGTTGGAACGACACATTACCGGGTGTAAATACGTAGCTTCCGTTTATACCGCAGGTGAGAATGAGCATTTTGAGATTATATTTGCCGAGAAGAATCCAGCACTTATCTTGCAAATCAATACCCGGATAGCCAAACATCCGACTCACAGTTACAAGTTCCTCATCGTTTATTTTAAGCACGTTACAACGTTCCATCGAATTACAAAGAATATCTTTGTTATAAAATCCCTGCCGAAGATTAACATCAAATACGACCAAGCGGTCATTGTCCTTTGGCATTTCATCCAGGAATGTATTTATAGTGTTTCGCGATACGATGTTACGTTGTGCGAGTGAGCCGAAACATATTGCTTTGGTGTTATGGGCAAGGTTTTTGAGTTTATCGGTAAGAGGAATGTTGTCCCATGCTACGTTTTCTTTAATTTCATATTGTGGGACACCTGCTTGATCAATTTCTACTTGTACGGTTCCTGTAGGATACGGAACTGTTTCAATGATATGTTTTATGTTTTTTTGAGCAAAATTTTCGAGAAGTTCCGCTCCCAATACGTCATCGCCAATAGCACTTATGGCGCAACTGTCTAATCCGAATTGCGATACATGATAAGCAAAATTTGCAGGTGCACCACCGAGTTTCTTTCCTTCGGGTAAAACATCCCATAGAGCTTCGCCCATTCCGACTACTATATTGTTCATATATCTAATATTTTATGCGTTTATTTTTTTGATTTTAAGAGTATAGTAAAGAAGATATGCCACGCCGATTGTCATTACAGCCACGGCACCTATTTGACCGATAGCATCAGCTGCGAAGCCCATAGCCAATGGGAACACAGTACCTCCAAATAGACCCATAATCATCAGTCCGGAAACTTCATTTTTCTCTTTTGGTGCAGCGATAAGAGCTTGAGAAAATATAATTGGGAACACATTTGAGTTTCCAAATCCTATCATGCCAATACCTATGTAAAGGGATAAGAGTGAATCGCAGGCATATAGCATAATCATGGCAGCAAGCATCATGATGATACTTATTGCAAAAAATGATTTGGCAGGCACGAATCTTAGAATAAAAGCTCCCAGAAAGCAACCTATTGTGCGGAAGATAAAATAGACACTGGTAGCAAATATAGCTTCTTCAAGTGGTAAGCCAACACGTTCCATAATTATCTTAGGAGCTGTAGTATTTGTGCCGACATCAATACCAACGTGGCACATTATGCCGAGAAAACACAATAGAATAAACGGACGTCCTAATAATTTCAGCGAAGCGATAATGCCGGAAGCCTTGTCTTGTTTTTCTTCTTGAATCGGGGTGGCGCCGAGCAGCGATATAGACAGGAAGCAGATTATGGCATATATTACAAATAATACTTTCCAACTGAGACCGAAAGTGGGCAAATATGTAGTAGCTCCCCATGCAGCAATAATAGGAGCTAAGAATGAAGCTATCGCCTTTACAAATTGTCCGAATGTAAGAGTGGAAGCCAACTTATCACCGCTTATCAGATTTGTAACAAGCGGATTAAGAGATGTTTGCATGATGGCATTACCAATGCCCAATAACGAGAATGCGGCAAGCATAGTCATGTAGCCATTGCCTGTGATAGGAATAATCAACGACACTGCGGTTACTACTAAACTCAGCAATACTGTTTTCTTTCGTCCAATCTTGTTCATAAGTACCCCGGTAGGGACTGAAAAGATTAGGAACCAGAAAAATACCAGTGAAGGAAATAGGTTTGCCTGAGCATCTGTCAGGTTTAGATCCTGTTTTACATAGTTTGATGCAGTTCCCACAAGGTCAACGAAGCCCATTGCAAAAAAGCAGAGCATTACCGGGATAATTTGCATCAACGATGTCTTTTTTGAAGTTGATGAATATGCATCCATGATTCGATTATTTTATTGTTTTTAGAGAATATATTTTTAGATTTGACACTTTTACGTTTCCGCCATCGGCAGTTAATGTGAGTGATGTGTAGGGCGTTGTCGGGAACACAAGGTTTGTCATTACAGATTTTCCCGATTCTTCAAACACTTCTATACTCGATGTATCGATGAATATTCTGAGACCGAAAATAGAGTTGGCAGAGTACATTGGAGCTACCGTGATTGCAGGAAAATCATCACTGAACTCCGACAAGCCGCTCTCCGTTCTGTCGAACGACAATTTATCTGTAGTCGGACTATATGTCATCTTTACTTTTTCGTCTCTCTCATTTGACAGTATTAATGAGAATGTTTTTGCAGAACGGGCATCGACTTTCATTGTAATCTCGCACACTCCGTTGTTTTCTTTTGGCAAATGAATAGTTTTACTACGTTGCGACACAGTCTGTTGACTGATGTTTTCAACGATATTCGTGCGAAGCGCATCAATTTCCTTACAAGGACGTGACGCCACATAGAGTTCGCCATCTTTTGCTTTGAACAGTGATAAGTCGCGAGGCAATGTATTTGCACTTCTGAATTGTTTTGTTGGAATTTCGGAAGCATACTGCCAATTACTCATCCATCCTATTATTACTCGTCTGCCATCCGGGGCATCGCTCCAGCTAACATTTGCATAGTTGTCCTTTCCGTAATCCAACCATTTGATCGGTATAATACCATTCACGTCGGTATCGGCTTTAAATGTTTTTCCATTGAAATTGCCTACAAAATATTGCGTGGCACTTCCTCCAAATGGACCACCGGGGTTAAGATTGCAGATTAAGACCCATTTTTTTTGATTTGTGCCTTCAATCGGAAGTTCGAATAAATCGGGACATTCCCACACACCACCTTGAGCGCCGAGACCTTTGCCGAATGAACTTGCAAGAGTCCATTCTTTCATATCGGGCGATGTGAAAAAGAGTATTTCACGGTCTAACGCATGTGCAAGTACGAGAGTCCAAAGTTTTGTTTCCGAATTCCAAAACATGTTCGGGTCGCGAGCTTCACTTTCTAAAGTGATAACCGGATTACCGGGATAAATATTAAAGGTGTTACCATTATCGTTGCTCCATGCAAGACTTTGTGTCTGATTGGTTCCGGCAGTAGTGTACATTGCTACTACTGCATTTTCCCCAAATCCGGCACTCCCTTCCGGGTCAATCGCAGCACTTCCGCTAAATGCAGCACCTAAGCCATTCGGCTCGATAGCCGTTGGATGATGTTCCCAGTTAACCAAGTCTTCAGATGATGAATGTCCCCATGTCATATTTTGCCACTTTGAGCCGTAGGGGTTCCATTGATAGTAAAGATGCCATTTGCCATCTTTGTAGAACATGCCATTCGGGTCATTCATCCATCCATACTCCGGTGTATGGTGAAATTTCGGACGATATTTTTCTCTATTGGTTATGTCAAAAGAATCCGACAATGCGAAGTTATTCCAGCATACATCCATCTTTACATCACGCACTGTCATTCTTCCTTGTTTGGTGTTAATGTCAAGTATAACCTTTTTGCCTGAATAGCGACTTAAGTCGAAAGGCATCAAATAATCTACTTTTGATTTCGCGAGGCGAACGTATATAGTTTGATCGATATTGCCGTTTACTATTACATTTATTGTGGCATCTTCAGTATTTGATTCCTGTACCGGGAGCATCAGATACTTGCCTTCGCCCACAACGCGCACAAATGTGTTGTCTGCGCTGAGGTGTTCTACACTGACACCATTATGTGTATTGGCATACGCATGTATTGACATTCCGCAAACCAATAGGACCGTGATCAGTAATTGCAATTTTTTGTTCATAATTATCACATTAATTTATTTTGTTTGACACAAATTTACTGTCTTTGAAAAATAACCGAGATAAAATTTGGTGCATTAAGTATTAAATTTGATGAATTGAATAAATTTTTATACTCGATGCTACATTTTCATAAATTATTGATTAAATTTGCTTAATAATAAATTACACCCACCAACCGAAAGATATTGATTGATGAGGAAATTATTTTATTTAATGAGTATAATGATGCTGTTTGTGGTATCCGGATGCAAGCAGCAAGTGACATACCGTATAGCGGTGTCGCAATGTAGTGATGATGACTGGCGTCGTAGAATGAATGATGAAATATTGCGGGAAATAATATTTCATCCGGAAGCTGTTGTTGAAATTAGGTCGGCCAACGATGACAATACGAAACAAATTGAGGACATCCGTTATTTTTGCGATAATGGATTCGATATCATTTTGGTTGCTCCAAATGAAGCAGATGCTATTACCCCGATTGTAAAGGAAGTATATGATTTAGGAATTCCGGTGATTATCTTTGACAGAAATATCAATGGGGAGTCTTTCACTGCGTTGCAAGGTGTAGATGATGAGGGAATTGGGATTGCTGCTGCTGAATACACACATAATATAATAGGAGCCGGTGCCAAAGTAATAGAAATTCATGGATTACCGGGTTCGACTCCGGCAATTGCACGCCATAAAGGATTTGTTGAAACTGCCGAACGTTATGGATTTAAAATGGTTGGACTCGGGTACGGTAATTGGAATTATGATGATGCTGCAATTGCCATGGATTCCATTTTAAACGAGCATGTTGATGTTGATGTCATATATGCACATAACGACCGAATGGCTATTGCTGCATCGGATGTTGCCAAAAAGCACGGTAGAGAAGTGAAAATTATTGGTATAGATGCAGTCCCTGAAGTCGGTATAAAAGCTGTTTCCGATGGAATTATTGATGCCACTTTCATTTACCCCTCCGAAGGGAATAGGCTGATAAAAACGGCTTTGGCTATACTTAAAAATGAACAATACGATAGAATAACGATTCTGCCGCCTTCTCCTGCTGTTGATGCTTCAAATGCCGATATAATTCTTCGTCAAAATGTGTCGTTGGTTGAAAATACAGAGCGAATATATATTCTGAAAAAACAACTCGACGAGTATTGGACACAATACTCAGCGCAAACCACACTTTTTTATGTGGTGATAGCTTTCCTTGTTGTACTCTTTGCTTTTATCTTTTTACTGCTGCGTGCTTTCTGGCAACGACGACGCTATCATGCAGAGATTTTACGTCAAAATAAAATGCTTGAAGAACAACGTGACACCGAACGCGCTCTTAATGAGCAGCTTAGTGAAATCACTCAGTCGAAACTGATGTTCTTTACAAATGTTTCACATGATTTGCGTACACCGCTCACTCTTATTTCGGAGCCCGTAGAACAACTTGCTGCTTCTGAAAATCTTGATAACAAACAACGAAAACTTATAAATATAGCAAACAAGAATGTCAAAATTCTGCGACGCCTTATTAATGAAATTCTCGATTTCCGTAAATATGAAAATGGCAAATTAGGACTCCATCTTTCCGAAGTGAATATTGCTCCCATAATTCTTGATTGGTCGGAATCTTTTGTAGAATTGGCACAACGCCATAATATGAGGCTCTCCACAGAAGTGAATCTTCCCGACAAGTTTTCGATTGCTCTCGATGTGGAAAAGATAGAACGAGTATTCTTCAATCTGATGTCGAACGCCTTTAAATATACGCCCGAAAATGGTAACATCGAATTTAAGTGTTTTAAACAGGATGAGTCATTCATTATTTCAGTTAAAGATAACGGACAGGGTATTAGTGCCGAGGATTTAGGAAATATTTTCGACCGTTTCTATCAGGTTGATAAAGTTCATCCCAAAGGTTCAGGTATAGGCTTGTCGCTTGCTAAGGCGTTTGTGGAAATGCATGGAGGAACAATATCGGTTGAAAGCGAGCTAAACGTAGGCACTGAATTTGTGGTATCTATTCCTATAGAACACGTAGAGGGCGAAGTTGCCTCGGTTTTTGAACGGTATGTTACCACTGAAGATATTGAGGCAGAGCTTGATGTTGAAGAAAGTGTGGAATATAAAATTGACCCCGATAAGCCTTTGTTGCTTGTGATTGACGATAATCTTGACATTAGGCAACTTGTGGGAGAAATTATGTGTGAAGAATACAATGTGGTTTTCGCTTCCAATGGCAAGGACGGTGTCAAAATGGCTGCCAAGTATATCCCGGATTTGATAATATGCGATGTGATGATGCCTGGTATGGACGGACTGGAATGCTGTAGGTTTATCAAGAAAGAAACATCGACTTCTCACATACCGGTATTGCTACTCACGGCGTGTTCGCTTGACGAACAAAGGGCAAGCGGTTATGAAAGTGGTGCCGATGGATATGTGTCGAAACCATTTAATAGTAATGTGTTGAAAGCGCGTTGCCGCAGCTTGATGGAGAATCGTCATCGCATTTACGACTTATGGTCTCAGCGCGATAAGAGCCATCCGATTTCCCAAAGGACTGCTGTTCCGGTTGTCGGTTCCACTGATATGGAGAGTGAGTTTTATTCGAAATTCGTCGGATTGGTAAAAAATAAAATGAGCGATCCTGATTTGAATGTAGATATGCTTGCGTCTGATTTGGGACTTGGACGCTCACAGCTTTATCGTAAAATTAAAGCCCTCACAAATTACTCTCCTGTGGAGATAATCAGAGATATTCGTTTGAAAAAAGCGCGTGAATTGCTCACTTCCACTGAAAAAACTATCAGTGAAATTGCTTATGAGGTGGGATTTTCAACTCCGGCTTACTTTACTCGTTGTTATCGTGAGGTGTATAATGAAACGCCTTCCGACCTTCGCGATAAGATTTCTCATTGATTTCGCTCGCTACATTGATGTAAAACAGAATCCCCCGGTGTTTTTTGTTGCAAAAATGTTGCCTATTGTATGAAAAATAGTGCAACAGCACATTTTTTATATTTCATGCTACAAATCTTATCAACATTCGTTTTATACGTGCAATATCTTTGTGCCAGATAAATTTTAATTTAGTTATTTAACATGAAAAAGCAATTATTAACTGCATTTATGTTCGTGATTATGGCAATCACGGCAATGGCACAAGAAAAAATCACGGTGCACGGCACTGTCATTTCCAAGACGGATGCCGAACCCTTGATTGGTGCAAGTGTGATATGTGAGACCGACGGCACTATCGGAGCTGCTACCGATTTCGACGGCAATTTCGTCATTTCTGTTCCTGCCGGTTCTAATCTTGTTGTTTCTTATATAGGTTTCGTGCCACTTACTGTTAAGGCTGAGCCTGAAATGACTATTGAATTGGAAGAAGAATCCGCACTCCTCGATGAAGTGATTGTGGTTGGTTATTCTGCTGAAAAGAAATCAGACCTCACAGGTTCTGTTTCTGTAGTAAAAATGAAAGATGTGGCAGATACACCTACAGGTAATGTTATTCAGGCTCTTCAAGGACGTGTGGCAGGTATGAATATCACCACTGATGGTACTCCTGGTGGACTTAGTACATCTACCTCTATTCGTGGTGCGTCTTCTTTCCGTGGCGAGGCAAATGGACCTCTTTACGTTATCGATGGTATAATGACGCGTGAAAATCCGGGTACTATCCTTAACAGTAACGACATTGAGTCAATACAAGTTCTTAAAGATGCTGCTTCTGCTTCTATCTACGGTGCGCAGGCAGCCAACGGCGTTATTATTATTACTACCAAACGCGCCAATAAGGGTGAATGTCATGTGACATTTGATGCTACTCTCACACTTCAAACATACCAGAGCGGTTTGAGTATGTTGAATGCCGACCAATGGGGTGAGGTATATTGGTCCGCTTACAAATATTCTTATGGCACGACTCCTTCTTCTGAATTGTATGGAAGTGGTGCTACTCCCAAATTACAGCCCTATACTAACCTCAACGGCGTTATAGTTAATCCTCAAAATACCGATTGGGAGAAAGAAATTCACCGCACCGCTTTGATGCAGACTTATAGCATAGGTCTGTCTAAAGGCGACGAAAATGGTTCATCTTCACTTTCTATCAGTTTACTTGACCATGACGGTATTATTAAAGGTACTGATTTCCAAAAAGCAAACTCTCGCTTCAGCACCGATTATGGTTTTTTGAACAATCGCTTGCGCGCAGGTGGAAGTGTTGCTGTCAATTGGTGGCGTCAGCATAACGCTCCGGGTGGCATTGAAGAAAATGCTATTAAAATGCACCCTGCAAGAACTGTTTACGACTCTGAAGGAAATTACAACGATCAGGTCGCTTATGGTCTTAACGATACACCTAATATCATGCGCCAGATTGACGAAGAAGCTATCAACAAGCGCGAATATTGGCGTGTGTTCGGTAATGCTTATCTTTCTATCGAGCCGATTAAGAATCTTATCGTAAAAACCAACTTCGGTATAAACTATCACAATGGTATGGATAAGATTTTCACGCCGGCCAACCTTCGTGACAATACTAATAATCTTTATCAATACTCAAGTAAAACTGTCGATTGGGTTTGGACTAATACTGCTCAATATAACATTGATTTTGGTAAAAACTCTCTTATGGCTCTAATCGGTATCGAGGCTAAACGTAATCACTTCGAAGATATGTTTGGTGAAGGTAAAGGTCTTGAATTGGAAGACCCTAATTACCTCTATCTCGGAAATGCTACCGAATACAAAAATACCGGTTCAGGAGCTTCTAACTATTCTATGTTCTCTTTCTTCGGGAAGGTTAACTACACTTTCGACAACAAGTATCTCTTATCATTTACCATCCGTCGTGATGCTTCATCTCGTTTGTCGCCCGACCACAATTTCGATTGGTTCCCGTCAATCTCTGCCGGTTGGCGTATTTCCGAAGAAAAATTCATGGAAGATACTCGCGATTGGTTAAGCAGCCTTAAGATTCGCGGTGCGTATGGTATTAACGGTAATGATATCATTGCAAACGATGCTTTCTATGCAAAATATGCAATGGATCTCGACCGTGCAGGATACGCTATTGGCGGTGGCAACACTCTTTCTCCGGGTGCTCTCCGTTCAAGAACTACAAATCCCGACCTTAAATGGGAAAAAACTTATCAGACTAACGTCGGACTTGATGCATCTTTCCTAAACAACCGACTCTCTTTCTCGTTTGATTATTTCTATAAGAAAACAAACGATATGCTTGTTGAAAAACCATATATAGCAACAATTGGTGAAGGTGGATACTGCTGGTACAATGGTGGTTCTATGACTAATAATGGTGTTGAAATCACTGCAAACTGGCGTCAGACAGTTAACAAGGACTTTAGCTATGAAATAGGACTTAATGTTACTGCCATGAAAAATAAGGTGTCCGACCTTATGGAAGACATCTATTATTCGTGGGGTGGAGGTAATGGTATTGACAAGAGTATTGTCGGACAACCTCTTGGCTCATGGATGGGTTATAAGACTGATGGAATATTCCGCACTCAGGAAGAAGTGGATGAATACAAAGCAAAATATCGTGTAAGTTTTGGTAATCCTGCTGTTGGTCGTATTCGTTATGTTGATACTAACGGTGATGGTGAAATCAGCGACCGCGACCGTACTTGGCTTGGTTGTGAC
The DNA here is from genome assembly GCA_022509045.1 of Muribaculaceae bacterium. Classification (GTDB taxonomy): domain Bacteria; phylum Bacteroidota; class Bacteroidia; order Bacteroidales; family Muribaculaceae; genus JAFLTZ01. Next base: position 5,910 of record JAFLTZ010000004.1, on the reverse strand, counting down.
CTGCCAAAAGCTCAATTCGGGCTTAATCTCAGTGCTACCTGGAAAGGTTTTGACCTCAGCTTGTTCTTCAATAGCATTATTCGCGATGCATACAACAATTCAAAATTCTATACTGATTTCTTCCCACTTTGGACTGGTAATCACGGCACCAAATTGCTTAAAGCTGCTGCTGCCTACGAAAACTATTTGCAAACCGGATACTATTCATCAAATATCCCGGCTCCGTCAATCGACAACTCAAATAGTGAAAATGAATTGTCTCAATACATTATTGAGGATGGCTCATTTATCCGTCTGAAAACTCTTTCTCTCGGATACACTCTCCCCGATAAAGTTCGTAATACTCTTCACATGAGTAATGCTCGAGTTTATTTACAAGCTCAAAACCTGTTTACTATTACAAAATATACCGGTGCCGATCCTGAAGGATTAGGATATCCTTACGCTTTACCGCGTCAAGTAACATTTGGTATTCAGTTCGGTTTCTAAATCTTTAATTCTTACAAAAATGAAATTTAATAAGATATTCACAATAGCACTTTTAGGTTTAACACTAAGTGCATGCGGCGACGATTTTCTTGAAAATAAACCGCAAGGGGCCCTTTCTGAAGGGAATATGGATACCCCGGAAGCTGTAGATTTGCTCGTCAATAGTGCTTATGCTACTTTTGGTTGTCGTTACGCTGACTCAAACGATCCTCATTTCTACCCTGTTACCAATTGGAGCTATGGCGAAGTACGCGCCGATAATGCTTATAAAGGTGGTGGTGGCGAAACTGATATATGGGAAGTTCACGATATGGAAACAGCTAAAATACAGCCAAACAATGGATTGCTTGATGGTAAATGGTTTAACGTATATTGTGGCATTTCTCGCTGTAATTCCGCTATCAGAGCCCTTAATAAGGTAGATGAAAATATAATTAAGGAGAAGAAAACTCGTATTGCAGAAGTTTACGTTATCCGTTGCCATTGGTACTTTGATTTGGTACGTATGTTCAACCGTATCCCTTACATGGATATCGACCTTCCTGAAACGGAATATACTTCTGTTCGTAACGATGAATTTTCTCGCGATCAACATCTCGACAGAATAGCTAATGAACTCCTTGCTGCTGCCAACGACCTTCCTGTTACACAACCGGAAGCCGGACGCATCAACCGCAACATCGCTCTTGCTTATGCTGCAAAAGTTAAGCTATATCAAGCTTACGAACAAAATCCTGAAACTAATGCCGTTGTTAATATCAATAAGGCTCGCTTGCAAGAGGTTGTTGATATTATCGACCAAATCCAGGGCTACGATTTGCTCGCTGATTTCCAGTATCTCGACCTTCTCGAATATGAAAATGGCGTTGAATCGGTATTTGCTATCCAATATTCTATAGGTGACGGTTCAAGCAGTGTTGGACGTATCAATTGGGCTAACCTTCTTAACTCTATGACCGGTCCCGATTGTCCATGGCAAGGCGATGGATTCTTCCTCCCTTCTCAGGACTTGATTAACGCTTATCAAACCGATGCCGATGGTCTTCCTATTTTCGACTATCAATCACTTCCCGATTATGGTGTTGTGAAATTTGCAGAAGATGATACCTACTCATTGACTAATGTTGATGGCAATGTTGACCCGCGTTTGGACTATGTCACAGGTCGTCCTACTATCAGATACAAAACATACACCGAACGTCCATGCGGCCTTTGGGTACGTAACCGCGATGTCTATGGTTATAACAACACAAAACGTTTTTGGCTTTCTCCGGAATCGCCGGACGCTACTCACGGTTGGCCTTGGGGAGCTTCTGCACTCAACTGGCAGATTATTCGTTATGCTGACCTCCTGCTTTACAAAGCTGAAGCTCTCATAGAACTTGGCGGTAGTGGACTTGAAGAGGCAAGAACTTTGATTAACCGTGTGCGCCAGCGTGCCATGAATAGTAGCTATGTAAAAGATTTCTATGATCCGTCAAAGGATGCTGCAAACTACAAAATAGGCTTATATCCTGCTGAAGGTTGGACTCAGGAATATGCACGTCAGGCTCTCAGAACTGAAATGCGACTCGAAAAAGCGATGGAAGGGGAACGTTTCTTCGACCTTGTGCGTTGGGGTATTGCTAAGGAAACTATGAATAACTACTTCAATGCCGAAAAAGACAATCGCATTTACTATCAAGGTGCTGAATTTAACGACGGTGAGGAATATTTCCCTGTTCCTGTTGCACAATATAATTTCTCTGGAGGTATATATACTCAGAATCCGGGTTACCCGAGTTTCTAATAAAATATATATTTCAGTTAAGAAAGAGAGTGTGTCATATCTCATTTTGACACACTCTCTTTTTGTAATCTTTAGTTAATCTCGACCATTTACCAATTTCATCTTTCAAAATGAAAAAATTATTATCTTTGTAAAAAAATAATAATTATGCTTTTTAACTCTTTTGATTTCATTATTTTCTTTCCGATAGTAGTTTTGCTTTACTGGATTCTCCCTACAAAATTCAGAAATCCCATGTTGCTAATCGCAAGCTATTATTTCTATATGAATTGGGAGCCTGTATATGCTTTATTGATCTTATTTTCATCAATAACCACGTGGGGATGCGCACGACTGCTTGAAATAATGACTATAAAAGCTGCCTCCGCAGATGTTAACATATTTATGGCCAATAAAACACAAATGAATAACAAGAAGACTCTTGTAGCCATCTGTATAATTATAAACATCGGTATTTTATTTTTATATAAATATTTAAGATTTGTCGGAGATGCTATAATGTCGCTATTCGATATATTTGGTATTGGAATAAATATTCCACATTTTGAACTTTTGCTTCCCGTCGGCATTTCATTTTACACGTTTCAAGCCTTAGGCTATATTATAGATGTTTATCGTGGAGAAATAAAAGTGGAACACAATTTTTTTACTTATGCATTATTCGTTTCTTTTTTTCCTCAGTTAGTAGCCGGACCTATAGAACGTGCGAAGAATCTTTTACCTCAATTCCATGAAAAACATCATTTTAACGGCAATTTCATGATTGAGGGGCTTAAAATGATGATATGGGGTTATTTTATGAAATTATGTATAGCTGACACAGTTTCTCCTTATGTTGACGCTGTTTTTAACAATATTGACATGCATAACGGAAAAAGCATATGGCTTGCGTCTTTTTTCTTTACATTTCAGATTTTCTGCGATTTTGCCGGTTATTCCCTAATTGCCATAGGAACGGCAAAATGTTTAAATTTTCATCTTATGCAAAATTTCCGGCAGCCTTATTTAGCGAATAATGTCAAGGATTTCTGGAGGAGATGGCATATTAGTTTATCCACTTGGCTAAGTGATTATATCTATAAACCTTTAGGGGGTAGTAGGGACGGCGAATTCAAGCATCATCGTAACCTCTTTATAACTTTTTTGATAAGTGGTCTATGGCATGGAGCAAATTGGACATTTGTTTTATGGGGAGTGTATCATGGTTTTCTTCAATCGCTTTTAGTAGCAAAAAATAAGATTAAGAATAAATTCAACATAAAAGTGACAATTCCCAAACTGTTGGGAATATTTACAACATTTATATTAATGCTATTTGGATGGGTGCTTTTCCGTGCGAATAACATTCATGATGCTTGGACTGCCTGGGGAAAAATGATGCACCCTTCCGGAATGTTGTTTAATGGAAATGGGAAACCGGCAATAGTTCTACCCCTTATTATGATAATAATACTGATATGCAGGGAAATAATTATAGAGTTTGACATCGCGCGTAATATATGGAGTAAAAATTTATATCTTAGCGGAATATGCAGCAGTCTTATGATAATAATCATCTTGCTGTGTGCGAATTTCAACGGTGGGCAGTTTATATATTTCCAATTTTAAATTTGGCTCTGATTATGAAAAAGTTTATAATTTGGATTTCTGTGATTGTAATTACTGTAGTATTTGTTGACTTATCTTTGGGGTATTTATTTCAGCGTTATCTAAATTCTCACACTTTGCCTGGAGATTATGAATCAATTGAAAAGGTACTTCGTCATAATGATACTGATATTTTGGTTTTGGGGTCAAGTGTGGCACTTAACAGTATAAATACAAAAACGTTAGAGGATTCTCTCAGGTCGCGTGCTTTTGGAGGTGGAGGTAATGGTCAAACTTTTCCGTTTTTTCTAACAATACTTAAGGTAGCAATAGCCTCTCACACTCCTAAAATAGTAGTGTTATGTATGCCACCTTCAGCATTAACCGGAGAAGGTGTCGGAGAACGATACAATTTTTTAGCACCTTATTATGGAGAGGGGATTGCCGACATTGATCAGAACATGAATAGTCTCAAAAAATATAATGAATTTTTCATGAAAAGCTCTTTGTATAAATTGAATACTATATGGTTTAGAATTTTTCTATATTTCTTTATCGCACCCGACATAAGAGGTGAAAACGGCCATATAGCAAAACCTGAGCCACCAAGTTATCCTATCAAACAATCTGGCAAAATAGAGTCCTTTTCAGATGAAAGACGGGTTCAGTTTAATGAATTTATCAATATTTGTAAAGAGAATAATATTCAAATAATTGTTTTGTTTCCACCCCTTTTTACGGACTTTGATAATCTTGAAGACCCTGATAATATCATCGGGCAAACATCTAAATTAGCATCCGAACTCGGGTTTAAAATGTATAATGACATAGCACTGGAGCCATTTGCCCATAGTCCTGAATTATTTTATGATAACTCTCATATAAATTTTAAAGGGACTGAAATTTATACAGATACAATAATCAATAGATTAAAGCCATATATACATGAAAGGTAAATCACTATTTGTCTATATTCTACTTGTTCTATTTATGTCTTCTTGCGAAGATAATATTGAGCAGGATAAAGTCTATAATTTTATAGGTGACTCAATTATTGCGCGTTGGCCTATAGGTGAGACTTTCCCATCTCAACTTGTTTATAATTACGGAAAGTCAGGCGCAGGAATTGAATATCTAAATAATTATTGCCATTCTTTTGACGGACAAGATGTAGTTGTTATGATAGGAACTAATGATAATCATCTTTTCGCAGAAGATAATGTTGATGAATATATTACTAACTATTTGTCACTAATATCAATGCTTACTGATGAAAATATTTATCTCTTTTCTGTATTGCCCAGGGAGTTTAAGAATGATTCATCGACAATAAATTATTATATTTCTAATATAAATGCCGGAATAAAAAATAACGTTTCAAATTATCCTAACATTACTTATATCGATGTATATAAAGAGTTTATGAATAATGGACATATTAACTATCAATATTATAGCGATGGGCTCCATTTAAACATATACGGCTATGAAATCTTATCCTCGTATTTATTAAGATTTATCAAAAACAAGTATTTATGAAAAGTATTCTTAAATTTTTAGTTTTTGCCTTCTTTCTTTATATCCCCTCTGTCGTCAATGCAGAGGAGGAGTCTTATTATCCCAATAAATTTAGTTTGGGTATTGAGAATAACCGACTGATATTCGGTCAATATACATATAAGGATCATTTTACGGCTAAATTGAACGTAAGTGCTTATTCTGAGAAACTTTCTTTTCAGTATGCAAGAGCTACATTAGGATATAAAACAAGTTTAAATCTATTTCTTTTGGAAGGCAAGTACTTTTTTGGCTCTGCATTCAACGGCTCATATTATAATACAGGTGTTATATTAAATGCAAGAGCTAAATTAGTAAGAAGACTTTTAGTTGGAGCAACAATTGCTCCTTGGTTCGACTCAGGATATAAATATAATACATGTTGGAATGCTGAAGTCGGATGCGTCATCACTAGACACATTGATATAAAATTAGGATATACAACGCTTCCTGAATATCGAATGTCGGAAAATAGAATAATCGGTGGA
>JAFLTZ010000039.1 GCA_022509045.1 Muribaculaceae bacterium | reverse complement strand
TTGCTGCGGTTCCTTCTGAGCACTTTGTGACATTCTCTTTGCCATAGTATTTAATGTTTGGGTTATGTCTGCAAAGGTAAAAATATTATATGAACGTCACAATTCTCATATTAAAATTGCTTAATACTTTTTGTTACTATTGAAAAAAAAACTAACTTTGCACCGCAAAGACAGTTGCCCGGGTGGCGGAATGGTAGACGCGCTCGTTTCAGGTGCGAGTGTTGAGAGACGTGCAAGTTCGAGTCTTGTTCCGGGCACGATGCTTTGATTATCAATCCCCATTATTCTTTGTAATTAGGTGGTAGTGGGTGAGTGATATTGTGCTTAGTTTTGTGACTTCTATTTTTTTTGTAAAAATTGTAGTTTTATTTCGCACTAATATACTGCAATTTCAAAAATTATTGCGATATTTGCACCGTGAAATGAAAATGTGAGATGCAAAGTCTCATTCTGATATAAAATAAATGACTATTAACATTAAAATTATAAAAAAATGACTAAAGCAGACATTGTAACCGAAATTGCCAAATCTACTGGCATTGACAAAGCTGATGTTTTGAAAACCATCGAAAGCTTCATGGAAATTGTAAAAGACTCTTTGGCTAACGACAAAAATGTATATCTCAGAGGTTTCGGTAGCTTTATTGTAAAAACTCGTTCTCAAAAAACAGCTCGTAATATCTCTAAGAATACCACTATTATTATTCCGGAACACAAAATTCCTGCTTTCAAGCCGGCTAAGGTGTTTATGGAAGATGTAAAAAAATAATTCAAAGAAATCAAATAACAATTTAAAAGATGCCAAGCGGAAAGAAAAGAAAAGGCCACAAGATGGCTACGCACAAGCGCAAAAAAAGACTGAGAAAAAATCGTCATAAAAAGAAATAATTTTTAGTTGACTGATTCCAGTTTAATAAGTCACAACAAGAACAAACAAGATAGTGTAATTTTGGTGCGTGTCATCCCTATCGGTTTGTTCTTTGTGATTTTGACACATACCGATTACCCCGAGAAGGGACCAATTTTAAATGTTTTAAAATGAAAAGCGAACTTGTAGTTGATGCGAAATCAAACGACATTTCTATAGCTTTAATTGAGGACGGCAGACTCGTTTCACTGCAAAAAGAAGCCCGTGACGAAGCATATACTGTGGGCAGTATTTATAGTGCGAAAGTAAGGAAACTTATGCCGGGCCTCAACGCTGCTTTCATGAATGTCGGGTACGACAAGGACGCATTTCTCCACTATCTTGATTTAGGCTCGCAGTTCAAAACTTTTGCAAACTACGTAAACCTCGCAATTACCGATCCGAAAAAACTTCCTCTAATTAGTAAAATCACCCCTGAAGCCGATCTTACTAAAAATGGAGCAATTACCGATGTAGTTGAAGCCGGGATGCCATTACTCGTACAAATTGCTAAAGAACCAATTTCATCAAAAGGACCTCGATTAACAACTGAAATCTCTTTTACAGGGCGATATTTAGTGCTTAAGCCATTTTGCGATAAAGTATCTATCTCGGCTAAAATTAAATCGCCCGAAGAAAAAATGAGGCTCAAACTACTGCTCGGAAGTATCAAACCTAAGAATTTTGGCGTTATTGTACGCACTTCGGCAGAAGGTAAGAGGGTAGATGAACTTAATCACGAGCTAAAAACCCTTGTCAAATATTGGGAAGAAACAATTGCTAAAGCCCAACAAGCTGAAATGCCTTCTCTTATTTACGAAGAAGATAATAGGGTGCTCAGTGTGATTCGAGACCTGTTTACACCTGATTTTGAGAATATTTATTTAAACGACTACGAACTTTATCGCCAAATCTCAAACTATGTGAGCCTTATCGCTCCGGATAAAAAGGATATAGTTAAATATTATGATAAAGACGAGCCAATTTTTGACCACTTTAATATCACCCGACAGATTAAATCTTCATTCGGGAAAATAGTCTCGTTTAAATCAGGTGCTTATATAATAATTGAACATACAGAGGCTTTACATGTAATTGATGTTAATTCAGGCAACAGAACGAAAAAAGACTCAAATCAAGAAACTAACGCATTAGAAGTAAATCTGAGAGCCGCCGATGAAATAGCACGACAACTTCGGCTCCGCGATATTGGTGGTATAATTGTTGTCGATTTCATCGACATGGCTCAGTCTGAGCATCGCCAAGCTCTTTATGACCACATGAAAGAAATAATGAGCAATGACCGTGCCCGCCACAATATCCTACCTTTAAGCAAATTTGGATTAATGCAAATTACAAGACAAAGGGTTCGCCCGGCGCTTGATATATTAACTACGGAGAAATGCCCATCCTGTGAAGGACATGGTGAAGTGCAGTCATCACTGCTCTTTACTGATAAACTCAAAGATGTTATCGAATTTGTTATTTCTGAAAAAGATATTGATAAATTCACGATATATGTGCATCCATTTGTGGATGCTTACCTCAAAAAAGGTATATTATCAATATATCGCAAATGGAAAATGTCATATAAGGCTAATTTTAAAATTCGTTCTGACCAATCACTTGCTTACCTCGAATACAAAGTTTTTGACAAAAACAGAAAGGAAATATCTCTAAAAGAGGATAGTAGTGAAGAGCAGAATAACACTAAAAAGAAATAATGAATAAATAACATCTCATTTTTCACGATATCAACAAAGCCGATTAAAGAATAATCGGCTTTGTTGGTGTAATGTCGTGTTTATGTTACTTAAAAGTAATGAACCTGTTATAGATATAATTAAGTAAAGTATAAAATACCATACCTATAACAGTAATCAATGTGTCTCCAAGTTGCCATTTTTCATATCCAGATATCTGAATGTATTGAAGCGAGGTGTAGTTCATCAATATCCATAGAAGGGCCATTTGCAACAAATAGCATATGGCAAATCCTACAATAAAGAGAAGCATCTCTCTCTTTACACGATCGCTAACACTCTTAAATACCCATTTTTTATTCCAGATAAAACTATTTATAACCCCGGCTATATAGCCTAATACATTGGATATGTAAAAATTGACGCATAAGATGCTGTTTAGCAACACAAATACAATAAAAGTTACGGCGGTATTGCTGACACCAACCAATCCATATTTTATCAGCTGGATTGACGTTTTCTTCATGTGGCGCTGGATATCGCTCATATATTGTCGCTTGGTTATTCTTTAGGGAGAACGGCTACTTTTAGTTTGTCGTAAGCCCTTGAGGCTTTCTCCTTGGCTGTTTCAACTGTTGTATCTATGGCGAGAATCACACCCATGCGACGGTGGTCGATTATTTCCGGCTTGCCAAATATACGCATTTGTGTACCCGGCTCAGCAAGAACTTCTTCAAGATTCTGGAATTCTATTACGTTGGTATTGCCTTCTACAACTACTGCGCGAGAAGCGGATGGTCCATAAAAGCGAATATCAGGGATAGGGAGTCCGAGAACTGCACGGGCATGAAGAGCAAATTCGCTAAGGTCTTGCGAAATCATGGTTACCATCCCGGTATCGTGTGGTCGGGGCGACACCTCGCTGAAAATAACTTCGTTGCCTTTTACAAAGAATTCTACGCCAAATATTCCGTATCCACCAAGTGCTGATGTTACTTTTTCGGCTATTCTTTGGGCTTCGGCTTTGGCTTCGGCTGTCATTTGCTGAGGTTGCCATGAGTATCGATAGTCACCGTTTATTTGAATGTGTCCTATGGGTTCACAGAATTTGGTACCGTTAACAGCTCTCACGGTAAGTAGTGTAATTTCGTAATCGAAATCTACGAAACCTTCTACGATAACTCTACCGGCTCCGGCTCTACCTCCTTCTTGGGCTATGCGCCATGAGTTGTCAATATCGTCAGATGTCTTTATAACGCTTTGTCCGTGTCCGGAAGAACTCATAATGGGCTTTACAACACATGGAATGCCTATTTCATTGACAGCTTCTTTAAATTCATCGTAATTTGAAGCAAATCTGTAGTTTGATGTTTTAACTCCAAGCTGTTCGTGAGCCAATCGTCGAATTCCTTCGCGGTTCATTGTGAGCCAAGCTGCGTTGGCAGTGGGCGTGATGTGGAAGCCCTCTTTTTCGAGCTCTAAAAGGGTGGGGGTGGCAATTGCTTCAATTTCCGGGATAATGTGGTCGGGTTTTTCGAGTTCTACAATCTCACGTAGTTTATTTCCATCGAGCATATTGAAGACGTGTGAGCGATGTGCAATTTGCATTGCGGGAGCATCCGGATATTTATCGCATGCCACGACTTCGACGCCGAAACGTTGCAATTCGATTGCCACTTCTTTACCTAATTCTCCGCTACCAAGGAGCAGCGCTTTGACTCCTTTTGAAGTCTTTAATGAGCCTATATTTGACATCTATTACAATTGTGTATTGAAAATGTTATGAATGAAAGATTAAATATCAATACAAAGATAGTGAAAGAGTTTGAAGTGTCCAAAAAAGGGCAGCTTTTCGGAAAAGAAAAGCTGCCACAATCATAGAATATTAATATTTAATTTACTATGTGCTAATTAGATAACTCCTTGTCCCATCATTGCGTTTGCTACTTTCATGAAACCTGCAATGTTGGCACCTTTCATATAGTTGATGTAACCATCGGCTTCTGTACCATATTTAACACATTGGGCGTGTATGTCGTTCATGATGCCATGAAGTTTTTCATCAACTTCAGCTTCGCTCCAAGAGAGGTGCATAGCATTTTGGCTCATTTCAAGACCGGAAGTAGCAACACCACCTGCATTAACTGCTTTGCCAGGTCCGTACATGACTTTGTTTTCGATGAAAGTGTCGATTGCTTCCGGGGTGCAACCCATGTTTGAAACTTCACCAACACACAAAACACCGTTGTTAACGAGGTTGCGAGCATCTTCAGCACCAAGTTCGTTTTGAGTAGCACATGGCATAGCGATATCTACTTTTACTTCCCATGGTTTTTTGCCTGCAATGAATTTTGCATTAGGATATTTTTTAGCGTAAGGAGCAACGATATCTTCACCGGAAGAACGAAGTTGTAACATATAGTCAATTTTTTCACCAGAAACGCCGTCCGGGTCGTAGATATAACCGTCAGGACCTGAGATAGTAACGACCTTAGCTCCTAATTCGTTAGCTTTTAAAGCAGCACCCCAAGCAACGTTTCCGAAACCTGAAATGGCAACTGTTTTGCCTTCGAATGAAGTGCCTTTAGTTTTGAGCATATTGTTTACAAAATAGCAAGCGCCAAAACCTGTGGCTTCCGGACGGATTTTTGAACCACCGAATTCGAGACCTTTTCCAGTCATAGTACCGGTACATTCGTTTGTAAGTTTTTTGTACATGCCATACATGTAACCAACTTCACGACCACCAACACCTATATCGCCGGCAGGAACGTCTTTGTCAGGACCGAGGTTTTTCCAGAGTTCGAGGATAAATGCCTGGCAGAAACGCATGATTTCAGCGTCGCTTTTACCACGAGGACTGAAGTCGCTACCTCCTTTACCGCCACCCATTGGGAGGGTAGTGAGAGCGTTTTTAAATGTTTGTTCAAATCCTAAGAATTTGAGGATAGAAAGGTTTACAGAGGCATGGAAACGGATACCACCTTTGTACGGACCGATAGCGTTGTTGAATTGTACACGATATCCGATGTTGTTTTGCACTTCACCTTTGTCGTCAACCCAAGTAACGCGGAACGTGAAAATACGATCCGGTTCTACCATGCGTTCGATTATTTTTGCTTTCTCAAATTCAGGATGTTGGTTATATACATCTTGAACAGAAAGTAAAACTTCTTTTACAGCTTGTAAGTACTCTTTTTCACCCGGATGCTTAGCTTCCAGATTGCTGATAATTTCATTTACATTCATGACTTTATATAAGTAAAAATTTTAAATTTTTAATAAAAAATCCGTTTTTGTTAATAAATGTTTGTATTGCTGATTATACGCCTCTCAACAGCAATTTTGCATTGTTTTTGAGTGGTTTATAAACGGTGCAAATATAATTGTTTTTATTAACTCAAAATAATTTTTTGAAAAATTTTTTTGAAATAACGAATTAATTATTTGGAATGATAAAATGGATTATCAAATAACTATTGTTCCGAGTGGTGTCCCAAAAGTGTCCCACGAGTGTGTTTTTTTTACACGCAATTTTGATGTCTGTTGTGATTTATTTTAAAATCATGTCTGTTTTGTTTTGAATTAGAGATTTATCAGATGTATTTTTGCAAATTTGATATTTTAGTGTTGTCCCATGAGGGTGTCCCACGCAAGTGTCCCAGGGATGTGTAAAAGTTTTTCAAGTTTATTCCATAATAGTTTTTAGAGTTAAACAATTAAATTATCACCACACATAAATTATTTCCACACAATTCCTATTGCAAAGATACAATAATAATATGCAGTTGTCAAGAATATGATGTGTTTTTTTAATAAAAATACCTTATAAAATGCAAATTTCGTGGGTTACGAAATAATTAAATTTGTAATTTTGTGGTTATATTGTGAATTTAAATATAAGAAAAGGTGGGATTGGTGAAGGTGTGGATTGAGGCAATGCGTGTGCGGACGCTGCCGGTTTCGGTTTCGGGGGTGTTGTGCGCATTTGCGTACGTTGTGATGAGTGATGTGAGAGCTTGGCTACCGGGGTTGTTGTGTTTGCTATTTGCGGTGTTGGCTCAGATATCATCTAATTTTGCGAATGAATATTATGATTATAAAAGGGGGATTGACAGGGTAGGTCGTGACGGGCCTCGCAGGGGTGTGACCGAGGGTGATATTAAGCCGAGTGTTATGAAAATGGCTACGTATATGATATTGGCGTTGGCATGTGCTGTGGGGTGCTCTCTGATATATTGGGGTGGCTTGTGGCTTGTGTGTGTGGGTATGTTTATAGCTGTGGGTGTGTTGGCGTATAGTACAGGTCCGTATCCATTGTCGCATCATGGACTTGGAGAGGTGGCAGTGGTGTTTTTCTTTGGTATAGTGCCGGTTAATATGACATATTATATAATGTGTGGCTGTGTGGAGATGCCGGTGTTTGTGGCATCGGTGGCTATTGGATTGATGGGGGCAAATGTGTTGATTGTTAATAATTATCGTGATTATGAAGATGATAAGGCAGTAGGGAAGCGGACTTTGTGTGTGATATTGGGCAGGACCGCTATGTTGTGGCTCTATCTGATTAATGGTGTTGTGGCTGTGGCACTGATGTATGCCACATGGCTCAAGTTTGACACTGTGGTGCTACTTATACCGACAATATATATGACCGTACATTTGGTGTTGGTGAAGTTATTAAAAGAAAAGAGCGGAGATAAACTCAATCCGCTCTTGGGAATTACAGCAATGCTGATGTTTGTATACACTGTTGGGTTATTGTGTGTATCGATTATAAATAGTTAGCTATACGTCTGTGGGCTTTGGACGAGCTCCGTTGATGATATGTGGTTCATACGGTTCCTCAAGATAGGCTGCGTCTTCATCGCTTAGAATGAAATCTACAGCACGTACTGCAGAATCGAAATGCGGGACTTTTGTGGCGCCGACAATAGGTGCTGTGACACCTTTCTTTAATAGCCAAGCCAAAGCCACCTCTGTCATGGAGACACCATTGCGACGAGCTACTTCATCTACTCGGTTGATGATTTGCAAATCATTTTCTTTATAGCGGTCGTATTTGAAACGCATATTTGTATCAGTATTACTCCGTTTGGTCCCACTTTCCCATCCGGTGTGGGTGAGATGTCCCCCAGCCAAAGGAGAGTATGGAACTCTTGCAATGCCATATTGTTCGCAAATCGGAATAAGTTCGCGTTCATCTTCTCGATAAAGCAAATTATGGTGATTTTGCATAACAGAGAATTTGGTCCAGCCATTGCGCTCAGCGGCAATCATCATATTATGGAATTGGTAACCATACATTGCAGAAGCTCCTAACGCGCGAACCTTGCCGGCTTTTACTAATTGGTGAAGCGTGTATAATGTATCTTCAATTGGAGTGTTATAATCGAAACGGTGGATGTAGTATAAATCCAGATAATCAGTTCCAAGACGTGAAAGTGATCCCTCAATTTCGCGTTGAATGGCTTCAGGCGATAATTGCCCATCATTAAAATAGACTTTTGAGGCTACTACAACATCGTGGCGGTTAACACCGAGTTGTCGCAATGCTCTGGAAAGGTATTCTTCGCTGGTGCCATGTGAATAACAATTTGCTGTATCGAAGAAGTTTACCCCCAAATCAAGTGCGTGTTTCACCATGTCGCGTGTCTCGTCAGGACCGAGAGTCCACAGATGGAAATCTTCAGAAGGTTTTCCATACGACATGCAACCTACACAAATACGAGAAACACGTATCCCGGTATTCCCAAGTTCAGTATATTTCATAATAAAATATGTAAGAAAGGATTATTTAAGTTCTACTAATTTATATGATTGATTTCCAATGCCAAGTTGTTCGGCATATTCAAGATTATGCATCCCGTGGCGAGAGTCGATACGTTCAATTAAGTGTATTTTGCCATGGTCGTTACTGTTACGAACCGCATCGATGCATGCGCGGTCAAGAGCTACAGGGTCGAGTGAAGCGAAGATGCCAAGGTCTCCCATTTGAGGTTCTTCAGGGGTAGCAACGCAATCGCAATCTACAGATAAATTATTGGCAACGGAAATATAAAGAATCTTGTCTCCGGCTTTATCGACTACCGACTTTGATGCTTCAGCCATAGATTCTTGGAATGTATCGTAATCAGGCACATTTTCCCAAACTTCTGCTTTATCGGTATATTTACCGGCAGAGTGAATCCAGCATTTTCCCTGAGATGATGCCAACCCGATTGAAATATTTTTCAAGGCTCCACCGAATCCTGCCATGGGATGACCTTTAAAATGGGAAAGAACTACGGTGAAATCATAATTTTCCCAGTTTTTGCCCACATAATTTTCTTTGAGATGTTTCCCTCCGACAACCGGGAGTGAAATTTGTCCATCGGCGTCCATTATATCTACATTGGCGATAGCGGTGAATCCGTGGTCAGCTGCTGCTTTTAGATGATCTTCGGTAAAATCACGCCCACCATTATAGGCTGTGTTACATTCGACGATAGTTCCATTGAGTTTTTGCACAAGTGGCGCAATTAAAGCCGGTGCAAGATAATGATTGTTTCCAGGCTCACCGGTTGATAGTTTAATAGCGACTTTCCCTTCAGCTTTACGCCCAAGAGCTTCATAGATTTTAATCATATTTTCCGGCGAAATCTCCTGAATGTAATAAACTAATGACGTATTATCATCTGCATTTTTTTGTGCGTTAGAGCACCCGGTGCCTGCGCCGAGCAGTGAGCATGCGGCAAATAATAAAATTGGTTTTTTCA
The DNA here is from genome assembly GCA_022509045.1 of Muribaculaceae bacterium. Taxonomy (GTDB): domain Bacteria; phylum Bacteroidota; class Bacteroidia; order Bacteroidales; family Muribaculaceae; genus JAFLTZ01. The sequence continues at coordinate 7,358 of JAFLTZ010000039.1, read as the reverse complement.
TAACTTGGAATTTTTTATAATACAAAGATATTCAAATATTTTATATAAATATGAAGAAATAGTTTTAAGGATTGTTAAAATTGAATAAAAGTGAAGTTTTAGAGATAATTATGAGAGAATATAATAATATTAGAGAATGGCTACTTTTATTAAAAATATAGAGTAAAAGCTCGTGAAAATTGTGTAAATTTGCACATTCAAATAAAAGAAAAATAAAATATATCACAATTCATATTAATATGGCATCGCAATTACCAACAATACCCAAAGGGACACGTGACTTTTCGCCGATTGAAATGGCACGACGCAATTATATATTTGACACAATAAAAAAGGCATTCATATTATATGGATACCAGCAGATAGAAACTCCTGCGATGGAAAATCTTTCAACTCTGATGGGAAAATATGGCGAAGAGGGAGACAAGTTGCTCTTCAAAATACTTAACAGCGGAGATTTTATGAAAGAAGTGAATACGGATGATGTGTCACAACGTAATTTGGTGAAACTAACGAATGCGATGTGTGAAAAAGGATTGAGATATGATCTTACCGTGCCGTTTGCACGTTATGTAGTGCAACATCGAAATGATTTACAATTCCCATTCAAACGTTATCAGGTACAACCGGTGTGGAGAGCCGATCGCCCTCAAAAAGGCAGATACAGAGAGTTTTATCAATGTGATGCGGATGTCGTGGGAAGTGATTCGCTCATAAATGAGGTGGAATTGTTGAGTCTTGCCGACTATGTGTTTGGTAAGTTTGGTATCAGAGTGCTGATAAAATTGAATAACAGAAAAGTGTTGTCGGGAATAGCCGAACTTATCGGAGCACCTGAAAAGATAGTTGATATTACTGTTGCCATTGACAAAATAGATAAAATAGGGATAGAAAATGTGAATGAAGAGCTTCGGTCGAAAGGATTGGCAGAAACTTCAATAAACATTTTGCAGCCGTTGTTGTTGCTTTCCGGAAGTAATGAAGAGAAACTGGCAAAACTGACAGATCTGTTGAGAGAGAGTGAAACAGGCATGAAAGGCATAGAAGAATTGAAATATGTGCTCAATCATGTGGCAAAACTTGGTATTCAATCAGATGTTGAAGTTGATGTATCGCTTGCTCGTGGTTTGAACTATTATACCGGTTCGATAGTGGAAGTGAAAGCCAAAGATGTTGAAATAGGCAGTATATCAGGTGGTGGGAGATATGACAATCTGACCGGTGTGTTTGGCCTGCAAGGTGTCTCGGGAGTAGGTATCAGTTTTGGCGCAGATAGAATATATGATGTGCTCAATGCGTTGAATCTGTATCCGGAAACGGTGAATTCATCGTCGAAAATATTATTTGTAAACTTTGGAGAAACAGAGGCGGAAGTATCATTGGAATATGTGATGCAGTTGCGAAAAGAAGGTGTTTCGGCAGAGGTATATCCGGAACCATCAAAGATGAAAAAACAAATGGGATATGCTGATGCGAAAGGGATACCCTATGTGGCAATAATCGGAGAAACAGAAGTGGCGGAAGGTGTAATAACTCTGAAAGAAATGTCAACAGGTGAACAGTATAAATTGACATTGCAAGAGCTCGTTGAAAAAGTAAAAAAGTGAGTTATTTTTAAAGAGGCTGTTTCTTTGAAATGAAGATAAAAATGACTAACTTCGCGCGGTGAATAAACAACATTGGAAATATAAATAACAAAACAGATAAGTATAAATGGGTAAGGAAAAAAAATTCTTAACATGTGATGGAAATCAAGCAGCAGCACATGTGAGCTATATGTTCTCGGAGGTGGCTGCAATTTATCCTATTACGCCATCGTCAACTATGGCAGAATATGTAGATGAATGGGCAGCATCTGGCAGAAAAAATATTTTTGGAGAGATCGTCACAGTGCAGGAAATGCAATCGGAAGGAGGCGCAGCCGGTGCAGTGCATGGATCTTTGCAAGCAGGTGCATTGACAACGACATATACAGCATCTCAGGGCTTGTTGCTCATGATACCAAACATGTATAAAATAGCAGGTGAATTTTTGCCGTGCGTATTTCATGTATCGGCGCGTACGCTTGCATCACACGCATTGTGTATATTCGGAGACCATCAAGATGTTATGTCAACACGTCAGACCGGATTTGCAATGTTATGCGAGGGTTCAGTGCAGGAAGTAATGGATCTTGCCGGAGTGGCACATCTGTCAACAATAAAATCACGTGTGCCTTTTGTGAATTTCTTTGACGGATTCCGTACTTCTCATGAAATACAGAAAATAGAAGCTCTGGAAAATGATGATTTGGCTCCTCTTGTGGATTATGACGCGCTTGCAGAATTCCGTGCAAGAGCTTTGAATCCAGAGAAACCTGTGTCTCGTGGTATGGCAGAGAATCCGGATGTATTTTTCCAACATCGCGAATCATGTAATAATTACTACGAAGCAGTTCCTGCAATTGTGGAAGATTACATGAACAAAATCAGCGAAATCACCGGACGCAAATATGGCTTGTTCGATTATTATGGAGCAAAAGATGCCGACAGAGTTATAATAGCAATGGGTTCTGTGACGGAAGCCGCACGCGAAGCCATAGACTATTTGATGAGTAAAGGAGAGAAAGTGGGTTTGGTGAGTGTACATTTATATCGTCCATTCTCAGCCAAGCATTTCCTTGCAGCGATGCCGGCAACGGTGAAACGCGTTGCAGTGTTAGACCGCACAAAGGAACCGGGAGCGAATGGAGAACCATTGTATCTGGATGTTAAGGACTGCTATTACGGAAAAGAAAATGCTCCGCTCATCGTAGGTGGTCGCTATGGTCTCGGATCAAAAGATACGACGCCTGCTCAGATTCTTTCGGTATATGAGAACCTTGCATTGCCACAGCCAAAGAATAATTTTACAGTTGGCATTATTGATGATGTGACATTTACATCTCTGCCAATGAAAGAAGAAGTTGCATTAGGCGGCGAAGGAATGTTCGAAGCTAAGTTTTATGGTCTCGGTGCAGATGGTACTGTAGGAGCAAATAAAAACTCTGTGAAAATCATTGGAGATAATACAAATAAATATTGCCAGGCATATTTCTCATACGATTCTAAAAAATCGGGTGGTTTCACATGCTCGCATTTACGTTTTGGCGACCATCCAATTCGCTCAACATATTTGGTGAACACTCCGAATTTCGTGGCATGCCACGTGCAAGCATATTTGCATATGTATGATGTGACACGTGGTTTGCGGAAAGGCGGTACATTCCTGTTAAATACTATATGGGAGGGCGAAGAACTTGCTAAGAATCTACCGAATAAGGTAAAAAAATATCTTGCCAAGAACGACATCACACTGTATTATATCAACGCAACTAAGATTGCGCAGGAAATAGGACTTGGCAACCGCACCAACACAATTTTGCAATCGGCATTCTTCCGCATAACAGAGGTAATCCCTGTGGATTTGGCAGTAGAGCAAATGAAGAAGTTCATTGTGAAATCATACAGTAAAAAAGGTCAGGATGTCGTAGAACAGAATTACGCGGCGGTAGATCGTGGTAATGAATACAAGAAACTGGATGTAGATGCTTCGTGGGCAAATCTTGAAGTGGAAGAATTGCACCAGAATGATGCCCCTGAATTTATTAATAAAGTAGTGCATCCAATTAATGCGCAAGATGGCGATTTGCTGCCGGTATCGACATTTGTAGAACGAGCAGACGGTACATGGCAAGCAGGAACCTCCAAATATGAAAAACGTGGAGTGGCAGCATTTGTGCCGGAATGGATTGTAGATAACTGTATTCAGTGTAACAAATGTGCATACGTATGTCCTCATGCTGCAATACGCCCATTTGTGATGAATAGTACTGAATTTGAAGCATCTCCATATAATGAATCGGAAACCAAACCGGCAATAGGAAAGATGTTTGAAGGAATGCGATTTGTTCAGACAGTGGATGTGCTTGATTGCCTTGGATGTGGTAACTGTGTGGATGTTTGTCCCGGAATGCGAGGTGAAAAGGCTCTGAAGATGATGCCTCTTGATACTCAGCTTGAAAGTCAAAAATATTGGGATTATTGTGCAAAATCAGTGACAAGCAAGCAGGATTTGGTGGACATTAAGGCCAATGTGAAAAATTCACAATTTGCAACTCCGTTGTTTGAGTTCTCAGGAGCATGTTCAGGCTGTGGTGAAACACCATACGTAAAACTTATAACTCAGTTGTTTGGCGACCGAGAAATGGTGGCAAATGCTACAGGTTGTAGTTCGATTTATTCAGGTTCGGTTCCTTCGACTCCATATACAACAAATGAAAAAGGGCAAGGTCCGGCATGGGCGAACTCATTGTTTGAAGATTTCTGTGAATTTGGTTTAGGAATGACTATTGCGACAGAAAAAATGCGTAATCGAATTGCTGATATCCTAAATAAGGTCATTGCAGAAGGAAAAGTGTCGCAAGAATTTATTGATGCTGCTGCTGAATGGGTGAACGGAATGGAAAACGCAGAAGAAAGCAAAGTCGCTTCGGCAAAACTGCGTCCACTTATTGCAGCAGGAGTTAGTGCAGGATGCCCAGATTGTAAGAAACTTGCAGAACTTGACGGATATCTTGTGAAGCGTTCACAATGGATTATTGGTGGTGATGGCGCAAGTTATGATATCGGTTTTGGCGGACTCGACCATGTGCTCGCGTCAGGAAAGAATGTTAATATTCTTGTTCTTGATACAGAGGTGTATTCAAATACCGGAGGTCAAGCTTCAAAAGCAACACCAATCGGAGCTATTGCAAAATTTGCAGCGGCTGGTAAACGTGTACGTAAAAAGGACTTGGGACTTATCGCATCGACATATGGCTATGTGTATGTGGCACAAGTGGCAATGGGTGCAGATCAAGCCCAGACGCTTAAAGCAATACGTGAAGCGGAAGCATACGATGGTCCATCTATAGTAATTGCGTATGCTCCATGTATAAACCATGGCATTAAAGCCGGTATGGGTAAATCGCAGCAGGAAGAAGCTAATGCCGTGGCATGTGGCTACTGGCACTTGTGGCGTTATAATCCTACACTTGAAGCTGAAGGTAAAAACCCATTTACGCTCGACAGCAAAGAGCCTAATTGGGATGAATTCGAAAACTTCCTGAAGGGTGAGGTGCGTTATGCTTCGGTAATGAAACAATATCCTAATGAGGCTACAGAGCTCTTTGCTGCAGCAAAGGAAAATGCACAATGGCGTTATAACAATTATCGCCGTTTGGCAAAGCAACAGTGGGGTATAGATCCTGAAACAAAACAGTAATTAGAAAATCCACCTGCATTGTAGGTGGATTTTTATACTTAAAAAAAAGAGTGTGGCTTAATGCCATACTCTTTTTTGATTTTGAATATAATTAGTATTAATTCTTGAAATATAAGTCTTCAATAACTTTTGCTATATTTTGGGATGTGAATCCGAATTTCTCATCAAGCACTTTGTATGGAGCTGACGCGCCGAAGTGACTTAATCCATAGATATAACCATCTGTGCCGACTATTTCGCGTAGGGTCGAAGGCAATCCGGCTGTGAGACCAAAACGCTTACACCCTTGTGGAATTATGTTTTGACGATATTCCACTGACTGACTCATGAACAATCCAATAGAAGGAGCAGATACGACTCTACATTTTATGCCTTTATTTTCGAGAATATCTGCAGCCTCAATAAGCGGACCGACCTCAGATCCATTACCAATGAGAACAATGTCGAAGTTCGTAGAATCCTTAACTACATATGCACCCTTGACCATTTGCATAGCATCATTGTATCTATTCCCGGATGCACTTGGTATATCGTTTATATTTTGACGTGTCAGGATTAAAGAGGTTGGTGTGTTTTTATTTTCCATTGCCATTTTCCAAGCAATTGTAGTTTCTGCACTGTCAGCAGGGCGGAGGACAAGCATGGATGGCTTTCCTGAAAGATTTCGTAGCTCTTCTAACAGTCTAAGCTGTGCTTCCTGTTCGATTGGCTGATGTGTAGGACCGTCTTCACCTACGCGGAAAGCATCGTGAGAGAATACAAATTTTACAGGCAACTCCATGAGCGCAGACATTCTCATTGCCGGTTTCATATAATCGGAAAACACAAAGAATGTTGCGCAAGCTGCTCTCATAGCTCCATGAAGCACAATGCCATTCATAATCACAGCCATTGTAAGTTCTGCTACTCCGGCATGTAGGAAACCACCTTTAAAATCGTGTGGCAAAAGAGGACCGGTGGCTTTAAGAAATGCTTCAGTCTTATCGCTATTAGCAAGGTCTGCACTAGACACAATCATATTTTTGATTTCTTTACCAAGTACAGATAGTACATCAGCAGAGGCAGTGCGAGTTGCAACATTCGGTTTATGAGAAATAGCAGCATAATCAATTTCCGGGAGTTTGTCTGCAATAAAATCAGCGAGCATGGATGCTTTTTCAGGATTTTCTTTTTCCCATGTAGCAAACTTAGCTTTTCGTTCTGTGACAATTTCGCTGAGTTGCTTTTTGCGCTCTGCATACATTTTTGCTACATCATCGAAAATAACCCATGGATTTTGAGGATTACCCCCAAGATTTTCAATTGTTTTTTCAAAAGATGCTCCAGATGCACTAAGTGGTTGACCATGAGTGCTGCACTTACCTTCAAAATTTTGATTGTCAGGAGTCACGCATCCAAGTCCCATGATTGTGTTGCCAATAATTATGGTAGGGCGCGATTCCTCCTTTTGAGCAGCTTCAATGGCCGCTGATATTTCGATAGCATCATTGCCGTTTATTACGATAACATTCCACCCAAAGGCTTTGTATCTCATGGCAACATCCTCGGATGTGACCTCGTTTACATCGGTGGATAGCTGCACGCGATTACTATCGTAGAACATAATGAGATTGTTCAATCCAAGATATCCTGCAATTCGGGCAGCACCTTGAGATATTTCTTCTTGGATACCACCATCGGAGATAAATGCGTATGTTTTGTGAGCTATAACATCCCCGAAACGTTCAACGAGAAACCGTTCAGCGATAGCGCAACCAACAGCCATTGTGTGACCTTGCCCGAGCGGACCTGACGTGTTTTCTATACCACGTAAAGGATTTACTTCAGGATGCCCGGGTGTTACACTGTTCCATTGGCGAAACTCTTTAAGTTCATCAATAGTAAACTTCCCGCAAAGGCATAGTACGGAATATAGCATGGGTGACATGTGACCAGGGTCAAGAAAGAATCTATCACGAGCAATCCACATGGGATCTTCCGGATCATATACAAGATATTTGGAGTATAAAACATTGGCGAAGTCTGCACCGCCCATAGCACCACCCGGATGCCCTGATTTGGCTTTTTCCACCATG
>JAFLTZ010000038.1 GCA_022509045.1 Muribaculaceae bacterium | reverse complement strand
ACTCGATGCTTGCGATGCCTGGAATATCGACAATAAGTTGGAACGTGCTATGGATGCGTTGCGTTGTCCGCCTGAGGAACAGAAAATATCCACTCTTTCCGGTGGTGAACGCCGTCGTGTCGCTCTTTGCCGACTCCTTTTGCAGCAACCCGATGTGCTGCTGCTCGATGAGCCTACAAACCACCTCGACGCTGAATCGATTGATTGGTTGGAACAGCATCTGCAACAATATGCCGGTACGGTGATTGCCATCACTCACGACCGTTATTTCCTCGACCATGTCGCTGGTTGGATTCTTGAACTTGACCGTGGCGAGGGGATTCCTTGGAAAGGTAACTATTCTTCTTGGCTCGACCAAAAAACTAAAAGAATGGCGCTTGAAGAAAAACAGGCAAGTAAACGCCGCAAAACTCTCGAACGTGAGCTTGAATGGGTGAGAATGGCACCTAAAGCTCGTCAGGCTAAGGGTAAGGCGCGTCTTTCTTCTTACGACCAACTATTGAATGCCGACCAGAAAGAACGGGAAGCAAAACTTGAGATTTTTATTCCGAATGGTCCCAGACTTGGAAATAAAGTCATTGAAGCGGAGCATGTAAAAAAAGCCTATGGCGACAAACTGCTTTTCAATGATTTGAATTTTATGCTCCCGCCGAATGGTATTGTAGGGGTTATCGGTCCTAACGGTGCTGGTAAAACCACATTATTTAAACTGATTATGGGATTGGAACAAAAGGATGCAGGTGTGTTTAATGTTGGCGAAACGGTTAAGATTGCCTACGTTGATCAAACTCATAAAGATTTGCACCCCGATGCCACTGTATATCAGGTTATATCACAAGGGGTCGAATCTTTCCGCATGGGTGGTAGAGATATGAATGCAAGGGCATATCTGTCTAAATTTAACTTCTCCGGGGCCGACCAGGAAAAGAAAATTGGTGTATTGTCTGGGGGTGAACGAAATCGTTTGCACCTTGCTATGGCGCTTAAGGAAGAAGGCAACGTGTTGTTGCTCGATGAACCCACCAACGATATTGATGTCAACACGCTGCGTGCACTTGAAGAGGGTTTGGAAAACTTTGCCGGATGTGCGGTGGTCGTTAGCCACGACCGGTGGTTCCTCGACAGAATTTGCACTCACATACTTGCTTTCGAGGGCGATAGCGAAGTTTTCTTCTTTGAAGGCACATACACTGAATACGAAGAAAATAAGAAAATGCGCATGGGGAATGTTGAGCCTCAGCGAATTAGATATCGTAAACTCATGGAGTAGCTCATGGCTTCCGACACTTTTCTCACTATTGCCGAACCTGCAGAAGGGTTGTATAAAGAGAAAATGAGTAAATTTATCTCTTTTGCCATCCCTGTGAGAAGTGCCGATGAAGCTAAGGATTACGTGAAGGCTTTTCAGAAAAAGTATTTCGATGCGCGTCACGTTTGTTGGGCATATATGATTGGCGCTGCACGTACCGATTTCATGAGTAATGACAATGGTGAGCCTTCGGGAACTGCCGGACGTCCGATTTTGGGCCAGATTAACTCCGCTGGACTGACTAATGTTATTATTATTGTCGTACGTTATTTCGGCGGTATAAAACTCGGCACATCAGGGCTTATCACCGCATACAAAGAGGCTGCCGCCGACGCTATTGCCAATGCCAACGTTATTGAGTGTCATGAACAGACAGAAATAAGTTTCACATTCCCTTATATCGCGATGAACGATGTGATGCGGCTTGTGAAATCTTCAGATATCACAATTGTGAGGCAATCGTTCGATAATTCTTGTAGTATGACTCTGTTGATACGCACGGATTTCGCGTCTCAGTTGTGTGCTAAGTTGACGGATATTGATGGTGTAACGTTAAGTGATATGTGGTAATGTTACGGATAAGTCGATATTTACTTGCATCGTTGATTTTGCTGTTGTCGGTTGTCTCATTGAATTCGGCTCCGATTGGTGTGCACATCGCACAGAATTACTCCGGTCAGATTCCTTCGCAAACTAAAGTTTGGGATATTGCCACTCTTGACAACGGTTACACATTCTTGGCAACACAGGAAGCTGTAGTGGTGTTTGATGGTAATCGTTGGTCTGTCCATAGCATGAACAATGGATATGACGTACGTTCAGTGTTGGTTGATAAAGATAAAATGCGTGTTTATGTTGGGGGAATCAATGAATTTGGTTACTTATCGCCCGATGCTCGGGGCGTTTTGTATTACACGTGTCTGAGCGACAAGTTGGGCGAGGATAAACTGCTCGGAAATATCTGGGGAATCTTCTCGCAGCACAACTCTGAATCCATTTATTTACAAGGCGATTACAATCTGTTGAAGTATAATACACATGCCGAAACGGCGGAATTAATCAATAGCAACGGAATTAAAATAGACTGTTCGGCTATGATTAATGGTGTATTGTATCTGGGCACTGAAGATGGTCTTAAATTCCTTATGGGAAACGACATCATTTCAGTACCTTATACTTCAAACTTGCGCAATGCGCGCATCAGGTCTATTTTGCCATATAAAGATGGCATCATGGTCGTGACGGCAAAAAGCGGTGTTTTCTATTACGACCGGCAGCGTCTTTTTCCGCTCCCTTTTGGAAAAGAAATTTATCAGTCAAAGCAGGAAGTCTTTTGTGCTGATATTCATAACAACACCCTCGCGCTCGGTACTATCCTCGATGGTGTGTGTATTATTGATACCGAACAGGGCTCTATACAATATTACAACGAAAGCAATGGGCTGATAAACAACACCGTTCTCTCATTGAAATTTAATAGCGAGGGCGACCTTTGGACCGGTTTCGACTTGGGATTCTCAAAACTGTTGCTTCACTTGCCTGTCACAACGCTCGACAACAAAACTTTGCGTGTCGGTTCGGGATATTCGATTTTAAGTGTTGGAAATAAGTTGCTGCTTGGCACCAATCGGGGGCTCTTTGAAATTAACGACAACTTGTTTAGTAAAAACGATTACAAATTTATCGAAGGTACAACAGGACAAGTATGGATGCTTCGTAGAATTCATGATAAAGTGTTTTGCGCACACGATAGGGGACTTTTTATGATTACGGCAAATGGCAATGCTATCCAAATCTCCGGGATTGGTGGTTGTTATGATATACAGCCCATCGCCGGTGAGGAAAACCTCGCTTATGTTGGTGCTTACGATGGTTTGTATGTCATTGACACAAGCGCGGGAAATGTCCACACAATAGGCATTGTAGATGGTTTCGATGGCTGCCCGTACAATTTTGTTCAAATGTCTCCATCTGTCATTTGGAGTGTGGAGGGTGCTCGTGGCATTGTCTGCACTCGTGTAGATTACAAAAAAATGACAGCCTCTCTGGTAAATGTTTACACCTCCACCGATGATAATGTTCCGCTGTCTAACGGAGTACACATATCCAAAATCGGTAATGCAATTGAACTTGCCACTCCTGTCGGTCTTTATCGGTACAATAGTGAGAAAAACCTGTTTGAACGCGATTTATCGATGGAGCATCATTTTAACTCCCAACCTCCATATTACAGGTTGATACAAAATCGGAATAAATTGTGGCTGTATAGCGCTAATGCGGTTTCATTATATGATATGGATAGTGATAAACCGGCGTTGGAAATCCCGCTAATGTCTGTCGCGGCTCGTCCGCTCAGTGGTAGTGATGCTATATACCCAATCTCCGACTATACTATTGTGGTGCCTGGAATTCACGGGTATTCTATATATGATTTTGAAAATTACGCCTACTGTATATCCGATATTGAATCAAAAGTGAGAATTAATTCAATTACTCTTGTCGAACCAAACGATTCAATTGTATATTCCGGAAATTTTGCCACTTCTCCGAAGTCTCCGGTGATAGATTTCAAGTATAATTCTCTGAAAATCGATTTCGGAAATGTTGAGGACGCTGCCAATGGAACTGTTGCTTACAGTTACAAACTAAATAATGAAGAATGGAGTTCATTCTCTTCTTCCACAACAAAAGAATATACTAATTTGCCTTCTGGCATATATACATTCCATATCCGGGCGAAGTTCTTAAATGGAGATGTTGTATCTGATACAATCAATTTCGAAATTACTACTCCATGGTATTTGTCCGTATGGATGAAAATTCTGGTGGTCGTACTTATAATTGTTATTATTGTTTTGATTTTTGTGTCGGAACATAAACGTGTTTCTCACAAAGAACAAAAGATAATTATGGAGAAAAACACTGAAATTGCTATCCGGCAGGCCGATTATGATTTTCAGACTAAAATCAAAGACGACCGTATCGAAAAACTCGAACAGGAAAACCTTAGAAATGAACTTAATCATAAGTCGCAAGAGATGATGAATGCCCTGGTTAGTCTTGCTCATAAAAATGAGATTCTAACTAATCTGAAGTCTGAATTGCAGCAGATTTCTCGCAAATATGCTGCTGTCCCCGACTTGAAAAAGTCTATTATCGCTCTGCAAAGTAGCATTGACGTTTCTATGATGCCCGACAAGGTGTTTAAGCGCGTTGAAGAGGAATTCGACCTTATGCACAACGATTTTACCAAACGATTGAGAGCTCGTTATCCGGATTTGTCTAAAAATGAAATTTTGATGTGTTGCTATATTTTCATGGATTTATCATCTAAAGAGATTGCACCGTTACTCAATATCTCAATTCGAGGGGTGGAAACTATGCGTTATCGCATAAGAAAAAAATTCAATCTAAGCCGTGAAGACAATTTGAGCGAATTTCTGCTGAATAATTTTAATTGATTTTGTTGACGCAATTCGCTGTTTTTATAAATTGCTATAAATCAAAAAGCTATACACATAAGACGTATTTTTGACGTATTTATATATTCCTGTTGACGTATTTGTGAATAATTATTTTGCTTGCTTGGCGTGTGCGCTGTGCGATATCTTTGCGGCGTCTTTAAGGCATATTGTGCTTTATTTGTTGTTGTTTTTATTTGTTGTTGCAAATTAATTTAATCGACATGTTAAGGTCTATTTTTAAGTACGCTTTTGTGTTTTTAGCTGCAAGCTCAATCATTTGTTGTGCTTGTTCGTCAGGCGATGAACCTGTCGATGCTCCGGAAACGGTCACATTTTCTGTGAGTCCGGACAATATCATTATTTCTGACGAGGCTCAAACCTATTCAATCACGGTTAGAGCTAATGCCAATTGGAGCATTACTGCCGATTGCGATTGGATTTCTACTTTTCCGTCAGGTGGGGTTAAAAATCAGGATGTAAATGTAAAACTTACACTTACTGCTAATAAAGATTTGGAATCTCGTTTTGCCAATTTGGTGCTTCAAGCTGGTTCTTCTCGCAAGGAGGTAAAGGTTGAACAAACTGCGGCTGCTAAAGTTGTCACTTCGGTTAATTCGTTAACTTTTGGTGCACAGGCTTCTGTAAATCAAATTGAAATTAATTCAAATCTTTCCTGGACTGCGGCCTCAAACGAAAGTTGGTGTCATGTGACTCCTTTGCAAGGCACTGCCGGTTTGTCTAAACTTGATGTTTCGTGTGATGAGAATTCTTCAAATGAGTCTCGCTATGCACGCGTAACTATCACTTATAATGGCGGCTCCTGTGCTATTGATGTCACACAGATGAGCGATGTTATCAATGTGCCGGAGGGTTACACTCTCGTGTGGAACGATGAATTTAACGAAGGTTCCGAACCTGGAGACAAGTGGTGGTATGAAACCGGTGCCGGCGGTTGGGGTAATAATGAACTTCAGTATTATGTCAAAGCTCGTCAAGGTAATGATATCCTTGCTTCTGTCGAGGGTGGTATCCTCAGTATAATTTGCAAGAAAATCGGTAATACGGTTTATTCCATCCGTATGAATACAAATGACAGTTGGAAATATGGCTATTTTGAAGCCCGACTCAAACTCCCTAAAGGTAAAGGTACTTGGCCTGCTTTTTGGATGATGCCGAAAAATTTCACTACCTGGCCCGGAGACGGAGAAATTGACATCATGGAAGAAGTCGGTTATAAACCGGATTATGTGTCATCTTCTATTCATTGCAATTCATACAATCACGTGAATGGCACTCAAAAAACGCGTGAAAAATTAATTCAGGGTGCACAGGATGATTTCCACATCTATGCTCTTGAATGGACTCCCGATTTTATTCGCACTTATGTGGATGGTGTGGAACTTTTCTATTTTGCTAATGATAAGAAAAATGACAAAAACACATGGCCGTTCAATGCGCCGTTCTACCTTAAGCTAAATCTCGCTTGGGGCGGAAATTGGGGTGGTGCTCAAGGTATTGATGAATCAGCACTCCCTGCTATTTATCAAATCGATTATGTAAGAGTTTTTCAAAAACAATAATATAACAAACAGGATTGATATATGAAGAAAATTCTAATTAAGCATTTCACCATTGCTGCTTCGGTTGCATTGGTCGGGTGTACAGGTGCTTATAATGACATATACAAGGATTCTTCAGCATCTGTCGATAATCGTGTGCAGAGTCTGTTATCACAAATGACTCTTGAAGAAAAAATTGGGCAACTCAATCAGCGTAGCATGTGGGGAAGTGATGATGAAGCTATGGCATACTTTACTTCCGAGGTGGCCGTTGGAAATATCGGTTCGCTTCTTAATGTGCCTGACGCTGAGTCTGCCGACTCTATTCAGCGTGTTGCTGTGGAGAAAACGCGTTTAGGTATCCCGTTGATTTTATCGCGAGATGTTATACATGGCTACAAAACAATATTCCCGATACCGTTGGGACAGGCTGCCACTTTTGACACTGCTTTGGTAAAAGCCGGTGCGCGTATCGCTGCCATTGAAGCTTCAAGCGATGGTATTCGTTGGACATTCTCTCCAATGATTGACATTGCTCGCGACCCACGATGGGGACGTATTGCCGAGGGTAGTGGTGAAGATGTTTTTCTCGCAAGTATGATGGCTCGTGCTCAGGTTGAAGGATATCAAGGTGACGATTTGTCATCGCCTACTTCTATTGCTGCTTGTGCAAAACATTTTGTTGGATATGGTGCAAGTGAATCTGGTAGGGATTATAATTCCACTTATATACCGGAACGACAATTGCGCAATGTGTATCTTCCTCCGTTTGAAGAGGCTTGTAAGGCTGGATGTCTCACATATATGTCCTCTTTCAACGATAATGACGGAATTCCGGCTTCTGGCAATAAGTTTGTGCTTACGGATGTTTTACGTGGAGAATGGGGATTCAAAGGTTTTGTAGTTTCCGATTGGGCAAGTGTCGGTGAAATGGTAAACCACGGTTTCTGTGCCGATATGTGTGATGCTGCTGCAACAGGATTTAATGCCGGGGTTGATATGGAAATGGAAAGTCAAACTTATATTAACAATATGAAGCAACTCATAAATGACGGTAAGGTGTCTATGAGTCAGCTCGACAAATCTGTTGCAAATATTTTGCGTGTTAAGTTTATGCTGGGGTTGTTTGAAAACCCATATATTTCCACTCCGCAGGAAATCAAATATGCCGAAGAACATCTTCAAGCTGCAAAACAGGCTGCTATCGAAAGCGCAGTTTTGCTTAAGAACGATAACTATACTTTGCCTCTTTCTGCCGATAAAATTCGCAGAGTGCTCCTCACCGGACCGCTTGCCGATGCACCTCATGATCAACTTGGCACTTGGGTGTTTGATGGCGACAAGACTCATACTGTAACGGTACTCGATGGTATCTGTAAACTTTATGGTGATAAAGTTTCTGTTGTGTATGAGCCTGGTTTGGCTTTTAGCCGCGATGATAATAAAGCAAGTATTGCCAAGGCTGTTGCAGCTGCTCATGGCGTAGATGCAATTATTGCAGTCGTGGGTGAAGAAGCTATTTTAAGTGGCGAAGCTCATAGCCTTGCCGATTTGAATCTTGTTGGTGGTCAGAGCTCTTTGATTGAAGCTTTGGCTAAGGTAGGCAAACCGCTGGTTACCGTCGTAATGGCTGGTCGTCCGCTCACTATTGGCAAACAAGTGGATGAATCAAATGCGCTGCTTTATTCATTCCATCCAGGAACGATGGGTGGTGAAGCTTTGGCTGAGCTTATTTTCGGTAAAGTGAGTCCAAGTGGCAAATTGCCTGTTACATTCCCGAAAGCTGTAGGACAAATTCCTATCTATTACAATAAGAATAATACAGGTCGTCCGGCTTTAGGCAACGAAACGCTGTTAAAAGATATTCCTTTGGATGCAGGACAAACATCACTTGGTTGCACTTCATTCTGGATGGATGCCGGATTTGGTCCATTGTTCCCATTTGGCTATGGCCTATCGTATGGTGATTTCAAATATTCCGATATTGCTACAGATAAAGATACATATAAAGTCGGTGATGTTATAGTGGCATCAGCCACCCTCACCAATGAAGGTAAATATCCTGCTACGGAAGTTGCGCAGCTCTATATTCGCGACCACGTGGGTTCTGTAACCCGCCCGGTGAAAGAGCTTAAAGGTTTTAAACGCCAATATCTTGAACCTGGCGAATCTGCTCAAGTAGTTTTTGAATTACCCGTAGAACAACTCGCATTCTATGGCATCGACATGAAGAAAAAAGTTGAACCGGGTGATTTTACTCTTTGGATTGGTGGCAATAGCGATTGCCAACTGTCAGTCTCGTTTAAAATTGAAAATTAATATAGTAAGTTATTAACTTAAACCATGATGTAATGAAAAAATTAACATTGTTATTCATTTCAGTATTGGCAACTTTAGCAGTAAGTGCTAAAGATGTTAATGTGCGCGGGGTGGTTATCGCAGATGCCGATGGCGAGCCGCTGATTGGTGCCAGCGTGGTGGTTAAAGGCACATCTACAGGTGTCGCTACCGATTTCGATGGCAATTTCACTCTCAAGGTGCCCGAAGGGGCTGTTCTTAATGTACAATATGTTGGCTTTAAACCACAGGAAGTTGTTGTTAAAAGCGACATGGTTGGAATGGTTATTCGCATGGTCAGCGATGCAACACTTCTTGATGAAGTCGTAACTGTTGGTTACGGTGTTCAAAAGAAAAGTGTTGTTACGGCTTCCATTGCCAAAATCTCATCCGATGATTTGGGTAAAGTCAATCCGGTGCGTGTTGATGATGCTCTCAACGGTTTGGCTGCTGGTATCAATGTAACCAGCAACAATGGTCAGCCTGGTTCGGGTTCTACCATCCGTGTTCGCGGTATCGGTACAATCAATAACTCCGACCCGCTTTACATCGTAGATGGTATGCCGGTTGACGACGGTATCGGTTTCTTGGACCCTAACGATATACAAAGTATCGAAGTCCTTAAAGATGCTGCTTCCGGTGCCGTTTATGGTGCTCGTGCTGCAAATGGTGTTATCCTTGTTACTACAAAATCGGGTGGTGGCGAACGCGTAAATGTTAGCTACAACTTCAATTATGGTTGGCAAAATCCGTGGCGTAAACGTTCTGTACTTAACGCAACTGAATATGCTGTAATGATGAACGAAGCTCAGCTAAATAATGGTGGTGCTCCTTTATATGCCGATCCTTATTCTTATGGCAAAGGCACAAATTGGCAGGACCTCGTGTTCGATGACAATGCCCCGATGATGAATCATCAATTAAGCATAAGCGGTTCTTCAAAGAAAGTTGATTATTATTTTTCTGCATCTTATTATACCCAAGACGGTATTATTGGTGGTAGTTGGGACCGTTCGAATTACGACCGTTTAAGCATTCGATCTAACAACACCATCCACTTGTTTGATGTTAAGGATCAACGAAATTGGTTGAGCAAACTTGATTTCAATTCAAATATTACTTTCACTCACGAAAATTCACGAAGCATTGACGCTAACTCTGAGTATGGTTCAATTCTCGGTAGTGCAGTTGCTTTGTCTCCTATTTTAACTCCGTTTTATGCCACTCCTGCTGAAGAAGCTGCCGCTTTGGCTGAATATTCACAACGTGAGGGATTTACCCCGGTATATAGCAAGGATGGCAGATTATATCTTATCCCTGGTGGGGCTTACAACGAAATGGCGAATCCGTTAGCTCGTCTATCTCTCCCTAATGACAAAGGTTGGACCGACAAAGTATATGGCAATTGGAGCGCGGAACTTACTATTTGGGATTCTCTCAAATTCCGTTCTAACTTCGGTGTTGAACTTGCTTGGTATGGTTCTGACGGATGGACTCCTAAATATTGGTTGAATACTGCCGGACATCAGGCTACAAATTCAAGTGTGTGGTCTTCAATGAACAAACGCACAAATTGGCAGATTGAAAATACCATTTTCTGGGATCGCCAATTTGACAAGCACTATGTTTCTGTTCTCCTCGGTCAGTCTGCTTCTAAGGCTACAGGCCGCTCTATCGGGGCTTCTGGTATGGATATGATGGATGAAAGTGATGATAAAGCAAGTATTGATGCCACTACGGGGCTTCCTGCCGATGGCAAACGAAATGGTTCCGGTGGCGTGTGGAATCCGCACACTCTCTCTTCTTTGTTCGGTCGTGTAAGTTACAACTTCGACGAACGCTATATGTTGCAAGTAATTGTTCGTCGTGATGGTAGCTCTAACTTCGGTGCAAATCGTCGTTATGGTCTGTTCCCGTCTGTATCTGCCGGTTGGAATGCTACTAATGAAAGTTTTATTCGCAAGGCTCTTCCAACTTGGTGGAATAGCACTAAGGTGCGTTTCTCTTGGGGACGTAATGGTAATGAAAACATAGGTTCTTTCGGTTATATGGCGCTTACGGCTACTGGTAGTAACTATCCTTTTGGTGCCGGTGCCGGACAGGTATCTTATCCGGGTATTAAACCGGCTAAAATTGTTAATGCCGACCTTCATTGGGAAGAGTCAGAACAAACCGACGTAGGTATTGATTTCTCTTTCCTTAACAATGCAATCACTTTCTCCGCAGATTATTTCTATAAACGTACTAAAGATATGCTTATTGAAATGCCTTTGGGTGGTTTCGTAGGTGAAGTTGCTCCTATCGGTAACGTTGGTACTATGGAAAACCGCGGTGTTGAATTTGAGGCAAGCTATCGTTGGAGAGTAAGTGATTGGAATTTCCGTGTGGCTGCCAATGCTTCTTGGTTGAAAAACAAACTTCTGAACCTCGGTAATGCTTCAGGATTCCGTCCTGTTGAAGACGCTCAAGGTCTTGGCGAAATCGTTCGTGCAACTAATGGACTTCCTTATCCATATTTCTATGGTTATAAGAGCGATGGTATTTTCCAAAACTACGACGAGATTAAATCATACGTAAATGCTAAAGGTGAAATGATTCAACCTAATGCTGTTCCTGGTGATGTTCGTTGGGTTGATATCAATGGCGATGGAATTATTGATGGTGATGACCAAGGTAAAATCGGTAAAGGCACTCCGGATTGGACTTATGGATTCTCTCTCAATGTAGAATGGCGTGGCTTTGACTTCTCTGCTGTATGCCAGGGTGTTGCTGGTAACGACATATATGATGCTTCTCGACGTGTAGATATTTCTTCAGCAAACCTCCCGAAATGGATGCTTAATCGTTGGACCGGTGAAGGTTCTGGTAACAAATATCCGCGTTTTGCTGCCAACGACCAAGTTAACTGGGCAAGATCAAGTGATTTATATATCACAGATGGCTCATATTTCCGTCTGAAAAATATCACTCTTGGATATACTCTTCCTTCCAATATTACTCGTAAGGCATTTATCCAGAATTTCCGCGTTTATGTTATGGCTGAAAATCTGCTGACTGCTACGAAATATGCCGGCTTCGACCCTGAAGTTACTAATGGCTCTTCTCTTGGGGTTGACCGTGGTGTATATCCGCAATCTAAAGTATGGACTATTGGATGTAATCTTACTTTCTAAAACCTATTAATATTTTTTAGATATATGAAAAAATCAATATATACAGCAGCTCTCGGATTTGCCCTCGCTCTTGTGGGTGCTTCGTCTTGTTCCGACAGCTTCCTTGACGTTAAGTCGCCCACTCAGATTCCGGTGGAAGAATATTATACAACAGAGGCTCACATGTATGAACTTCTTGTGAGTGCTTACTGTCCGTTGATTTACTTTGATTGGGCGCAAGGTGAATATAATCCTATGAATATTCTCGCAGATATTCTTGCAGATGATATGTATCCGGGTGGTGCTAATGCCACTGATAACGAAAACTGGCACCTTATGTTCAACTATTCAGCTACTCCTGTTAAAGTGGTGAACGGTATTTGGACAGATTGCTATAATGGTGTGCGCCGTTGTAATTATGTAGAGGAATATATGCCTGCTGTTGTTGATATCGACAATGCTACTCGCGACCTCTATTTGGCAGAAGCTAAAGTACTTCGTGCTTACTACTATTCCATAGTGTGGAAATTCTGGGGTGCTATTCCTTACTATCGTGAAAACCTCGCTTATCCTTATACAAAGGCTAAATCTTCTGCCGATGAGGTATATGAAGGTATTATGACCGATTTGGAAGATGCTATCGCTTTAAATATACTTCCTATGCGTCAGTCTGATGCTGCTTTGCATGGTCGTGTTACTTTGGCTTTTGCTTATATGATCTATGCTGATGTGGTTATGTATCAGAAGGATAATAGCAAGTATTCTAAGGCTCTCGACTATATGAACGATATTATCAAATCAGGAGAATTTGAATTAACTCCTAATTATGAAGATATTTGGACTGAAGCCGGTGAATGGAATAAAGAAACAATTTTCTCAATCAACTATTTCAACCAAAATGCTTCTCGTTCTTGGGACAATCCATACTATGCCGGAGGTACAGTACTTCCTACTTTGATTAGTCCTTACAGTTTGCCGGATGGTACGGAGTGCAACGGTGTAGCTCTTGTTGATGGTTGGGGGTTCGGTACAATTCCTACTGAAACATACGACGCATTCGAAGAAGGTGATACTCGTCGTGATGCATCTATAAATGATTTGCGCAACGTTTCTTACGAAGAACGTTATCAAAACACAGGCTTATGGTTACGTAAATATTGTGCTCGTTCAGGTTATAACGCAGATCAAATTGCCGATGCTGTTCTGAACTGGGGTAATGACCTTCGTATTTACCGTTATTCAGAAACTTTGCTCAACGCTGTAGAACTCGCTCTTTTAGGTGGTGGTTCTGTTAATCAAGGTTATTTCGACCAGGTTCGTCAACGAGCAGGTCTTTCTTCAAAGAGTGCCACTATTGATAACGTAATTGAAGAACGTCGTTTTGAATTCTTGGGAGAAGGTAAGCGTTATTTCGACCTTGTGCGTAGCAATAAGGCTCAGGATGTTCTTAAAGCGGGTGGTGAATATCGCACTGTGAGCTGGACTCCTAATAAGAAATATCTTCCTATTCCGCAGGCTGAAATTAACTCTTCTGATGGAGCTCTTATTCAGAACACCGATTATTAATCTCTTTGTAAATTATTATTTATATGAAAAAGATAGTTTCTAAATTTTTCAAATATTCGGTTGCTCTCGGGTGTATTGCTCTCGTGGCATGCGCTCCTGAAAGCATTGATGGTCTTGATGCCAACATGCGCCCTAAAGCCGATGAAATCGATGCTGTAATCACTGTCGATCAAGAAACAAATCAGGTTAAGTTCGTCCTTAACAATCAGGGCGTTACTCCTATCTGGAAAATATATATTTCCGATAAACCGAGGATTGTCACTTTAAACAACTACAATGACATTGTAGTTAATGCCGGTACATATCAAGTGGAAGTGCAGATGTATAACCGCAATGGTGTATGTGATGGTTCTAAAACGTATGAATTTACTTTAGAAAACACCATTGTAGATTTTACTCCGTTTATGCGACGTCTCACTAATGGTGAAAGCAAAACTTGGATGTTTGCATCTGAAAAAGCTGCTCACCTTGGATGT
Source organism: Muribaculaceae bacterium (assembly GCA_022509045.1). Lineage (GTDB taxonomy): Bacteria > Bacteroidota > Bacteroidia > Bacteroidales > Muribaculaceae > JAFLTZ01. The sequence goes on along the minus strand of JAFLTZ010000038.1, from coordinate 2,985 downwards.
GGTCCTGCCGGAACAATAGGTACTGAATGGTACAGTGCTGCACCGGGTGATAAAGCCGGGACAGGATTATATGAAAACCGTTTCATCTTTACTGATAATGGTGGTGTGTCAACTGGTGGTTATACTTACGATCCGGCTGCCAGCGGTACTGTATATGTGAATTGTGGTATAGAATCGCTCCCGCCGTTTACCGATAATCGTGATGCTTCGGTCGATTATGCCGCACCGGCACAATTGCAAGAAACCACATTTGAGATTAAACCTGAAGGCAACGACTTGTTCCTTACTATGCCTTCCGGTACACTTCTCGGATATATACCATTTGCAAGTGCATATACAAATCCAAAGTATAGAATTCTCAATATCACCAATAATGAACTTGAACTTTGTGTTGAAGATCCGGGTGTCATAGCTTGGCATTACATCCTCACTATTGAGGGCGATGCTCCATTCGCAGGATTTAAGTATGATAGCGAATTCAACATTTGGCGTAAAGCGGAACTCACTGTCGGTGAATTCTATTATGCTCCGAATTGGAGTCCTATTGCTGCCCCGGAATATACATTCGATGGCACCACATACAAGTTGACTCTCCCGGCTGCTACATCCGACCAGTGGCAATGTCAAATGCCGATTTTATCAAATATCTCTACATCAGCAGATATTAACTATGATTTCTCTTGTATTATTACTTCATCTATTGACCACCCGGGTATTACGGTTAAACTCGTGATGGATGGTGATGACGGTGTGTTCTATTTCGCAGACCGAGTAGCTGTAAAAGCTGGTGAAGAATATGTATATTATCAATCAGATATGCCGGGTATTGATATTGAAACGCTTAAACTTGTGCTCGACTTCGGTGGTAATGCGGAAAACACAGTCGTAACCGTAGGTAATATAGTACTTAAGAATCATGCTGACGATGATGGTACTAAATTGCCGGAGCCACCTGTAGTTCCCTCTGTAATATGGGATCTTGATGGTCCGGGTAACTTCTGGAATGCTGCTACATTTACAAATGAATTCTATTATGCACCGGGTTGGAATCAGATTGATAATCCTGGTTTTGATATTGATGGTAAATCATATAAAGTAACCTTGCCGGCAGCAACTTACGAACAATGGCAAGCGCAGGTGAAATTCTTCACGGATATCACAACTTCTGCAGATAAGAAATATGACTTCCGCATCACATTCAACTCCAATACCGACCATTCCGGAGTCACCGTTAAGTTTGTGATGCACGGCGACGATGGCGTGTTCTATATGGCAGACCGCGTAAAAGTTACAGCTTATGATGATTGCACATTTGAGTGGGTTGGATTGGACGGTATAGATATGAGTAATCTCGACCTTGTGCTCGATTTCGGTGGCAATGCCGACAACACAGTTGTTACAGTTTCTCAGATTATTGTACAAGAACATAATCCTATTAAAGAATAATATTTGATTGGTTAATTAATATTATGTCAGGGAGGAGTGCTTCATTGAGGTGCTCCTCTCATTTGTTATCATATTGAAAAGCATAAAACCAATATTAAAATTATAAAAAATGGAATGCACTTTATAATAAAAATAGTATATTTGCATATACTTTCGATTATAAACTAAACTTATAGATAATTTTAATATGGTAAAACGTTTAATTTTTGCTGCATGTGCGGTAGCTGTAATTTTTGGAAATGCTCAGGCGTTTGATCTTAAATCGCTCTTGGGTGGTGGTGATAACAACACAATTAATAATATTGTCAACGCTGTGATAGGTTCCGATAACTTTGAAATAAAGGACCTTGCCGGTACTTGGAAATATAAAAATCCTGCAGTGGCATTCGAAAGTGAAGATTTGTTGTCGAAAGCAGGCGGTGTCGCTGCTGCTTCTACGATTGAAAGTAAAATTGCCCCATATTATTCCAAAGTGGGAATGGAAGCAATGAGTATCACATTCACGGAATCAGGTGAATTTACACTAAATCTCAAAAAGGGTTCTCTTAAAGGGACAGTGACTAAGGGCGAAAACGGTAAATATAAATTTGAATTCAAAGCATTCGGTTCAATTAAAGCATTTACTGCAGAGGCCTATGTTAAGAAAGGTACTACATTGGAAATAACATTCAATGTAACCAAACTTATGGAACTGGTATCGAATATTGCAAAAATATCGGGAAATTCTACGATGAGTACCCTTACAACTTTGCTTAACAACTACAAAGGCTTGTACGCCGGTTTTGAACTTTCGAAATAACAATCTAAGCACCTAAAACAATAATAGGGGGCAAAACGTCCCCTATTGTTATTTATTTTCAAATTCAAATGTTCTATCTCTCATAAATTATTTCCTTACTTTCTTTTCTTTGAGCCGAAAATGGTGTTAATAACCAATCTGCCAACTTTACGTTCGAAGCCTCCTTTGGTTAAGGGAATGCCGGTAGCATGCGCAATCTTTTGTTTTGCAGCCGATATCCCAATGGCACGTTTGAGAGAGAATGAGAGTCCGGGTATTTTCATTTATTCTTCCCAAAAATTAGTTTAAATATTTTATATATCAGCCAAAAAGGGAAAAATAGAATTATAAAAATTATAAACCATCCGTATCCGATACCACCTTTCCTGCCGTCAAATACCTTTCCGCCGGTCATAAAATCGATTCCACAAAGTATTAATACATTTTTCCAAAATCCCATTTGTATAATCTCCTATTTATTAAAAAGATAATCTCTGTATTTTCATATTAAAATATCATATATCCCATTCACATCCAATTGAAAGGTTTTGGGTTACTTTATCTAAATCATTAAGATCTTTGAAAGGACTAGAAGCAGCCAGGTTATTTATTGATTGTAAAGTTGAAGCCATCAATGACATATCACCTTTCTCTATTGCTGCATCCAGCACATTAAAATAATTATTGAAAATTTTTGATCTCTCGTCAAACGACCTGTCCAAGTAATTTTTTATACTTGCTGTCATTGCATTTATCTGGGC
>JAFLTZ010000037.1 GCA_022509045.1 Muribaculaceae bacterium | reverse complement strand
AACAACGTTCTATTATGCAAAAAATGGTGATGGCACAATTGGAGGATTTGATATATTTGTTGCATCAAAGGATTTGGAAACAGGTGAATTTTATACGCCTCAAAATATAGGTATGCCTTATAATTCACAATATGACGATTATATGTATGTTGTTGATGAATTTACCGGAGCAGGATGGTGGGCTACAGACAGAAATCAGATTCCGGATAAACTAACCATATATATATTTATACCGAGTAGTTCGCGAGTAAATTACAGTATTGACGATCCAAATCTCAAAAATCTTGCAATCTTATCATCAATTAAATATACTTGGCCTTCAGGTGCAGATTATACATCTCTGCTTGCCAAAATAAATGCAATTGATATGGATGCGAATAAAGGCGGAAATGAATTTACGTTTGTGCTTACAAATGGAAAAACATACCACAATTACTCAGATTTTAAATCAAAAAAGGCTGCTGAATTAATGCGTAAGTATATTATTACATTAAATAACTTAAATACTAAATCTGACGAGTTAAAGAAACTTCGCTTTAAATATAAAAACGAAGCCCAAGGTAAAAATTATGCAAATAAAATATTGCAAGAAGAAGCAGAAATAAATAAATTAAATGATGCATTATCTAAATTTGCAAGGGCAATAAGAGATGCTGAATTAAATAATAAGTAATTAAAACAATAGTATCTATGTCAGAATTTTTAATCATTGCTTTAAGTGGGTTGGTATTAATCTGTCTAATTATTTTTTTCTATTATGTCCCATTCTTTTTATGGGTATCAGCTCGTGTTTCCGGTGTTAAGATTTCACTGTTACAATTATTCTTAATGAGAATAAGAAAAGTACCGGCAAATGTCATAGTTCGTGCTATGATTGAAGCTCATAAAGCCGGGTTATCAGATGTAAGCAGAGATGATTTAGAAGCTCATTTTCTTGCCGGTGGTAATGTTGAGAAAGTGGTTCATGCTTTAGTTTCAGCATCGAAAGCTAATATTGATTTGGGATTTAAAATGGCTACGGCTATCGATCTCGCCGGTAGAGATGTATTTAATGCAGTCCAAATGTCGGTTAATCCAAAAGTTATTGATACTCCACCGGTAACAGCTGTTGCTAAAGATGGTATTCAATTGATAGCTAAAGCTCGTGTAACTGTTCGGGCAAATATACGTCAACTTGTAGGTGGTGCCGGTGAAGATACTATTTTAGCACGTGTTGGTGAAGGTATCGTGTCATCTATTGGTTCTTCGGAAAGTCATAAATCAGTGTTAGAAAACCCGGATTCAATATCAAAATTGGTTTTAAGAAAGGGATTGGATTCAGGAACAGCATTCGAAATTCTATCTATAGATATCGCTGATATAGATATAGGTAAGAATATCGGTGCTACACTGCAGATTGACCAGGCCCAAGCAGATAAGAATATTGCGCAGGCAAAAGCTGAAGAGAGAAGAGCAATGGCTATAGCTCTTGAACAAGAGATGATTGCCAAAGCACAAGAGGCTCGTGCTCGAGTTATTGAAGCTGAAGCACAGGTGCCACAAGCGATGGCCGAAGCATTTAGAAATGGGAATCTTGGCATAATGGATTATTATAAAATGAAAAATATAGAATCCGATACAAATATGCGGCAAGCTATAGCCAAGCCCACAAGTAAGAAATAAAAAATAATAACAATTAGTAATGTGGCAACCGAAAGTGCCACATTATGTTTTTATAATAAGAAGTAATGTATTCTTTTATATTTTCAATTTTTGTTCTGGTATTCGGATATTTTATTTACGGTAAGTATATATCGAAAGTTTTTGGGGTTGATAATAAACGTTCAACTCCTGTAACCTTACATCCGGATGGTGTTGATTTTGTTAGACTGCCTGTATGGAAAGTGTTTTTAATACAGTTCCTAAATATAGCAGGATTGGGACCTATCTTCGGCGCAATTATGGGTATTCAGTATGGTCCTGCCGCATTTCTATGGATTGCCTTAGGTACTATTTTTGCCGGAGGTGTTCATGATTTCTTTTCCGGAGCGATATCTCTTAGAAAAGATGGAAAATCGTTTCCCGAAATCGTTGGAGAAGAACTTGGAATGACTGTAAAACAGGTTATGCGCTGTTTTTCAGTTGTATTACTTATTATGGTTGGCGCAGTATTTGTAATTAATCCGGCGCAATTGCTTGATTTACTTACGAATTCAAATCCTGATGCATGGTTCCTTTCCACTGAGTTCTGGATATTGATTATTTTTGTATATTATATCCTTGCTACATTACTTCCGGTTGATAAAATTATTGGCAATTTATATCCGGTTTTCGGATTTACTCTTTTGTTTATGGCAGTGGGAGTTTTAGTAGCAATGATAGGAAGTTCCATTTCGGACATCCCTGAATTTACGTCAGGTTTACATAACAGATACCCGAATCCTGAAGAAAATAAGATTTTTCCGCTTATGTTTGTATCTATTGCATGTGGTGCAATTTCAGGATTTCATGCGACTCAATCTCCTATGATGGCTCGGTGCTTGTGTAATGAAAAATATTTACGTCCGGTGTTTTATGGTTCAATGGTGGCAGAAGGGATTGTTGCATTAATTTGGGCAGCGGCAGCTATCGCTTTTTTTCATGGTAATTTCGGTGATTTATCAGCGTATCTTGCTGAAGTTAAGAGTGCGGCACCATTGGTTAATGAAATTTCAATTACATGGCTTGGTGCATTTGGGGGTGCTTTGGCTATCATTGGGGTAGTGGCGGCACCTATTACATCGGGAGATACTGCGTTACGGAGCGCTCGACTAATTATTGCAGATATTTTTAAAATCAAGCAATCAACTATCGTTAGAAGATTACTTGTTAGTGTTCCGATTTTCATTATCACGTATATTGTGATGAAGATTGATTATACTGTGTTATGGAGATATTTCGGATGGAGCAATCAAACACTTGCCGTGTTTATGTTGTGGACAATATGTGCATATTTGGCTCGTCAGAAAAAGAATTATTTTATCGCTATGATTCCGGCAATATTTATGACGATGGTGAGTGTTTCATATATTGTTTATGCACCTGAGGGATTTTCTTTCGACAATAGATTGGCAGAAATCATTGCACAAAAACTTAATGATATATCTATAACACAGATTGATTACTATATTTCATTAGTCATAGCTGCGATAGTTACAACAGTAATAACATTTACTTTCTTCAAAAAAAAACAAAAAAGAAATATTAATGATTGACATAAAAAGGATTAGTAAAGAGACTTTCAAATATAATTTCCACACACATACCCAATTTTGTGATGGGAGGAATTGTATGGAAGATTTTGTTATCCATGCAATTAACAACGGTTTAGAACATTATGGATTTTCCCCACATGGTCCGACTTCTATTTCACAGTTGTGTAATATGTCATTCGATTCAGTCAGAGATTATCTTGAAGAAGTAAATAGGCTTAAAAACAAATACGGTAGCTATATAAATCTGTATGCAGCAATGGAAATTGATTATATAAATGAGAATGAAAATCCGGCTTCTGAATATTATCAAAAATTGCCATTGGATTATAGAATTGGTTCTGTGCATTATATTTCGTCACAAGATGGAATATATGTAGATATTGATGGGAAGCAAGAACGATTCAAAGAAAGTATGGAACGCTATTTTTATGGTGATATAGAGTATGTTATAAATAAATTCTATACATCTACTACAAAAATGATTGAGATTGGTGGATTTGATATTATCGGTCATTTGGATAAAATAGGGCATAATGCATCGTTTTTTCGTCCGGATATTGAGACTCAGCCGTTTTATACTCAGAAAGTTATGGACTTGCTTGATTTGATTTCAGAAAAAAAACTGATAGTTGAAATCAATACTAAAGCATTTTATAACTATAATCGTTTGTTTCCAAATGAAAAGTATTTTAGACGAATTAAAGAATTAAATATTCCTGTTGTGTTTAATTCTGATGCTCATTATTCCGATAAGATAGACTCAGGTAGATACGAAGCTAAGGGTCTCTTTGACTCTGTCGTAATATAATTATGACCGAAAGTGTTAGAAATATTGAGCTATTAGCTCCGGCAAAAGATGCTGCCACTGCTATTGAGGCAATTAATTGCGGTGCGGATGCAATATATATTGGTGCATCTAAGTATGGGGCACGATATAACGCTGCTAATTCCACAGAAAATATTAGATTGGTAGTGAATTATGCACATCTGTTTAATTGCAAGGTATATGTAACCATTAATACTATCATCAAGGATGAGGAACTGGAGGATGTACGTGCTCTGATATGTGAATTGTATGATATTGGGGTAGATGCACTTATCGTTCAAGATATGGGAATATTAATGATGCAAATCCCTCCGATTGAATTGCATGCCAGTACACAGTGTGATATCAGTTCCGTAGAGAAAGCCGAATTTCTTGAATCGGTAGGATTTTCTCAATTAGTATTGGCTCGAGAATTATCATTGGAACAAATAAGAGAAATTGCTCAAAAAGTTAGAGTTCCTGTAGAGGTATTTGTACATGGTGCGCTCTGTGTTAGTTATAGTGGCAAATGTCATGCGAGTCAGGCTATGATGCAAAGAAGTGCGAATAGGGGAGAGTGTGCCCAAATTTGTCGTTTGTCTTATGATTTGCTTGATGGAAATAATAATACTATAATATCCGACAAGTATCTGCTTTCTCTTAAAGATATGAATCAAATAGACCGGCTTTATGAGCTTATAGAAGCCGGTGTGTCATCGTTTAAAATTGAAGGGCGATTGAAGGATATTGGTTATGTTAAGAATGTGGTGTCGGCTTATCGTGCTGCTTTAGATAGGATTATTTGTGATAATCCTGATAAGTATGTACGTTCTTCTGCCGGTGTTTCTGAAATATCTTTTACTCCAGATCTTAATAAAACTTTTAACAGAGGATATACTCATTATTTTTTGGATTCGTCGGATTTAGGCAATTTACGTATTGCAAATCACATGACACCGAAATCTATGGGAGAAATAATAGGTGTGGCGAAACACTCCTCCGGCAACAAAGTGCATTTATCTGCAGATAGAGAGCTTTCTAATGGTGATGGGTTAAGCTATTTTAATAAAACAGATAAATATGAAGGTATTAGGATTAATAAGGTACTATCAAAAGATATAATCAATACTCTCAGCAAGTCCACAATACCTGATGGTGCAGTATTGTATAGGACATATGACAAAAAATTCAATGATTTACTTTCAGTCCCTTCCCGCCGCTTTATTTACATAAATTGGATTCTTACCGACACATTTTTACAAGCAAACGATGAAATAGGAAACAGCTATAACTACAATTTCGATACTTTATTTGATGAATCACAATCGGACCAAAAAGAACGTCAAATTTATATTTTGTCAAAACTTGGTGACACACATTATAAAACTGCTTCATGTGATATTAATACTACTAAATTTATTCCTGCATCAATATTATCTCAAGCCCGAAGAGCATGTGTTGAAGGGCTGATGAAAACTCAGTTAAATAAAGCCTTTTCTAAAACTCGTAATCGCCGTAATTGTTATAAATCAGATTATAAGAACTCTTTATACCTAAATAAATATCTTTCATTTCGGGAAAACATTGCAAATAAGTTAGCTTTAGAGTTTTATAAAAATCATGGAGTTTCCGGGGTGGAATTTGCTTTGGAGATAAATAATTCTTTTATCAGTAATGAAAATCTATTGCAGATAATGACTACAAAATATTGTTTACTCCGAGAATTGGGTGCTTGTAAAAAAATGAAAACAAATAATAATTATAAAGAACCTTTAAAAATGAGAGCATCTGATGGCAAAATACTACTTCTAAATTTTGATTGCAATAAATGTTGCATGAATCTTTATATACATTCACAGAGTAATAAATAACTGTTGATATTATTTCTTAACATTATTTAACAATTTATGGGGGGGGGTAAAATTGAAATGTATATACCTTTGCAAGATATTTGAAAATTAATAATCTAATAACAATATTTTATGAGAAAAAATTTACTACTTTATTTGTTGGTTGCGTTATGTATGCCGACGTTTTCTTATGCACAGAAAATTTCTGCACCAGGATTCAAAAAGCATTACAAAGAAATAGTAAGCGCTAAACGTGCCACCGAAAACAATCGAACGAAGCGCAGGAATTATGCCCAACCTGCTTTTTCTCAGCCACAACAATATGTTATGATGGCAGAAGAGAATGAGACAAAAGGTATTAGACTACTAAAAGATTCTCGAGAAGAATTTTATAAGTCAAGTAATAACACAAACATTTATGAAAATGAATATACTTATGATAAATATGGTTTTTTCCACAAACGTCAGAATCTAAAACTGGACGAGTGGCAACTTGTTGAGTATCAATGGTATGTTCCCGGATGGAAATGGAGCGAAAAGATAGATCAATGGTATTACAATAATGGAGGAACGTATACCTCTACTACCACTACCAAAAGGACATTTCACCCAAACGGAAGTGTTTACACAAGCACTGTTTACAATGATGACAATCAGGTTGAAACTGAGGAAACATACGATGAGAGTGGCAATCTGATAAAGAAGGTTCGTGAATATGAGACAGATACATACCAATATTTCCCTTTAACAGACACGTGGGTTGAATCAAGGTACTATCAAGATTCCAAAGAGGAATGGTTTGTATATGACGATTATTTGAAAAATGTACGCTCTATTCTGTATAATGGAGTTATATGGGTAACGGAATGGATACACGAATATTACTATTATAAGGATGGCACGCCCTCCGGTGAATTGATTGCTGATTACGATTTTGAAGGTAATATTAGGTACGGATGGGGACATAAATCCACTATCAATGAAGAAAATGGATATATCGTAAAACGATATTATGAGTTTGATACCGATTTAAATTCATGGAAGGAAAATCAAAAGGAAGAATTTTCTTTGAATTTTGACACTCCATGGATATATAATCCGTCAGAAATTCGTACGTGTAAATATTATCTCGGTTATACAGGTGAATTAATTTTAGAATATGAAGAAGTTTATTCATGGATAACTGAATCTGTTGTAAAGCGTGTCACTACACATCCTGGCTATGAGCAACCATATACGAGCATTCGCTATTATTTAGTTGAAAATCAAGGTTTGAATGAATCTACTGATTTTTATTATGATGAGGAAACCGGAAACTATGCGATAGCATATTATGAATATGACGAGAGCAAGGATACTTATATAGATTACTATTCATATTATGACAAGGCCGGTAATTTATTGCAAAAAATTCGCATTACCGGATTGACGTGGGAACAATGGGATGGAAATAAATGGATTCCATGTACATCCGATATAACGATTTACGATGGTGGTGACCGTATCGAGGCAAAATTTAACAGCAAGGGTCAAGTGATTCAAATTACAGAGTATGACGATGGTATATTTGATGAACGACATGATTATGTGTATATCGAAAACGGTTACGAAGAAACTGTATGGGAATATAAAAGAAATTCAACTGAACTCTACAAGTCCGAACTCAATATCTATACTTTTACTGATACTGAAAACACGACAACATATTATGGATATTACGAAGATGGTATAATTTCTTACGCTTCTCGCACGGTAGAAAATATAGTAGACCAATACTATATACACTATCGGCTTGAAAATGATAAATGGGTGGAATCAAATAGGACTGTTAACGCCCTATACGAAATACTTCCCGATGGAAAGCAGCAGATGATAGAACGTGAGTTTGATAACGAGGGAAATATTGTGAATGTGTCAAAATCTATCGAGTATTATGATTATGATACAAATTACTATTATGCAGAAAGATACAGTTGGGATAAAGCCACAAATAGTTGGATAGGTATGTATAAAAGTGAAAGCGGAAATAAAATTGCACCCGACTTTAAAGTTATACAACCGGCAGAACCCACATATTTCTACGATGAATATTTTATACCTGCAAATATGTCTGGGTATGATGTTTCTTCTTCAAGAGTATATTATTTCAATAAAGATTGGAATTGGAGTACTGAAAAGAATGATTGGATATTAAGTTATAATAGAGATGTGGAATTCAAGCTTGATGGAAACACCCTTACTACTATCGAGACATCATACTATAATGAGAATGACTTCGATATTTCCGAAATGAAAGAGACTGTTGACAACAATAGAAGACTAATAAGCAAATATATCAGCCGTAAGACTTCTTATGATAGTGATGAAAGCTCATATTTGTATTCATATGACCAAGATGGCCGTCTTACTGAAAAAACTGAAGATTATGCCGACTATACACATAAATACAAATATACGTACGGCGAAATTACATATATTTCGGAAGTAGAGGATGTAATATCATCTAACAATTATTACACTGTAAATGGTAAGACGATTTCAGTAATTGGAACCTCGCCAGCCGAAATATATAATACACAGGGATTAAAGATAGCAGTAGTAAATGCAGGTGAGTCAATAGAATTGCCGGTTGCAGGTGTCTATATTGTCACAATTGATAACAACTCTTCAAAGGTTATAATTAAATAATCATAAAGCAATTGTTGAAAATATGAGAGGTCCCGTTCGACCTCTCATATTTTTTTTATCTTTCTAATATATCTTTTGAGCTTGAACTAAAATCACGTATAATGAGTATCAGTAATAATAAGCTAATAAATTCATTTACTTGTTATATGATAAAAAAGGTGGTTATTGAGTTTTTAACCAATAACCACCTTTTAGATTTTAGATTGTTGATAATTAGTCCTCTATTGCTGCCTGGGCCGCTGCAACGCGTGCAATTGGCACACGGTATGGAGAACAAGATACATAGTTCATGCCAAGTTTTGCGCAGAATTTCACTGACGATGGTTCGCCACCATGTTCACCACATATACCAACCTTTAATTCAGGCTTCACTGAACGACCTTTTTCTACACCCATACGAACAAGTTGTCCAACCCCTTCTTGGTCAAGCACTTCAAATGGGTCGGTTTTGATAATACCATGTTCCTTGTAGAATTTCAAGAACTTAGGAGCATCGTCACGCGAGTATCCGAATGTCATCTGAGTTAGGTCGTTTGTACCGAATGAGAAGAAATCGGCGACTGTTGCTATCATATCTGCTGTGAGTGCCGCACGCGGAACTTCAATCATCGTACCGACTTTATAAGAAACTGTCTGTCCTTTTTCTTCAAATACTTTAGCAGCAGTATTATTGATAACATCAGCTTGATTTTGAATTTCTTTAAGGGTACCAACAAGAGGAATCATAATTTCAGGATATACCTTGATTCCACGTGCTTGCATATTGAGTGCAGCCTCTATGATGGCGCGTGTCTGCATTTCAGTAATTTCCGGATAGGTGATACCTAAACGACAGCCGCGGTGTCCAAGCATTGGGTTAAATTCTTCAAGGCTATCAACTTTTGCTTTAACTTCCTCAAGAGTTAATCCCATTTCCTCTGCAAGTTCTTTTTGAGTTGCGGTCTGATGAGGAACGAACTCATGCAACGGTGGATCAAGTAGGCGGATTGTTACACCATATCCGTCCATAGCTTCGAAGATTCCTTCAAAGTCGCTACGTTGCATTGGAAGAAGTTTCGCTAAAGCTATTCTTCTACCTTCTTCATCGCTTGAAAGAATCATTTCACGAACAGCTTTGATGCGGTCGCCTTCAAAGAACATATGTTCTGTTCGGCAAAGACCAATACCTTGTGCACCGAATACACGAGCTTGTTTTGCATCCTTTGGTGAATCGGCATTAGTGCGAACCAATGTTTTGGTATATTTTGCTGCAATATTCATAATTGCACCAAAGTCTCCGCCAAGTTCCGGCTCGGTTGTTGGCACTTGTCCATTATAAACCTCACCTGTAGAGCCATTAAGAGAAATCCAGTCACCTTCTTTATAGACCTTGCCGCCCATTTCAACGGTTTTTGCTTTGTAATCAACCTTGATTTCACCTGCCCCGGACACACAACATTTACCCATACCGCGAGCTACGACAGCAGCATGTGATGTCATACCACCACGCATAGTCAAAATACCTTGAGCTACTGCCATACCGCGAAGGTCTTCCGGAGAAGTTTCAATACGAACAAGTATAACGCGACGTTTCTTCTCTGCCCATGCTTCTGCACTTTCAGCTGAAAATACTATTTGACCAGTAGCTGCTCCCGGTGATGCCGGAAGACCTTTTGCCACTACTTTCGCAATATTTAATGCCGATTTATCAAAAACAGGGTGGAGTAATTCATCGAGTTTTTGAGGCTCCATTCGAAGCAATGCGGTTTTATCATCAATTTTGTTATCGCGGAGAAGGTCCATTGCTATTTTCACCATAGCAGCACCTGTACGTTTGCCATTACGAGTTTGCAACATCCAGAGTTTGCCATCTTGAATGGTAAACTCCATATCCTGCATATCTTTATAGTAGTTCTCAAGGCGATTAGCTATTGCAATGAGTTCTGCAGCGCATTCCGGCATAGATTCTTCAAGCGACGGATATTTTTCAGAACGTTCTTCTTCTGAAATTCCTTGAAGTGCAGCCCATCGACGAGAACCTTCAGTTGTAATCTGTTGAGGTGTACGTATGCCGGCTACGACATCTTCCCCTTGAGCGTTGATAAGGTATTCACCATTGAAAATGTTTTCACCTGTTGCAGCATCTCGTGAGAATGCAACTCCGGTTGCCGAGTTATTGCCCATATTACCATATACCATGGCTTGAACATTTACTGCAGTTCCCCATTCCTCAGGGATTTGGTTCATGCGACGATACAATATAGCACGTTCATTCATCCAACTGTCGAATACTGCACAAATGCCTCCCCATAGTTGCTCCCATGCGCTATCAGGGAAATCTTTGCCTGTATAATTTTTTACAGCAGCTTTAAATAAGGTTACAAGATTTTTAAGGTCTTCAACTTCAAGTTCTGTATCGAGCTTTACACCTTTTTCTTCCTTAACCTTATCCATTATTTCCTCAAATGGGTCGATGTCCGCTTTGCTTTTTGGTTTCATTCCAAGTACAACATCACCATACATCTGAACAAAACGGCGATAGCTGTCCCATGCAAAGCGAGGGTTTCCACTTTTTTCTGCCAAAGATGCAACTGTGGCATCATTCATACCAAGATTAAGAACTGTATCCATCATACCAGGCATTGATGCACGAGCACCCGAACGCACTGATACTAACAATGGATTCGTGGGATCATCAAACTTTTTACCGGTTAATGACTCTACGTGAGCTATAGCCTTTTCCACATCAGATTTAATCAATTTTACTACAGCGTCCTTACCTCTTTGGGTGTATTCGTTACATACTTCTGTGGTAATTGTGAATCCTGGAGGAACAGGCATACCGAGAAGGTTCATTTCTGCAAGGTTGGCGCCTTTTCCACCGAGAAGATTACGCATATCAGCATTACCTTCAGCAGCGCCATTACCAAATGTATAAATTCGCTTCATCTTTAATATATATATGTGTTAGTTATTTTAGTCAAAAACTAAGTTGAGACCTCGTATTATTGTGCAAAATTACTCACCTTTTGTTGCATTTGGAAATATTTTTTACACAAATTTTCAGCTATTTATAAAATAGTTAATTTATTATTTTTGTTAATCAATTTATTGTTGTATCTTTGTATTGGTGAAAATTTTTATTACTTGAAGTTGCCACTTTTTAATGTATTCACCACAATTATCCATAGCAATTCCATTTCACTTTATAAATAATCTTAAATGTCCATTTGTTATAAATGGGATGAAAACATTGTTTTTCTCTCTCGTCTCTTTTATTAGTGTGTTATGTGATGACGCAACGACTTAATTTGTGTCATTATCAGGTTTGTTATCTTATCATTTGCTATAACCAATGTTGTGGCAATCAGAATTAATAACAGTCCGCATACTTCTCGGTATGTAAGAGTTTGCCCCAATAGTAATATACCGAGAATTATAGCAGTAAGAGGTTCGAGGCATCCTAATATAGCTGTTACAGTTGAACCTACATACTGAATAGCGCGTGTAGTCCACATAAAAGATATAAGTGTAGGAAATAATGCTAATGCAATTGCATTTCCCCATTGCATCATTCCGGATGGAACTGTGAGTGAATTATTTGTTAGACATAATACTGAAAATCCAATAAAACCAACTAATAGTTGGTAAAAAATTATTTTTTCAACAGGTACATCTGTAAATTTATGTATATTAACATATACCATATATAAAGCGTATGCTAACGCTGATAAAAAAACGAAAATAACACCCACAGTGTTAAGTATTTCTCCATGTTCATTTTTATACAACAAAGCTATACCTGCAGTAGCGAGCACAAGACATAAGCAAGTTACAATGTTAATTTTTTCGTGGAAAAAGCATACCATTATAAACGACACTAATATTGGATAGATGAATAGAATGGTGGATGCTATACCTGAATTTAGATAATTATAACTTTCAAACAGTGTAAGTGAAGATGAACTCATTAATATGCCCAATAATACGACCGGGACGATCTCATTTTTCTTTAATGAAAAACCTGTTTTATGCCACATCATTATCATGGCAAGAATTGGGAGAGCCAAAAGATATCTAAAAAACAAGACCGACAATGTATTCATACCTTCGTTATATAACGGTACAGCAAACGTCGGATTTGTCCCGTATGTTGCCGCAGATGCTGCAGCTAAAATATATCCTTTAACTTTTGATGTCATAATATCTTCATTAATCGCGTGCAAATTTACTATATTTATTTTTTATTCTGCCTCACAATGTGCTACTATTTTAATTGCAATTCACATATAAATGCAGTAATTTTGTAGCATATTTTATAAGTAATCGAATATGATATTTTTCTTCAAAAAAGGAGCAGACAAAGTCTTTGCTGTTGAGGTTAATCACAAATTAATCGAATCGGAGATTGAAAGAATGGTGTGGCTTTTTGACGGAGCCACTCCTGTCAAATCAAATAAAATAAGAGGCACTTTCGTGGGTCCACGCCGTGAGATGGTTACACCATGGAGTACTAATGCTGTTGAGATTACCCAAAATATGGGTATCGATGGAATTAGTCGCATAGAAGAGTATTTCAAAACAAAATCTGAAAATCCATCGCACGATGTTATGCTTCAGCGAGTATATCGTGGTCTTGATCAAAAGATTTTTGAGATAACTAAAATTCCGGACCCAATTATTTATATTGAAGATATAGCTAAATATAATGAACAAGAAGGTTTGGCATTGAGTGATGACGAAATTAACTATTTGAAGGACCTTGAAAAGAAGCTTGGTCGTAAACTTACAGATTCAGAGGTGTTCGGGTTCTCTCAGGTGAATTCAGAGCATTGTCGTCATAAGATTTTCAACGGAACATTCATTATTGATGGTAAAGAAAAGAGTTCTTCTTTATTTAAATTGATTAAAAAAACTTCTCAACAAAATCCCAATAAACTCGTTTCCGCATATAAAGACAATGTTGCATTTGTTGAAGGTCCAAAAATCAATCAATTCGCTCCTGTAAATCCTGAAAAATCTGATTATTTTGATATAAAAGAAATTGACACAGTCATATCACTAAAAGCAGAGACGCATAATTTCCCGACGACGGTTGAGCCATTTAATGGTGCTTCAACCGGATCCGGAGGTGAAATTCGTGACCGACTTGGTGGAGGTAAAGCGTCTTTACCAATTGCGGGGACAGCAGTATATATGACTTCTTATCCTCGATTGGGAACTAAAAAATTATGGGAAAGCCTGTTAGACCCACGAAAATGGTTATACCAAACTCCGCAAGAGATACTCACGAAAGCTTCTAATGGAGCAAGTGATTTTGGTAATAAATTTGGGCAACCACTTATTTGTGGTTCATTACTTACTTTTGAGCATCAGGAGTGTGGCAGGAAGCTTGCATATGATAAGGTAATTATGCTTGCTGGTGGTGTCGGATATGCAAATAACCGTGATGCTATTAAAGGAACTCCCGAACCTAATCAAAAAGTGGTATTGTTAGGCGGTGATAACTATCGTATTGGTATGGGTGGTGGCGCAGTTTCATCTGTTGACACAGGAAGATATGCTAATGCTATAGAATTGAATGCAGTACAACGTGCTAATCCGGAAATGCAAAAACGTGTGTCGAACGTTATTCGTGCATTATCTGAAAATGACCGTAATCCAATTATCTCTATTCATGACCATGGTGCAGGTGGGCACTTGAATGCGTTGAGTGAACTTGTAGAGGCAACGGGTGGCGTTATAGATATGAGCAAATTGCCTATTGGCGACTCTACCTTGTCTGCTAAAGAAATCATCGGTAATGAGAGTCAGGAACGAATGGGGATGATTGTCAAAAAAGGTGATATTGATAAGATTCGTAAAATTGCTGAGCGTGAAAGGTCTCCATTCTTTGTAATTGGTGAAACTACAGGTGATAATCGATTCGTATTCATACAGAAAGATGGAAATTGTCCAATTGACCTCGAAATGGGTGATATGTTTGGAAACTCCCCCAAAACAATAATGAGAGATTCTACTATTTCCAGAAATTATGATAATCCTAATTACAATGTTTCAAAACTAAATGACTATATAGAAGATGTTCTTAGCTTGGAAGCTGTAGCATGTAAAGATTGGCTTACAAACAAAGTCGATCGCTCTGTTACCGGAAAAATCGCTCGTCAGCAATGTCAAGGAGAGATTCAATTACCACTTAGTGATTGTGGTGTTGTTTCTCTTGATTATACCGGGACTAATGGTATTGCTACATCTATTGGTCATGCGCCTCAGGTCGCATTGGCAAATCCTGCTGCAGGTTCCGTTCTGTCAATAGCTGAAGCTCTCACAAATATAGCAGGCGCATCTTTAACGGAAGGACTAAAAAGTATTTCATTAAGTGCAAACTGGATGTGGCCATGTCGTAATGAGGGAGAAGATTCCGCTTTATATTCTGCTGTTGAAGCATGTAGCAATTTTGCATGTGCATTAGGTATAAATATACCTACAGGAAAGGATAGTCTCTCAATGACTCAGAAATACGGTGATGATAAAGTTATTGCACCTGGAACGGTTATTATTTCAGCATCCGGTCCGGTTGATAATGTGAGAAGGACTTTATCACCGGTACTTTCATCAAAGAAATCCACTTTATTCTATTTGCCGTTTACACAGTCACAATTTGCACTTGGTGGCTCTGCATTTGCTCAATCATTAGGTAAAGTAGGTTCCGATGTCCCGGTAGTAGATTCTCCGGAATATTTTGCCGCTGCTTTTGATGCTATGCAGCATATAGTTAAGCAAAACATAGCACTTGCAGCGCACGATGTTTCTGCTGGAGGTTTAATTACAACTATTCTTGAAATGACATTTGCTAATACCAAAGGTGGAGTAGAATTGCACATCGGTAATCTGCCATGCAACGATGTAGTAAAAGTATTGTTTAGTGAAAATCCGGCTATCGTACTTCAGGTTGAAAATGCCAAAATTTCCCGATTCCAAAAAATTGTAGAAACGGCTGGTGTTAAAGCCTATGAAATCGGTTCTATTTCTTCAGAAAGAGTCATTAGTATTACTGATGCGGAAGGAAATGACTATATGTTATTTATTGATCATCTACGCGATGTGTGGATGAAACCTTCATATTTACTTGACTGTTTCCAATCAGGTGAAAAGTGTGCCGAGTTACGTTACAATAATTACAAGTTACAACCACTTTCATTCAAATTCCCGAAAGACTTCTCAGGAAAATTAAACCAATTTAATCTTACTCTAAATAAGCATAAGCAATCGGGAATAAAAGCTGCGATTATTAGAGAAAAAGGTATTAATGGTGATAGGGAAATGGCTTACGCGCTATATCTTGCAGGATTTGATGTTAAGGATGTACATATGACGGACCTTACTTCTGGCAGAGAATCTCTTGATGATATTAATATGATAGTATTTTGCGGCGGGTTCTCTAACTCTGACGTTTTAGGTTCTGCCAAAGGTTGGGCTGGAGGATTTAAATGGAATAAAACTGCTAAAGCAACGCTTGAACGTTTTTATTCTCGCCCTGATACATTAAGCCTTGGTGTTTGCAATGGATGTCAATTGATGATTGAACTGGGTCTCATAAATCCAGAACATTCGAGACCCGCAAAGATGTTACATAATAATTCACACAAATTCGAATCGCAATTCCTTTCAGTTGTGATTCCCGAAAATAACTCAGTAATGTTTGGTAATTTATCCGGCTCCAAACTTGGTATATGGGTGGCTCATGGCGAGGGTAAATTTTATTTACCGGAAAAAACAAATTCATATAATGTTGCTTTACAGTATGCATATAAATCATATCCGGCTAATCCAAATGGTTCACCACGAGGAATTGCAGGTATTGCATCGGCAGATGGTCGTCACTTAGCCATGATGCCGCACCTCGAAAGGGCTATATTCCCGTGGCAATGGGCAAATTACCCCACATCACGCAAGTCTGATGAAATTACACCATGGATTAAGGCTTTTATAAATGCTAAAAATTGGATTGAAAATAGGGGATAAGTTAAAAATTCGATGATGGTGTAACAATGAATAATCGCGCTTGTGGTATCATACCCATAGGCGCGATTAATATTCAAAACAATCAATAACATTAACCTAAACGAAATCAACGGTTAAAAAGCAGTCTCATAAAGTATTGCGAGAAATTTATCGATATTTTTAAATAATTTGGACAAAAATCGTAAAATTCTAATAATTTTATTATCTTTGCGAATGCATATCAATTCTTTGAGTTTCAAGTATAAGGCTTAAAGATGGTGAAATGCGTGACATATTGACATAAGCGTTTATCGACGCTCATTTGACATTCAGAAATCTGGAAAATTTCATCAGGGTCAAATTGAGCAGTGGTGGATGCCT
>JAFLTZ010000036.1 GCA_022509045.1 Muribaculaceae bacterium | reverse complement strand
TAGGTGCTTTTTCGGCTGCTTTTTTCATGTCTCGGATATTGTAGTGCAAATGATTGATTTGTTTAATCAATATTTTTTCAAGCTTTGTGCTGTCAATGAAACTTTTAATTTCTTCAGCGGAAAGCGTGCGATTGATATTTCGAGCTTCTGATTCGCCATAATATAGTTCTTTCATGGTGTCGTGTAAAACAGAGCCAAATGTCGCGCTATCAATAAATTCTATATCTTTTGTTTCTTCCGGATAAAGCCCCTCCACATAGTGTAAGTAAAATTGTAACGGGCATATTAAATATTTCTTTAAAGCTGTGGCAGAGAAATATTTTTTGTCGGCAGAATCATTTTGGTTGTCGCGATAACGATTAAGAAGCCGCATGATTCTATCTGTTTTTTTTATTTCTATATGAGAGGGTTGCGGATTAAGAACTTTCATCACATAAGAGCGATTCTTAAAATGAAGAAATTTGTCGTATAAATATCGAAGCTGATATATGTATCGTGACTCTTCGCCCCCTGAACGAATCTGAGTGCGTGTGTCGTAAATCATATATACATTTTCCGCGCGGCTCAATAATCGATAAAAATAATATGTGTTTACACTTTCTTCATGTTGGTTCGTGGGTAGATTGTAACCAATTCGCATATTCTGCGGAATCATCGAACGAGTAAACATTTTACGGGGATAAGTTTTTTCATTCGCGGAAAGTATAATTATATTGTCGAAATCCAGATTTCGAGTTTCAAGAATACCCATTACTTGTAAACCTTGCAATGGTTCTCCTTCAAGAGCAATTGTAGAGGAATTTATGAGACGTTGTATCAATAACAGAAATGTGTTACCTTGCAGGTTAATATCGTTGTAAATGGATAGAATGTGTCTAAGTTGTGTCAAAATCTGTTGAATTCGTCCAAGAATGCCATTGTCAAGAGTGGTTGTGTTATTATCGAAATGTTTATCATTGAGTTTCAAAACAAGTTCTGTGACAATTCTATAAACATTTTCCAGGTAATCTAAAACATCAGACCCGGAATCGGTATCAGAAATTTGTTTGAAAATCGGTTCAAGAGTAGAGTTAATTTTCTGAAGGTCTGTGATGGGAACCATTTTTTGTTTACTCCTGGCAAGCCTATCAATAAAACCGAGTATAGAATCGGGCTCAAAAGAAGCTATGTATGGATTTGAAAGCAAGTTTTTAACATCTTCATGAAAAAAATGGTGCACACCATCTTTATCCCATGTGCGTTTATGCAGCGATATTATTGATGTGAGAAGTGTAGTTACCGCGAACATTCGCAGTGGGGTTCCCAATGTGATATTAACCTTATCAAAGGACTTATGAATAGATGAATACACAGGCATGAACAGTGATTCGTCGGGTAGTATTATGGCTGTGTTAATAGCATTTGCACGAGATGGAATGAGGTTCGAGTCGGGCAGGTCGTTAAGTATCTGAGTAGCAACCTTAGCCATACCTGTATTTGAAGGAATAGATACAAAGGTGATGTTTGGGACAGCGGTATTTTCCTTTTCAAAATCGGGATACAGAGAAGGAAATGTTTGTTTATTGCGAACAATGAAATGTGTTGCTCCAATGTTATCCTGATTCATGATGGGGGAGTTGCAATCCCAATAAAAATCAGCGATACCTTTTTTTTGGAGTGTACGGAAAATGCATCGTTCACTTTCATTCAACATGTTAAAGCCGACAAAAATATAGCGTTTCCATTCCAATTGGTTGGTATCAATATCTGAAAGCATATCAGATACTTTGCGGTGCATAGCACCGAGATAACTTTTGCCATCGGCAGCAAGCAGTGTGTTGTATTCTTTATATAAAGGGTAAAGAACGCTCCACAATTTCAGAAATTTTCCTTTTGTATCGATATCATCATTTCCTATATGAAGCCAAAACTGTTCTATAGGGTTCCCATATTCATCGTTTTTGACATGAGAATCCAGTTTTATACCAAAAAAATCTTCAATAGCAACTTGTTGCTCTTCAGTCAAGAACGATGTTTGAATCTCATTATAGTTTTTAATATTGGAAAAAACTTGCTTTGCATTGGCAAGGGATTTATCAATATCGTTGAAGTCATTGATAATTATATCACCCCAGAAAATGAACTTGCTAAATGGCGAAACGAACATATCGCGTTGTTTGGCAATATTGCGATAGGCGCGGTATAGAATGAATAATTGGTCGATACGATTGGCTTCAACATCGCGACTCATATACGATACCCAATCAGTGATTGTGGTAATGTGTGGCAATAATGCAGATTTGCCATTGAGGGAATCCCCTATATATTTTCTAAAAAAAAGACCGCTGCGTCGATTGGGAAATATAAAGCAACAATCGCTCAGGCAAACATCGCGTTGTGCCAAATATGCGTGAGCTACACATTTCAAAAATGGAGGAATATGCTGTGGCATGTATTTATTTTCTAATTAGTTTGGCGATTTTCAATGTGAAATCGAAAAGTACAATTTTTGGGTTCCCATTTCCTTTGATATCACTTTCCGCGAGATCGAATTCATGAATTATTTCTTCAACATTTCGCTCGTTTATGAATCTGGCGAATTTAGTGCTGAATGCTACTTCGTTACGTGAAAGGTGATTGAGATTCGGGTTGCTAAGATTGTATATGAAATTTTCGCGCACGAGGTGGGCACAATAGGAGAGGAATCTGCGGCTTTTTTCACGTTTAAAATCAGCAATAGTTTCCGTCCATTCTTTAAGTCCGACAAAATCACGTGTGTATGCTTTGCGCATCAGATCTACGAAAGCATCAAAAAACAGGGTGCTTTCACCAACATGTTTTATTGATTCAATAGCGGCAGTAATATTTCCGTCGGCACTGTGAGCTATAGCCATAGCATCAGCAGAGTCTATGGCGTGATGCTGTGATAAATAAGAGGCAATATCGTTGTCGGATAAACGTGGGATTTCCACTCGTTGCATGCGTGATATTATCGTGGGCAACAGTTCCTTCGGATTATCACTGACGAAAATCATCAAAGTGTCGTCGTGGGGCTCCTCAATCATTTTGAGCAATTTATTTGCACAAGATGTATTCATTTTTTCCGGAAGCCACATTATCAGTATCTTGTAATTGGAATTGAAAGCAGAAAGATTAAGCTTATGAAGAATATCCTCGCTTTCGTTTACATATATCTGTAATTGCGAATTGGTATTGTTTTGCATCGATTGCCAAGCACGATAGCTTTCGAAGTTGTTTTCGCTGAGAAATTGTTTCCAAAGGTCGTAATAATCACGACTTATCCCTTTTTGAGGAATAGGAAAAGAGTATATAGTATCGGCATGATTGAGCGCCAAATGTTGACGGCATGAAGGGCACGTACCACAGGAATCGCCATCGGGAGTGTGGTGCTCACAATGAATATATTGCGCGAGAGCACGAGCCAAAGAGAGTTTTGCCGTACCCTCGTTCCCAAATAAAAGTAGGGCATGCGGCATTTTCTTTTCGTCGGCCAGACGGCGAACATGTTTAATAGTGTTTATATTGCCAACGATATCTTTAAACTTCATAGGAATATAATGAATTTTACTTAATGCAAAAATAGCCTTTTTTTTGAAAATTTTAATATTTTATTTTGCTGTAATGTAAAAAGTAATTAAGTTTGTAGTATATAAATTTAGGTAGAAGAAAGGTTTTACTTAAGATTTTAATTATAAAACAACAAGATTGTCGATATTATTACTTAATGTGTTAAATATTTTAATTTTTTAAACTATAAATAACTAATATTTTAAATTTTTACAAAATGAAAAAATTTTACAAAAGTCTAATTTTGGCTGTAGCTTTAGTGGCTCCGGCAATGTCGTGGGCTGAGTTGAAGGGTAGCGGTACAGAAACCGACCCTTATTTGCTTGGCACACCGGAAGACCTTCTTGAAATGAGAAGTGTACTCCAATATGGAAAAATGACACACTTTAAAATGATTGCCGATATTGATATGGCAGGTGTGACAAATTGGGTGCCATTGAACACATCCGGTAATGTACAAATAGCACTTAACGAGGGTGCTACAGATGAGGAGGCCGCAATAGTGGAAAAAGAATCACCTGCATTTGGAAGTGATGAAGAATACACAAGATTTATTGGTTTTGATGGTGACGGTCATTTTATAAAGAATCTAATATGTCGTACAGATCCGGGATATGACCAATATCGTGCTGCACGCGGATGGAGCTACAAATCATTTTTCGGAGTTCTTGCCGGATATTGTCGCAATACAGGTTTTGAAGGTTGTACATTCGTAGATAACAATATGGGAGGTGGTCTGATTGCCGGTTATCTCGGACACCCCAAATATACTGCAGCCGGATATGATGAGACTGTGATTGAAAACTGCTACATTGCAGGTGCAGTTAAACAAACAGGTACATCGTATCTTGGCGGTATTGTAGGTAATGTTGCTTCTAAATCTACTATTAAAAACTGTGGCGTGCTTGTGGCTGCATATGGTACAGGCGGTGCAATGGTTGGCGGTCTTATAGGTAGAATAGGTGCTGAAGTTAGCATAGAGAATATTGACTGCTGGGGTAACAAACAAATTGATGCAGTTAACTTCGGCGGTGGCCCTGACAAAGATGCATTTTTAGCAGGAACGAAACCGATTCCATATCCATCGGTAGGCGCAATTTTTGCAGAACGTAAACCGGAAGGTGTAATAAAATCACTCAAAAACGTATATGTTCCATTCTCAAGACTTGGTGGTAATTTCTATGAAGGAAATTATTTTGCAACTCCGTTTGGTCCTATGGATGAAGATCGCGACGATGTATCCGGTATTTTAGACAGAACAGTCCTCACATCACCATGGACTCAAAAATTTGGTCAAGTAACTGTAGAAAACGGTGCATTTAACGGCGGAACAGGTGAAAATCTGAAAGAAAATTATGCTCAAAATTGTTTTGAATATGATTCAGATGTAAACAGAATATTCGTGGAAATGTCGAGAGGTGGAGTTATGACTTCAGGTTTGATGTATCAGAATGGTAATATAGAGACTGAATATCTGCTTGCAGAGTATAGCCAGCCACGTTGGGTGATGGGTAGAAATAATTTTGCAGGTGGTGACGGTACACTTGAAAATCCATATTTGATATCAAATTCCAATCAGTTGAATGCCATGTATAAAGCGGTGTCTCCGACATATACTGCAAACTTTAAATTAACTCAAAACATTGAATGCGGACCGTTCAACTATCTTCCTCCGTTGGGCTGGGATGCAGTAACATATACTCAATCAATCAATTTTGATGGTAACTACCATGTGATTGAAGATTTCCGTCCCAACAGTACTTATAAAGGAAAATATGGTCCAAGAGGTGTTGTGGATGTATCATACATGTCGTTGTTCGGTGTATTTGCCGGAACAGTTAAGAACCTCGGTGTAACCGGAGCTATGGTTCGTGGTAAGGACCACAATGAAGATGGAACAAGTTCATTGATAGATGGTGCCGGAATCTTGTGTGCATACGCAGGACATTCTGATGCAAAAATGGGTGCTACATTTGAAAATTGCTATGTAGAAGGTGCTATATTGAGTAATTCATACGCAGGCGGTCTTGCCGGAACAACAGGTAATGACGTAACAATAAACAATTGTTGGGCCTCAGTAGATATGATAGGTCTAACTTCAGAAACTGTTCCAACATTTGCAGGTGGACTTTTGGGTAGAGTAGCAGGTCATAAATTGACTATCAATAATAGTGTAGCCCGTTCAGGTGGCGAAGGTATGCTTACAGGTAATATAGCAGCAGGTTTAGCTACTTCAAATAATGATAATTCGGTAATAGAAATTAATGAAGCAATTGCATGGGTTTCATCTATAGAAGGTGTAGAAGATGCTGCCGCTGCAGTAATAGGTAAAGGTTCAGTTAAAGGTACAGCACATACATTCAATGGAACAAAAGTGAATGGTGCAGCTATATCAGGTGGTAAAACAGCAGCAGAATTGCTTGCAATAGCACAAGGATGGTCGGCATGGAGTGAAACCAAGAATAATAACGGATACCCAATGCTTAAATGGGAAGCCGGTGAAGGTGGTGTAGCTCCGGTGATTGGCGACAATGCAGTAGTGGCATATGGCGGTGAAGGCGTAATATATGTTAAGGGTGCATCTGTTGTATATAATGTGAATGGTCAGGTTGTATATTCAGGTGTAGAAGAAACAGTAAATGTTCCCGCCGGTCTTTACATTGTAAAAGTTGGTGGCAATGCTACTAAAGTAATTGTAAGATAATCTGCAAAACAGACATAAACAGAAAAGTGCATCTCAAATTCGGGATGCACTTTTTATTATAACCTTTTAAGCAGATATTTGTAATGTTATTTTCCTAAATCTTTGAGATATTTCTGCCAATTCCATGCCGATAGCATAGTGTCGGCAATAGGTGTATCAGCTTTCCAACCAAGTATGTTGTTAGCTTTAGCAGGATTAGCCCAAACTTTTTCGATATCGCCCGAGCGACGACCAACAATACGGTAAGGTATTTTTACCCCTGTAGCTTTTTGGAAAACATCTATAAGTTCGAGAACAGATAATCCAATGCCGGTTCCAAGATTGAAAATTTCAATATTGTCATCCGATTTATCTTCCAACATCCTTTCCATAGCTACGACGTGGGCTTTGGCGAGATCAACAACATTTATAAAGTCACGGATGCATGAGCCATCAGGAGTATTGTAGTCATCTCCAAATACGCTTAGTTCTTTTCTAATACCGATGGCAGTTTGAGTGATATATGGGATAAGATTTTGTGGCACACCATTGGGAAGTTCTCCAATAAGTGCAGATGGATGAGCACCCACCGGATTAAAATATCTAAGAATTATACTCTTAACAGGAGCTCCCGACTTAATAAAATCAGTGATAATCTCCTCAGAAATTTGTTTTGTGTTGCCGTAAGGTGAAGTAGCCGGCTTTATTGGAGCATCTTCAGTTACCGGATTAGTATCAGGTTCACCATAAACAGTGCATGATGAAGAGAACACAATACCTTTAGTGCCAAACTCCGGCATAAGTTCGAGCAAATTGATGAGAGTGTTCAGATTATTGCGATAATACATAAGAGGTTTCTCCACAGATTCTCCCACAGCCTTACTCGCAGCGAAGTTGATGATACCGTTGATGCCGGGATTTGCCTTGAATAGTGAGCGCAGAATCGAAATGTCTGTGCAATCGCCTTCTACAAAAGTGGGTCGTTTGCCCGTGATTTTTTGAATACCGTCGAGCACGGAGATATCGCTATTGGATAGATTGTCGATTATAACAACATCATACCCAACGCTTAGAAGCTCAACTACGGTGTGTGAACCGATGTAACCAGTGCCACCAGTGACAAGAATTTTGCCTTTCATAATTAAGAAATATATATTGAAAATTTATAATACAAATATAATACAAAAATTATAAAGATGATAATCCAAGTTCTTTAGCAAGATAAAATGCAGTGTGCGAGCCGGTACATTGTGCCACTTGTTCAGGAGTGCCGGTTGCTATAACATCTCCACCCCCTCTGCCACCTTCTGGTCCCATGTCGATAATATAATCAGCGCACTTAATTACATCAAGGTTGTGCTCAATTACAATAACAGTATTTCCTTTGGCGACAAGTCGGTTAAGAACATCAAGGAGCACTTTTATATCCTCGAAATGCAGCCCGGTTGTAGGCTCGTCGAGAATAAACAGCGTTTTACCTGTATCTCGTTTGGAAAGTTCAGCAGCAAGTTTTACTCGCTGACTTTCGCCGCCGGATAGAGTGCTTGACGGTTGTCCGAGTTTTATGTATCCAAGTCCGATATCTTGAAGCACTTTGATTTTATTAAGAATAGCCGGAACATTGGCAAAAAAATCAACAGCCTGATTAATAGTCATGTCAAGAACGTCGGCAATGGATTTTCCCTTAAAACGAACTTCGAGAGTTTCACGATTATAACGCTTAGTGCCACATTCCGGACACGGAACGAGTACATCTGGGAGGAAATTCATTTCAATAGTTTGATATCCATTCCCTTTGCAAACCTCACATCGGCCACCGGCTACATTAAAAGAGAATCTGCCCGGTTTATACCCACGAATACGACTTTCCGGCAGTTCTACATATACTTTGCGAATGTCGGTAAAAACACCTGTGTAAGTTGCAGGATTAGAACGAGGAGAGCGTCCTAATGGAGATTGGTCAACAGTTATTATTTTATCAATGTTTTCTATACCTTCAATGGATTTATATGGCAACGGTTCGGTGAGAGAATGATAAAATTTTTGACTTATAATAGGTTGGAGTGTACTATTAATAAGGCTCGATTTTCCACTGCCACTTACACCAGTTACGCACAAAAAAGTTCCAAGGGGGATGTTGACATCCACATTGCGAAGATTATTGCCGGTGCATCCTTGAAGCGACAGAAATTTACCGTTACCTTTTCGCCTTTCGGCAGGAACTTCTATTCTTAGTTCACCATTGAGATATTTAGCCGTAAGAGTGTCAGATTTCAACATTTGGGCTGGAGTGCCGGTAAACACGACATTACCACCTTTTCTTCCGGCAGCAGGACCGAGGTCAACCACATAATCGGCTTCAAGCATTATATCACGGTCGTGTTCGACTACAATGACAGAGTTATCAGCATCGCGCAGCCGCTTTAAAGACTCAATCAATTGCATATTGTCGCGCTGATGCAATCCAATACTTGGTTCGTCAAGAATATAAAGCACGTTTACCAAATCACTGCCAATCTGAGTGGCAAGACGAATGCGCTGACTTTCACCACCAGAGAGCGATGCGCTTGGACGATTTAGAGAAAGATAATTAAGTCCAACATCAAGAAGAAATTTAAGGCGACTATTAATTTCTTTTAGAATCTCATGTGCAATCTTGCCTTGCTGAGAAGAAAGGCGTGATTCAAGGGTAGTAGTCCATTGATATAACTCTCCGATATCCATTTTGCTTATATCGGCAATGGATTTTCCGTCAATTCTAAAATGACGAGCTTCGATATTTAAGCGTTCACCATTGCACTCCGGACAAATGACCGTGCTGAAAAATTGGTCAGCCCATTTTTGAGACTGGTACGACAAATCTTCGCTTTGTTGCAGTTCGATATATTTTATGATTCCATCGTATGTGTGTCCCATAGAAGAATACGCATAGGCAGAATCTTTGATATTAATGCGATCGGGTGTACCATTTAAAATATCATCAAGAGCATCTTCTGATATATCGCGAATAGGAGTTTTTAGCGTGAAATCATATTTCTCCAAAATGGCCTCTATTTGTGCGAAAATAAGAGAACTGCGGAATTTGCCAAGTGCAGTTATACCACCATTATATATGGACAGGTTTGGATTTGGAATAACCTTTTGCCGGTCGATGAGATTAACGGTCCCAATGCCTTTGCAGCGGGGGCAAGCTCCTTGTGGAGAATTGAAAGAAAAGTTATGAGGAGCAGGTTCTCGATATGATATACCGGTAGCCGGGTCCATAAGAGAACGGCTGTAATGGCAGATACTGTCATCCGACAAGTCGAAAATACAAAGTTGATTACCTCCTTGTTTGAAGGCAAGTTCAACTGTTTCTTTAAGTCGCTGCACATCTTTATCGTTAACCTTTAATTTGTCGATTAACAATTCAATGGTATGATTCTTATAACGGTCGAGTTTAAGTCCGAAAGTTAATTCTCTGATTTCTCCATCGATACGCACATTCATATAGCCTTTTTTTCGTAGATTTTCAAAAAGGTCTTTATAGTGACCTTTTCGATTTTTTACCAAAGGTGCTAATACATATATTTTGTGCTCATTATACTTCTCAAGGATTAATGATATAACTTTGTCGGTGGTGTATTTTACCATTTTCTCACCTGAAATATACGAAAATGCTTCACCAACACGAGCATATAACAGGCGGAGAAAGTCAAAAATCTCAGTAGTGGTTCCAACAGTGGAGCGCGGGTTTTTATTTACTGTTTTTTGCTCAATACTTATAACCGGACTTAACCCTGTGATTTTATCAACGTCCGGACGCTCAAGCGTGCCAAGCATTCCGCGGGCATAGGAAGAAAATGTTTCAATATACCTGCGCTGACCTTCTGCAAAAATAGTGTCGAAAGCAAGGCTCGACTTGCCGCTACCACTTAGACCGGTGATAACAGATAGTGAATTATGAGGAATTACAACATCAATATTTTTGAGATTATGAACTCTTGCTCCATAGACAGCAATTTCATTATCTTCGGTTATTGATGTGCTGAACTCATTTTCAGCGTCGGAATTTGTCGGTGTGGTATTTTGCATTGCCGAGATAGTTTATTTAGTCCAATCTTTATTGTAGGTCTTAAATTCGCGTTTACTGCGATAAAGTTCCTCCTTTTTGGGTATTCTTACTTTATATGTTTTATTAAGTTTGTTAGTAAGTATGTTTTTACGAATCCAGGGATTGGCTTCGCGAAGCTGAGCATACGAAATGCCATGCTTCTTAGCCCACTCACTCCAACTCGGTACAGCTCCTTTTACTTCGACAATTTGACAATCAATAGGTTGGTACAGCTGATGGTCTGATATCATAAATCCATAGGATTTTGGATTTTCGATAATCAGTTTCATGGCGTATATGCGAAACACATATCTCGAAGTCTCTTCATTCAGATACAGATCGGAAGACGAATTTTGAAGTTGTTGTTCAAGTTCTTTATCGATACGAGTCATTCCGGCATTATAAG
This sequence comes from Muribaculaceae bacterium, assembly GCA_022509045.1. Lineage (GTDB taxonomy): Bacteria > Bacteroidota > Bacteroidia > Bacteroidales > Muribaculaceae > JAFLTZ01. The sequence goes on along the minus strand of JAFLTZ010000036.1, from coordinate 6,413 downwards.
ATGCCATAACAGTAGCCCAATTGCCATACTTACGATACGCCTTTTTTAGATATTTACAGGCTGCTATAGTTGATTTTTCCGGACAATATCGTTCATCTACTTCTTCATTTACTTCAAGACCGTATTGTTTCCCGGTTGTAGCAATAAATTGCCAAATTCCGGCAGCTTTAGCAGGAGAGTATGCTCTCGGATTAAAATAACTTTCCACTGCTGCCAAATAAAATATATCGGAAGGAATGCCATTAGCTTTTAGAATAGGAATGATAGTTGGAGCATAGCGATTGGCTCGTTTAATGGTAAGTAATGAATTACTGTGACCATATACCATCGACGTGAGTTCTCTATCGAGACGTTCGTACATATCAATTCGGTCGAAATCAACTATTTCTCCGGCAAATTTTATTTTCTGTGGAATTTCCGGATTATTTGCTGTTGGATGAGATGAATTATCAGATGCCTGCAGAGATGTTGCACATATGATAATTAAAGTGATAATACCGATTCGAAACATAGTATTGATACCGATAGAATTATTTGATGTTAGAATATGCATAAGTAATTGGGTGAAATTAAAAAGATCGTAATAGAATTATTGAGTATTTTTTAATTTAAGGATATTGATGTCTCCTTTTAAATTATATTTTTTCCCGTCGGCTCCACGAGCGGTTATTACGTAGAAATATACACCGGTACCTACTGTTTTACCTTTATATTTGCCATCCCAACCGCCTGCAGGGTCTGTGTAGCTATATAGTTGAATTCCATACCGGTTGAAGATAAAACATTCAAATTCAACAATTGAGTTGTATGAAACACGCCATGTACGAGCACTCTCTATGTCGCTCTCTGGAGAGAATGCATTTGGACATTCGAGTCTGGATTCTCCAATACTAATTTCAAAAGTTTCACTTGAGGATTCACAACACCCCTCTGCATTAGCACCGAAAAATCGTGCATAATATGACCCTGATTCGTTGAATGTATATGTGATTTTATCGTCGGAGAATCGATATATAATATCTTCGAACTCAGAATCTTTGGCGATTTGCCATTCGCGAAATATGGTAGCATCTGTGAAATAGCCATCAAAATTGATAGTAGCAGGAGCTGAACCTCCTAAATCAGAACTTTTATTATCCGGATTTGTGCGTGATGCAACGGCATTAACCTCAACAGCAGAAGTATAATATGTTTCGCTCTCAACAGATATTGGCATTCCCCATGATTCTAAAAATCTATCGCCTTGTAGCGTGAAGATGGTGTTGCACAATGGAGTTGCAGTATAAATGGATTGACTTAAGTCTGCTATGTTCTGTGTAGTTTCAATTTGTTCGTATTCAATTTGTTCAATATTCCATTGAAGCGATTGATATGTGAGTTGTATTTGGCGGTCGATAACTATGCGCTGTCCATTAATGGAGTGATAAGCTAACGTTGGGGCTATTCCATCTATATCAATGATGGTTTGTTCGCAATCGGATTCAGGCGAAATCATTATGCCTTTAACATCGAATGCTGCAGACTTGTAATCTACAATCCAAAAATATGAGAAAGATCCGTTGTGTTCAATGACATAACCCATATCTCCTTCGGGATTAGATAATCTGGCTCGACCATTGTCAATAATAATGTCTGTAATTTCCTCAGCATAGGCTGCTCCAAGTTTACTAAACTTATACCATTTAATATTATAATTTTCATCAAGAGATAGGTCATAACTGATATTAATATCTGATATATCGTAAACAATCCATACCGATGATAAACCGGAAGAAGGGGGTGGGGTGATTGATATGGGAGAGTAGTTGTTACTATTCACATGTAATTGTGCTCGTACCGGAAGAACTGTCAAAAGTACGATTATATAGTATAAGTAATGTATAGACTTTAAATTAATCATCAAGGATAATGTTATATGAGTAGAATAGGACTCTACATTGGTCCGAATAATTTAATATACAAAAATACAAAAAAAGATTCATTTACAATCAAGTTAATCTATATAGAGATGTTTAATGAGTTTTTAAATTTTTTGATACAAATGTGAGAGTATGCATGTGTAACCCTTGTTGGTGCTCTTATGACTTGTATAATAGATTATTATGCATGCGTATAAGTTTAAGCCAACAACGTTTAACGTCGTGAGAATTTAATATTTGAACGAGACTGTATGAAAATATGAGATATCGTAAAGAATTGCAAATATAAAATCAGGCAAATGCGAAAAATTGAACAATTCATATTTTATAAATGAATTGTTCAATTTGAGTTTGGATTAAAATTTACATAAACAAACAGGATACCGATGTTAAAGACGAGGAATATGTTAGTTTACGGAATTAAATAAGAAATTGTATACAATAATTATAAAATTAAAACAGCACAAATGTGTGCGATTAGGATTCTAAATTAACCGCTGTAAAATGGCTATAGGCGCCGATATAAGCCATTAACATTTATTTAGAATTGCATTAAACGCGTAATAACCAACATTATATAAGCAAAATATATAGTTTTAATACAACGATACGCGTTAAATGGCGAAAATTGGAGGGTTCTTGATAAAATATATGCAATTATTATATTTAAAATCAAATAGTTACTTGATAAATCTAAATATATAGTGTAATGATGTTTTGCTATTGCTATATCTATTGTGTACAATTGGGAAGCCACGTGTTAACTATTATAAATTTGTGTTTTTCAATTCAAGTTTGTATATTTGCAAATGGAAATATAAAATGTAAATTCTCGGTTTGTTAATTTATTATTTTGGCTATGGATATTGTTGGACGAATTAAAAAATTTCTTAATGAGAAAAATATAACAGTTTCTCAATTTGCTGATGGCTGTGGGATATCTCGTCCGACAATGTCTCAGTTGCTCAATGGTAGAAATAAAAAAGTTAGTGACGAAATTATTTCTAAGATCCATTTTGCGTTCCCTACTCTATCTATTGTGTGGTTGATGTTTGGTGAGGGTGAAATGTTTTCTGAAAAAAGTGATGATATTGCTCAACCTCGTGAGAATTTAATATTTGCTGATGCTTCGAATGATGATTCGAAACATCGAAATGTAGTAGAAAATTTATTTTCGGAACAAAACCAAGTAAAACCAATGTACAAACCGGACTCTATTGTCCAGACTGCCGTGATGCAAAAATCAATGAAAGTTGAAAGTATTGAAGTTGAAAAGCCAATACGTAGTGTTACGAAGATTATTGTATATTATTCAGATAATAGTTTTGAGGAATTTGTACCTCGTTAAATTTGTGTTTAATTATACAAAAAGTTTTGTGTATGGTGAACTTTTTTATATAGATTTGGTTTATATAAATGGTAAGCGAATAAAACCATTACAACATGATAACCAAAGAAGTTATAAAGACACTATACAGAATGCATAAGACGCCGGTTGGATATGAAGAGATTTTACCGGTTCTAAACAATTTTATTTTGGCTTTAAAGCAGAATCATAATCTTAAAATTGACGATGATACATTAGTCCTTGAAGATATGGATGACGACAATTTATTTAAGACTATTTTTATTGATAGAATATGCGGCATTGAGCAGTTGGATCGTTGTTTTGCATTAGTTTTGCCAAATAGTATCCTGTTTTTTAACAAAGATAACTCGGAAATCAATCTGCATATTAAGATACCCAAGCCATCGATATTAGACCGAATAAAAGGAAAAATATAAATCTAATATGATAAAATAAATGATAAAAGCTGTTCCTGTTATCGGAACAGCTTTTCCTTTACATAGATACTACTTCAATTTATTGATAAGAAATTTGCCTGTATAGCTTTCGGTGCATTTTGCTACATCTTCCGGAGTTCCAGTGCACACGATCTTTCCGCCATTGTTCCCTCCTTCTGGTCCTATGTCTATAATATAGTCTGCACATTTGATTACATCCATATTATGTTCGATAATTACTATTGTGTGCCCACGCTTCAATAGTTGTTCAAATGACTGCATAAGAGTGTTTATGTCATGAAAATGAAGTCCTGTAGTTGGTTCATCGAAAATGAACATCGTAGGTACACTTTTCTCTTCAGCAATATAATAAGCTAACTTAACACGTTGATTCTCTCCGCCAGACAGAGTTGAGGATGATTGGCCGAGTTTGATATATCCTAATCCTACGTCTTGAAGCGGCTTGAGGCGTTTAATAATGCGTTGTTCTGTTATTCCCTTATTTTGGCTAAAGAAATTAATAGCATCATCAATAGTGAGGTCGAGTATATCGGATATATTTTTGCCATAATAATATATGTCAAGAACGTCTTGTTTGAAACGTTTACCGTGGCATTCTTCACATTCTAATGTAATATCCGCCATAAATTGCATAGGTACTGTTATAGTACCCTCGCCCTTACATTCTTCGCATCTTCCCCCGGGGGTGTTAAACGAAAAATAACCGGCAGTAAAATCCATTTGTTTTGCTCCTTGCTGTTCAGAAAAAAGACGGCGTATCTCATCAAATGCTTTAAGATATGTAGCAGGGTTGCTGCGAGAAGATTTCCCTATAGGATTTTGATCAATAAACTCAACGTTTCCAATACGATTAATATCCCCGGTTAACCCACTGTGCTGACCTGCTATTTCATTGCTTATATCAAGATATTTGCATAAGGCTTTATATAGAATTTCCCGTACGAGGGTGGATTTACCGCTCCCGCTAACACCAGTGACAACCGTCATAACACCGAGTGGAAATTTTACATCAATATTCTTTAGATTGTGTTCACTTGCACCTTTTACTTCAATATACGAGTTCCATTTCCTGCGTTTTTTCGGTACAGGTATCTGGAGTTCTCCATTCATATATTTTAGGGTATAGCTGTTGAGCGTTGGCGACATTTGGTTAACTTTACCTTGGAATATTATATTTCCGCCATTACTTCCTGCAAGAGGACCAACATCTATTAAATAATCAGAAGCTCGAATAATATCTTCGTCATGCTCAACAACTACCACTGTATTTCCAATATCACGTAAAGATTTTAGTACGTCAATAAGTCGTTTTGTGTCGCGAGAATGAAGTCCGATACTTGGTTCATCAAGTATATATAGAGAGCCCACCAAACTACTTCCAAGGGATGTTGCAAGATTAATTCGCTGGCATTCTCCACCTGAAAGGGTAGAGGAAACACGGTCGAGTGTGAGGTATGATAAGCCAATCTGATTCAAAAAGTGAAGCCGATTATTTATTTCGAAGAGTAGTCGTTGCGCAATCTCTTTATCAGTTTTGTCAAGTTGAATAGTTGCAAATATCTCAGAGAGTTGTGATATAGGCATTTTCACAAGATTACTTATTGTATATCCTGCAACTTTGACATAATTTGCAGAATTTTTGAGTCGAGTACCATGACACACAGGGCAAGTGGTTTTACCTCTATATCGAGCGAGCATTACACGATATTGAATGCCATAATTTTTACTCTCAACCCACTTGAAAAATCCGTTTATACCGCTAAACTCGGTATTTCCATTCCATAAAAAGTCAATTTCTGATTCTGTTAGTGCATTATATGGACGGTGAATAGGAAATCCTGTTTTTGAAGCTATATGAATAAAGTGTTTTTTCCACTCACTCATTTTCTCGCCTTTCCAACACACAACAGCATCTTGAAAAACAGAAAGATTTTTATTTGGTATCACTAAGTTTTCGGCAATTCCCATAATCTTACCATAACCCTCACATTCAGGACAAGCACCAACGGGATTGTTAAAATTGAACATTAAATCTGTCGGCTCTTCAAATGTTATACCGTCAGCTTCAAAGCGTGTAGAAAAGTGTTGTTCAATTACATTTTCATTATCCCAGACTTTTATTATACACTTTCCTGCACCCTCGAAAAATGCTGTTTCGGTGGAGTCATATAGGCGATTGCACATTTCTTGAGTGCCATCATTAGTCATGCGATCAATGAGTAGATGTAGGTTAGGATATTTTTTGTTAATATTGTTCTGAGTGATTAGTTCTGAGATTTCTATTATATTACTATTACATTCAACACGCGAATAACCTTCTTTCATGAGAACATCAAGTTGCTGAATCAAAGACTTCCCGTCACGACACACAATTGGCGATAATACAGCAAAACGAGTATTTATTGGGAATGATGAAATGAAGCGAAGAACATCTTCAGGGCTATGCTTTTTAACGAGAGAGCCACTTGTTGGAGAATATGTTTTGCCAATGCGTGCATATAATAATCGCAGATAGTCGTAAATTTCGGTAGAGGTACCGACTGTACTCCGTGCATTACGTGTTGTTACTTTTTGCTCGATAGCAATGGCAGGTGGTAACCCTTTTATATATTCACAATCAGGCTTAGCCATACGACCAAGAAACTGTCGGGCATACGAACTGAGGCTTTCAACATATCGCCGTTGTCC